>DGVK01000181.1 GCA_002395905.1 Verrucomicrobia bacterium UBA4286 | reverse complement strand
GACCTCATCCTTACCAAGGATGTGCTCTACCTACTGAGCTAAAGTGGCCTCCCCTTTCAAGTGAAAGCTTGTGTAGTATATCATATTTGCCGCGCAGAGCGCAAGGGGGGTGTTGCATCTGTTTTGAAACCGGTCTCGCACAACCCGCCGCAGACACCTGAAAGCCGCGCGATTTCTCTGGCGAAATCCTTGTCGCGCGTCTGTACGACAATCTTCGAAACGTCGCCTCTGAAACGGGCCATGCGCACAAAGTCGCATATAAATCTGTCTGCGCGGTGAAGACCTGCACCTCCCGTATAGGAAACCCGAACGCGACCTTCGACACGCGAGTTCTCGCGCGGCCCGTCAAAAACGAGCCATACTAAGTCCTGCGGGTTTCCGTCGAGGTGGCGCTTTGCAAGTGCGACCAGATCTGACGGACTCCTCGCCTCGCTCCCCGCTCCGAGCACCAGGTTCCAGCCGTCCACGACGACAAGCTTTCCGCCCGGCGGCAGCTCTCGCAGATCTTCGGCCGCCAGAATCGCGAGATCAAGATGGTGCGAGAGCTCTTCGTTCTCGGCGCGCAACGCGGTGTTCTCCGCGCGGAGACGCGAGACTTCCGCCTTGAGCTCCCGCACGTGCGCTACGCGCGAGTCCATTATGATCCGCCCGGAACCCATCGGCCTACGCGATCGAGGCGTGGTAGCTCTGGAGGCTGCGCACATCGCCCTTCCCGCTCATGGCGGCGGCGATGCCCTCCGCCGCGGCATACGCTGCGGCGATCGTGGTAAGGTATGGAACCTTGTACTTGATACAGGCTTTGCGGATGCGGCCGAGGTGTTCCATTGAGTTGGCCTTGACCGACGGCGTGTTGATCACCACCGAGACCTCGCGGTTCTTGATGACGTCGAGACAGTCGGGGCGGCCTTCGCCGATTTTCGCGACTGCATATGCCGGGATGCCGAGATCCCTGAGCCATGCGGCCGTGCCTTCTGTCGCAAGAATCGTGAAGCCGAGATCCACGAGCTTCTTTACGGCGGCCTCTATGTCGGCGGATTTCTCCGTGAGCGACACGAGAACCTTGCCGGGTTTCGTCGGCAGCGGGGCGCCTGCGGCCTCCTGCGACTTGAAATACGCAAGACCGAAGTTGTCAGCAAGTCCCAGCACCTCGCCGGTGGAGCGCATCTCGGGCCCAAGCACGGGATCCACCTCCGGGAATTTGTCGAAGGGCAGAACCGCCTCCTTCACGCCGTAGTACGGCACGACGTGCCTCTTGTCGAGGCCCATCGACTTGACGGTGTCGCCGAGCATGAGATGCGTCGCGATTCCGGCCATCTGCACGCCGGCAACCTTTGAGACGAGCGGCACCGTGCGGCTTGCGCGGGGATTCGCCTCGATGACGTAGACCTTGTCGTTCTCGATCGCGAACTGCATGTTCATGAGGCCGACGACCTTCAACTCGGTTGCGATGCGGCGCGTATAGTCGAGAATCGTATCCCTGTTCGTCTCGCTTATCGAAATCGGCGGCAGAACGCAGGCCGAATCGCCCGAGTGTATGCCGGCGAGCTCGACATGCTGCATGATCGCCGGTATGAAGATGTCCTTGCCGTCGGAAAGCGCATCCGCCTCGCACTCCAGCGCGTGATGCAGGAATCGGTCGAGGTAGAGCGGACGGTCTGGCGTTACGCCTACAGCCTTGGCGATGTATTCGCGCAGGGCCGATTCGTCGTAGATGACCTCCATGCCGCGCCCTCCGAGGACGAACGAGGGACGGATGATTATAGGATATCCCAGCTTCTCGACGCACTTGAGCGCACCGTCGACGTCGCTCGCCATCATAGATTCAGGCATGGGGATCCCAAGCCGGTCCATGATGGAGTGGAACAGATCGCGATCCTCGGCGTCGTCGATAGAGTCCACCGACGTTCCCAGAATCCTGCAGCCGGCTTCCTGCAACCCGCGCGCGATGTTGAGCGGCGTCTGGCCGCCGAACTGCACGATGATGCCCATAGGCTTCTCGGCCTCGTATATCTGCAGCACGTCCTCGACTGTCACCGGCTCGAAATAAAGTTTGTCGGACGTATCGTAGTCGGTCGACACGGTTTCGGGGTTGCAGTTGACGATGATCGTCTCGTAGCCCATCTTGCGCATCGCCATCGCCGCATGGCAGCAGCAGTAGTCGAACTCGATTCCCTGCCCGATGCGGTTCGGCCCGCCGCCGAGGATCATGACCTTCTTCTGGTTGGCCGACACCTTCGCTTCGCCGAACGCGGCGTGGCCGGGCTTCGGATCGTTGTATGTCGAATAGTAGTATGCCTGGTTTTCGACGCCCGAAACGGGAACCGCGAACCAGCGCTCTCTGCAGCCGAGCGCGTTGCGCCGGGCGCGGATGTCCTTTTCAGGCACGCCGAGAATCTGCGCGAGATACTTGTCGCTGAAGCCGTCCTTCTTCGCCTTGACGAGAAGGCCGTCTGGCGGCACCGAGCCTTTGCACTTCAGAAGCTCCTCTTCCTCTTCGACGAGCTCGCGCATCTGATCCACGAAGTAGCCCTTCACGCCGGTGCGTTCGAATATCTGCTCGTTCGTCGCGCCCTTCCTCAACGCCTCGTACATCTGGAAATGGCGCTCGGAGTTCGGCACCGACAGAAGCTTCAGAAGCTCGTCCAGCGAAAGCTCGTTGAAGTTCTTCGCGAATCCAAGCCCCGCACGGCCGCGTTCGAGCGCGCGGATCGCCTTCTGGAAGGCCTCC
>DGVK01000131.1 GCA_002395905.1 Verrucomicrobia bacterium UBA4286 | reverse complement strand
CAGCCGTGGTATCCGTTCACGAGGAAGCGGAGGGGGACCCCGCGAGGCCCTTGAAAAACGGGCTTCCGCAGTCCCCTCTTGCTTTTCCCGGCGGGATATGCGAGAATGTCTGCACATTCAAGACGGCGCTATACGGCCTTGCGAAGAAATATCCCGCCGCCGACCATTTTGCGTGGCGGGCGTAAGAAATCAACCGGGTATGCTCAGCATCAACAAACGGATGGTTTCGCTCGGATGGTCTTCCCGAAGTGACGCTTGTACAGCCGATAAAGCTGGTTCGCAGATTTGAACTGCATCGCTTTTACGACTTTCGCAACGCTGTCGCCGCTTTTGATGCGCCACTGAACTTCGTTTAGGCGCGCTTCGTTTATCGCTTTGTGAATTGTTGTGCCGGCAACCTGTGAGAAGCGTATTTCGGCCAATCGTCTGGAGCACCCGAGATGGACGACAACATCGTTTGGCGTGAGGGCGAGCATGCTGTTCGCGGCTATGAAGTCAAGCGCGATGTTGACGAGCCGTGTGGCTGAAACGGAACGCGATGTCGATTCATTGGCAAACACCCCCTTTGCGGGAATGAGCACTTCGTGGGGACGGCCTTTCCATTTCGGATGTTTGAGCAGATAGTCGAGTTCGCGTACGGCCTGTCGGCCCATCATTCTCGAATTCAACTCCACGCTTGAAATTTTCATGCCGCATCGCATGTGCTGCGATGCGTCGTGATCCACGCCAACAACGGCTGCCTGCGACGGAACAGGAATGCCTTCCTGCCTGCAGGCGATGATCACATCGGCAGCTCGCATGTCAGAAGCGGCCATGACCGCAGCCGGCTTCGGCAAGGCGCGCACCCATCTGCGCAGCCCGTCAACAAACGCCTGCGAATCGGGTGTGTGTGGCTGGTCGCCGGTTTCCGGAAAGACGAAAGTGGCGCAGCCGCCGCTTTTCATCGTCTGTCGGAACGAGTACAGACGCTCGCGCGACCAGAAGGGACGTCCAAACTCGTGGACATATCCCGCGCAAGCGTATTCACCTCGTTCAAGCAGATGTCGCGCCGCGCTTTCGCCTATGCTCGCGTTGTCCGTCCAGACGTTTGCGACGGCGTCGCAACGTGCGGAAAGTCGGCTGTCTGTGATGTTGACGAGAACAGTCGGCAGACGAGACCTGGCGATTCTCGCTATCACCTCATCGGAGCCCGGCAGCGACAGAATAGCTCCATCATATTGTTCGCCGTGCTCGTTTACAAGGTCGCTGCGTTTGGTGAAATGCTCGGGCGGAATCGTGCTCATATGCCAGTTGCTCGTGTTCGCCATTTCATCAAGCACGCCGGAGAAGTGCTCGCGGTCCGCGCAGTTCATGAGGGAGTAGACCGCGAGTACATTGTAGTGTCCTTTTTTCTTTGCAGGCTTCATGGCGCGCATTATACCATAATGCTGCGTTTGATGGAATACTGCTGTTGCGCGTAATTGAATGATATGTCTTGCGGTTCGTGCGCCTCTTCTGCTATAATTGCGCCATCTTTTTCAAACAACTAGAAGAAGGAGCAACCAACATGAAAAGACTGCTTGCAATATCAGGCGCAATTTGTTGCGCTATCTTCAGCGCAAACGGTGGATCGACGACGGATGGCGCTACAATCATACTTACAGACGACAACGGCGCCGACTACCGTCACACCACAGCGATTCCGGCTGCATGTACGAAACTTGTGAAGCGGGGAGCCGGCCAGGTCATAATAACGGTCGCCTCTCCGGATTTCAAGGGTGAGACGGTTGTAGAGGAAGGACAGCTCAGCATTTTGAATGTCGATGCCATTGGACGCGGAACTCTTGAAAAGAAGCTCCCGTTGACGGTCAAGGACGGCGCGACATTCTTCATGTACACGTCTCATGGCTCAGGCGCGGCATCCCCGATCTTTGCCACCCACGCTGTGACGATCAGCGGCAAGGGCGTCAAGTCGGGAAATAATTACCTTGGTGCGTTCCGTTACATTCCATCCAATGGTGCTGCCTACGACGACTATCTGCTTGCATCTCTCACGCTTGACGGCGACGCCCAGGTTTATGGTGAAACGCGCTGGGGGCTTTACGGCAACAGCAGTGTATTGAATCCTAATGGACACACGATTACCAAGGCTGGCGGTGGGGCTTGGATGCTGAACAACTGTACACTCGGAGAGGGGTATTTTGACATCGCAGGCGGCGCGACGCTCCAGGGCAACGTCGTCTGCGCCGGCGACCCGACCAAGAGTGCCATCAAGTTAACATGGAATCCGCTCATAATCTACGGACTCACCAACCCGTTCGCGTATCCGATCATCGTCTCGACGGAACGCCAGATATTGGCGGACTATGGTGCGGATGACTCGTTCAATGTCTTCAATGGCGACATATCCTCCGTTGCCGGGGCCGCTTCCGGAGCAATAATCACACTTACGGCATCCGGCACGGATCGCGTCATGACACTCAACGGCGCACTGAACGCGACATGCAGGATTCGCGTTGAGAACTTCGGCAATCTGCGGCTGAACGGCGGGGTTTCCGCCACTGGCGACGAGATGCGGATCGTCGGGCGGGCTAATGTTTCATTCGGAGGGAGCAACGCAAGCACCATCAAGAGGATGTATCAGGAAAGCGGTGCGCTGTATGTGGATGATGGTGCGATTACGGTATCTACTGGCGCTGATTTCGGCATTAACGCCTCTGGAAGCAATGTGGCATTTCTTCAGCGCGGCGGCGAGGTTGCACTGACAAGCGGCGTCATTGCCATTGGCGGTGCAGGCACGACCATTTATCACCAGAGCGGGGGAACGAACATATCGTACATCGGGAAAGCCAAGCGCGTGGGGATGTCGTCAAACGGCGGAGCTACCGAGTTCTCGCTTTCGGGGGCAAACACTCTCTTCAAGACGGACTATTTTGAAATCGGAAGCCGCAGCGTGGCATCCACCAACATTGTGAACCTGATGGACGGCGCGACGTTGGCCGCCCGCAGATTCCTTCGATATGAGGACACGGCGGCGGGAACAAGCGTGTTGGCCAATTCCGATGGAGGTGTTTTGAAGATAATGTTTGGCTATGGCTTCAACAACGCCGGACCAAGCGAAGCGGCGTTTTCCGGGCGCAATCCCGATCACTTTGTCTTGTACAAAAATGGACTTGTCCTCGATTCCAGCGAAACAACAGACGATATCGTGCAGTTGCCGCTCAAGTTCGAAGCGCCGACGGGGAAGAGCATCGGGACAATCACCTTGCCGACAGACCCGACTTTCGCGGCGGCGACATACAAAGCCCCGGCGCGGATTGTATTTGAAGGCGCTGGATGGGGAGCGTCGGCTTATGCAGACTATGATCGCGCATCCAGAAAACTGACAGGCGTGACGGTTCTTTCGGGCGGCTGCGATTGTGACGAGTCCACCCGCGTCTATGTAGAAAGCCCTGACCGTTCTGCGCGTTACGAGTGCGCCTATACGCTGGTTGATGCCGTTGGCGGCCCATTGGTAAAGCGTGGCTGGCGGCGGATAGACATGTATGCAGTCAACACGTATTCAGGCGGCACAATTGTTGAGAGCGGGGAGCTCAGAGGCATGAATCCTGGCTCGATACCGAACAACGCACCTGTGCGTGTCGCGGCGGATTCCACTTTGGACTTGAACAGCAACCCTCTCGTTGTAACGACGCTCTCCGGACTGGGCAGGGTCAAGGGTGATGTGACAGTGGCCAACGCCGTGGAAGTGACATGTGCCGAGCTTTTCGACACCGCCGGACACTTGACGGTAGATGGCGCGCTGACGGCATCTGCGGGGGCGGCGATCCGTGTCGTCGATCCTGAGAACCTGCCTGCATATAAAGACAAAGGAAGCAGCGTAGCTGTATATGCAACAGGCGGAATATCAGGGGCGTTCAGATTGCAGTTTGGCGTCAGCGACGACACAGGTGGATGGATGGTCAAGCAGGATGCAAACGAGGTCTCGGTCAAATATTGCAGAGGTCTTATGATGATAATCCGCTGAGGCTTGGAGGCTTGTCAAAGATGTTTCAAGACGATGTAATCTGCCTTGTTTCAAAAGTGATGTTTGCAGCGGGATGTCTGCACCCCGCCGCTCTGTCCGCAAGCGACCTTGAAAGGGGGTTTCTGAATCCACCGGACGCTGCGAAGCCGCATACGTGGTATCACATGATGAACGGCAACGTTACAAAGGAGGGGATAACCTGCGACTTCGAGGCGCTGGCGAAAGCAGGCATCGGCGGTGTGCAGATGTTTGATGCCGGATGCGATATTCCCTCCGGTCCGCTTGCGTTCAATTCACCTGAATGGTTCGCCATGTTGCGGCATGCCGCAAACGAGGCCAGAAGACTGGGCCTTGAAATCTGCATCCCTAATTGTTCCGGATGGTCGTCGTCGGGCGGACCCTGGAATATGCCGTCAAACGGAATGAAGGTGGTCGTGTTCACCGAAACGCCGGTTAAAGGACCGTCGCGGTTCGCCGGCAGGCTACCGCGCACGAAGAACGACAATGGCTATTACGAGGACGTGGCAGTCATGGCCTATCAGGCGCCCGAGTCCGATTTGCGTCTGAAAGACCTTGACGTAAAAGTCTTTCGCTACCGCGACCCGCACGGCAAGGGATTGCCGATACCGATTGACAAAACTGTCGCGAACTTTAATCAAGTGATACGCAAAGAAAGTTTGGCTGACCTGTCCGATCGCATGTCTCCTGACGGATTCTTGACATGGGACGTTCCGCATGGCAACTGGCTGATTTTGAGAGTTGGCGCGATTTGCACCGGCAAGTGCAATCATCCCGCTTCAGACCACGGACGCGGACTTGAAGTAGACAAGCTTTCGGCCTCTGCCGTGGATTATCATTTCGACAAATATGTATCGCGTATTTGTAAAATGCTCGGGCCGCTTGCCGGAGATGTATCGAGCGGGCTCAACAACATTCTTGTCGACAGCTTTGAAGTAGGCTCGCAAAACTGGACGCAGAACCTCGACAGAATCTTTGAATCGCGAAGAGGTTATTCGCTCAGGCCGTATCTCCCGGTTTTTGCCGGACGTATAGTCAACAGCGTTGAAGAGAGCGAACGGTTTCTTGAAGACTTCCGCAGAGTGATAGCCGATCTGTTCGCCGAGAACTATGCCGGGCGGCTTGCCTGGAACTGTCGCAAACACGGATTGAAGTTTTCACTGGAGCCATACGGAAACTGTCCGTCCGATCATTTGCAGTATGGTCGGTATGCGGATATTCCCATGGGTGAGTGCTGGTCGAAAGCGGCGGCGGGCGATCATGTCGTCAGCATTGGCGCCGGTCGGCTTGCGTCCTCGATCGCGCATGTCTGGGGTCGCCGGTACGTTGGCATGGAAAGTTTCACGGCCGGACCGAATGCCGGCGGACGGTGGTTGACGACGCCTTTTGCCATCAAGGCGCAGTGCGACCGTATGTACACGGAGGGTGTCAACCGCATCATCTACCACCGGTTTGTCCATCAGCCATGGCCTGACAACAGGTATCTGCCCGGGATGACGATGGGGCGCTGGGGGATGCACCTTGACCGGACGCAGACATGGTGGCGGCATGCATGGGTATGGTTTCGATACCAGTCGCGTTGTCAGTGGATGCTGCAGGAAGGAACACATGTTGCCGATGTTCTTTTCTATTGTGGCGAACACGCTCCAAACCAGGGCCGTGAGACGGACGGTGTGGCAAAGCCCGGCGCCATGAAGCTGCCGTTTGGCTACAACTGGGATATATGCGCAAGGGATGCGTTGGAAGAGTTGACGGTGATCGACGGAAGGATAGCTGCGCCAAGCGGTGTCGAATACAGTCTTCTTGTTTTGCCGCCGCACGATGCGATGAGCGAGAAGACGCTGGAGAAGGTCGAAAGTCTCTTGGATGCCGGGGCAAAGATATGCGGCATGGCAAAACCGATTCGCTCTCCAGGACTGGTTGGGTATCCGTCTGTCGACGGATTCGTGCGCAACCATGCCGACATGGTGTGGAACAAGGGTATACTGCAATGTACGCCGGCAGAGGCTCTTGCGAGACTTGGTGTAATGCCGGATTTCGGCTCTGACGATTGCGACATGCAGCGGGGAACGGCGTATACACATCGCCGCAATGCAGAGGCGGACTGGTATTTTGTCGCATGCAACAATGCCGAGGAAAAGACCGTCCGTGTTTCATTTCGTCAGACTGGACGGGTGCCGGAAATATGGGATGCGGAAGCTGGAACTGTTTCCGATGCACAGCGGTGGAGGATCGAGGACGGGCGGACATTTGTCGATATATCGTTGCCACCCAGCGGTTCTGCGTTTGTGGTGTTCCGGCGCAAAACCGTTGAAACGCGGAGCCGTCCCTGTGAAAATGCATCTTGTGAAATCGCAGAGGCGGAAACAGCCGCTCCATGGCGTGTATCGTTTCCGGTAGATTGGTACAGCGGTGGCAGATCGATAAAAACGCAGGTATGGGACACGCTCGCAGATTGGACGGTCTCGTCCGATCCCGACATACGTTATTTCGCCGGCACTGCCACATACGCGACAAGCATTCGGCTTCCGCGTTTGTGTAGGTCGAGGGTGGTTCTTGATCTTGGTGCGGTAAAGAACTTTGCGGTTGTAAAGGTCAACGGCAGGGTCTTCCCTGTGCTTTGGAGACCGCCGTACCGCGTGGACATCACCGATGCGCTTGATCCGGGCGGCGATTCTTTTTCTCTCCAGGTGGATGTTACGAATCTGTGGCCGAACAGACTTATAGGCGATGACTTTCTTCCGGAGGACTGTGAATGGACCGGGACCGTCAAAAATGGTGTGAAAGAGATTGGCATAAAGGAATTGCCGACCTGGGTTGTACGCGGCGGTACAAGCCCGACAGGACGTCATACCTTTACAACATGGAAACATTGGGACAAGAATGATCCGCTTTTGCCGTCAGGACTTCTAGGGCCTGTGATGTTGCATACTTTTGTGGAGATGAATCATGAAGAAAAGTGAGTGTGTTGTGTTATATGTCATGCTGGCGCTCGGCATCGGCTTGAACGCGCGTTGTTCGCATGGTGCGGTAATGCTTTATGATTTTGAGACGCCGCAGGAGATAGCGGTCTGCTCCGGAACTTCGGAGCCGTCTTTTTCTGTCACCGTAACGAACGCTTTTGCGACTGGAGGAATGAAGGCATTGCATTTCCGTTGCAGTCCATGGTGCGAGGGACAGCCCAAGTGGCCTAGCTTCACGCTTCCTTCTCCTGTAGCGGATTGGTCGGAATACGACCGTTTTGTTGTAGATGTTACAAACTGCGGATTGGCAAATGACAGGCTTTGGGTTTATGTCGCAGAAACCGACGGCAGGATTCAGCGCGGGCTGCAGGGCGAGTGTCTTTTATCTTCTCCTGGAAATATACGTTGGACTGTTCCGCTGGGGAAATGGCCCGAGACGTGCGACGCCAGGAAAATCGCCCGCATGCATTTTTTCACGGAATCTCCGAAAGGGCTTGATGTCTACCTCGATCGTCTGATGTTGCTTAAGCCAGGCGAACAGCCGCCAGATGCGTCGAGCCCGTGTGTAATGCGGGATATCGTTCCTCTTCTTGAAGCGCGCGCGGCGAAGGCGGAACGCGAGTCGGAACTGCACGCCGAAGCGACAAGGCATGAAACGAGCTATTGGCGGTTGCGGGAGGCATGTACAAAAGCGGGACAGGACACGTCGTCTATGGTTGTCGGCGTGGCGTCTTCCATGGTCAAGGTTCGGCCGCGCGGAGAATTTGCCGCCGAACCGGCGACAAATCTTGCCATGCGTCTTGCCAGAAGAGAGCATGAAAGCATTCAGATAGTCGTGCTGCCGGGAGATGCGAACCTTGGGGATGTTTCGATTTCGGCCACAGAGCTTGTGTCGAAAGAAGGCGATGTTTTCGCGGCGTCAAATATATCCTGCGCGCCGGTGGGATTTGTAAACATCACCAATCCAGTCCCTTATGGCGCAGGCTGTGCTGTCCGCACAAATGACACCGCCGCGGGATATTGCCGGATTGCGAGAACTCCTGATAGAGGCTGGTGGCCAGACCCGATTTTAGATTATTTAAAGGCGGTTGATGTAAACGGCCATGATGCGCAGAGTTTCTGGCTGAGGGTCTTTTGTCCGGAGAGTCAGAAAGCCGGTGTCTACAGAGGTTTTGTGCGTGTTAGGGCAAGAGGTCTCGCTCCTTTGGAGATGCCGCTCTCCATCCGGGTCAACAATTTCTCGGTTCCAAAGAAATCGCCGCTGCCGCTGGCAATCACTTACTGGCCGTCGCCAGATTATGACGACCCTGTCCATGCCTCGAAAGCCATGGCGTTGCAGGCCGATCCGGAGTCGCCCTGCAATGTTTGGAAGAAACAACGTATTGAATGGGCGGACTTCCTGGCCGATTATTACATCACAATGGATTCACTCTACGGACGTGACCGCATTCAGTGGGATGTGCTTCTGCGCTTGAAGTCGCAAGAGCGGCTTGGTCTGTTCAATCTGGGATATTGGCCTTGTGCAAGGCAGAGCGGCGAAAAGCCGGGATGTGACGAGAATTGGAAGCGGAGCATTCTGGAGCCAATCAGAAAGAACTATAAGATGGCAGAAGAACTCGGTCTTCTCGCTCATGCGTATCTTTACGGCTGCGACGAGCTGACGGCGGAATATTTTCCTGATGCCCGCATAGCGGTTGATGAACTTAAAAAATCATTTCCGGGAATACCTGTTTTCACGACGGCGTATGATGGCGAGTACGGTGTCGGCGGCGAACTTTGCGGCGTGGACTGGTTTGCTCCGTTGACACGCAAATACGATTTCGATAAAGCTGAAATCGCCCGCAAGCATGGGCATAAAGTGTGGTGGTACATTTGCTGCGGACCTCATGCGCCGTATGCCAATATGTATATTGAATGTCCGGCGATAGAGGGTAGATTGCTTATGGGGGCGCAGTCGGTGCGAATGCGTCCAGACGGCTTCCTGTATTATGAAACATCCATCTGGAACTCTCGCCACCCACTTTCCAGCAGCACATTTACAGAATGGAATCCTACTAGCTGGCGAAACTACAACGGCGACGGTTCGTGGGTTTGCGTCGGTCCGGGAGGAATCCCTGTTGCGACGCAACGGCTGGAGAACTTTCGTGACGGGCTTGAAGACTATGCGTATGCATTGGAGCTTGAACGGCTGGCGAATGCCTGTCGAGACAAAGACACGCTTTGGTTGCGCGCCGCGCGCGCTCTTCTGGCTGTGCCGAGCGAGGTGATGGTAGATATGGCGAACTACACCGACGATCCGCTTTCCGTCATGCGATGGCGAGATGCCATGGCGGATTTGATCGAGTCCGTCAGATGAGGCGAGATGCATTTGCAGAACGGCGAACGAGCGGCTGTTGCCGGTCGGGGCGAGAGTGTGATATAATACAATGCAAACTTATGAAAAAGGCGTTATTTATTCTGTTGCTTGCTGCGTGCGTTGAGACGTACGGCGAGGACTTTCTGGGGTTCGGCGCAGACCGCGAAGAGGTGCGCGACGGCTGCAACACCGGCGTGCCGCCGCCGGCCGACGCGCCGTACCGCAATCCCGCTCTTGACGTCGAGGCGCGAATCGACGATCTTCTTCCGCGTCTGACGGACGAGGAGAAGGTTCATCTCCTTCACGCGACCGGCGGTTTGACGATGGGGCACATTCCGCGAATAGGTCTTGCGGTGTTCCGCACTCTCGACGCAGGCGCGGGTCCGCGCGCGGAGAACCGTCCGGGCGTGACATATTTCCCCGCGCCGATCGCCTACGCGGCGAGTTTCGACAAGTCGCTTGTTCGCGAGATAGGGCGCGTGATGGGCGAGGAGACGCGCGGCGTCTATCCGGCTGCGCTCGGCGGCAACGGCTCGGCGAGGATGCTTCTCGGGCCTGGCGTGAACATCGCCCGCACGCCGGTCTGTGCGCGGAATTTCGAGTATTTCGGCGAAGACCCGCGTCTCTCGGGCGAGATCGCGGCGGCGTGGATCGCCGGTCTGCAGTCTGTCAAAGTCGCGCCGTGCATGAAGCACTACTGCTTCAACGAGCAGGAGTATTCGCGGCTTGTCATCGATGTTGACTGTCCCGAGCGGGCTGTGCGCGAGATATACACCAGACCGTGGGAGATCGCGGCCCGTAAAGTCGACCCGTGGGCGTATATGAACAGCTACAACCGCTTTCGCGGCGAATGGACGAGCCACAGCGCGTATTTGAACGACATCCTCGCGAAAGAATGCGGCGCGAGCGGAGCGTTCGTGCCGGACTGGGGCGGCGTGCACGGAATGGCGCGGGCGATAAACGGCGGGACGACAATCGAGTCGGCGACGCGCGAAGACCCGGCGCGCGACAGGGCGGAGCTCAAGCTTCTCGCCGAGGGCGCGATAGACCGTGCGCGCTTCGACGACGCCGTGCGGCGTGCGCTGAGGCTGTACTTCCGCGTGGGCGCGTTTGATACCGACAGGCCGGGCGAGAGGGAGCTGCAGGCGCGGTGCGAGGCGTCGTTCAGAAGCGAGGACCACAAAGCCGTGGCGCGGCGCGCGGCCGAGGAGGGGTTTGTGCTCGTGAAGAACGACGCGCTTCTGCCGTCTGCGGCCAGGACGGTGGCGGTCGTCGGGCCGTATGCCGCGGCGCGTCACGCTATGAGCGAGGAAGATACGCGTCTTGCCATGTATGGCGGCGCTGCGGCGGTCAAGGCCGCGCGAGAGATCACTCCGCTTGAAGGGTTCCGCATGGTGTTCGGCGAGAATCGCGTCGTCACCGGCGAGGACGCCGTCGCAGTCGCCGCAAAGGCCGATCTTGTTGTATACTGCGGGGGCATAGACCATACGTTCGATTCGGAAGCCGGCGGCGGCGCCCGCGTCGAACCGAACGATCGCCGCGACATTTTCCTGGAGGCCGAGGGAGGGCGCGTGCAGGAGGACGAGATACGTGCCGTAGCGCGCGTCAATCCGAATCTTGTGGTCGCGCTGAACGGCGGCGCGCCGGTGAGCGTAGAGGAATGGCATGAGGCCGCGCGCGCGATCATCGTCGTGTGGTACGGCGGGGAGTTCGGCGGCGAGGTTCTGGCGCGTATGGTAAAGGGCGAGGTCAATCCATCCGGAAGACTGCCGTACACCTACGGGAAGACGCTGCACGATTGGCCGTCGATGCGGTTCGGACGCAGGAGCTATCCGGGAGAATGGGCGTTCGACGGGAAGGGAACCTGGTCGCGCAAGGACCACCCGTCGCTGTACTACCACGATGGAATATGGGTCGGATACCGCGGGTTCGACCGTTTCGGCACGGCGGTGCGCTATCCGTTCGGGCACGGCCTCTCGTATACGGCGTGGGAAGTCGGCGCACCGGTTGTCGAGAAGAACGGAAGCGTGTATTCAATCTCCTGCGAAGTCAAGAATGCAGGCAGGATCGCCGGACGTCACGCTGTTCTGCTCTGGGCGTCAAAACCTTCCCGTCCGGACGCCGAAATGCCAAAAAAGGAGCTTGTCGCGTTCGAGGACGCAACTCTCGCGCCGGGCGAGGCGGCGACGGTGAAGTTTCGCATAGGATTCGAGGAGCTTAAATACTGGAGCGAGGCAGAAGGGCTCTGGCGTATGCCCGAAGGCGAGGTCGTCTTCGCCGCCGAATAGAATCTTCCCGCCAAGGTTCCGCCCGGGTTTGAACCGGCTTCTGAGGCGCGGCGGGCGGCCTATTGCGCTCTACACGGAATTTTTGGTATAATATCGCCACTTAAGCCGCAGAGGGTAGCGTATGGTGCGCGAGAGCACGCGGCTGTAAACAGGAAAAAAGTAGATGGATCAGATAAAGATCAAGGCGGAGCCGCGTACCGAACAGGGTACGGGAGCTGTCCGCCGGTTGCGCCGGTCCGGTATGATTCCGGGTTCGGTGATGAAGATGAAGAAGGGCGGCACGGAGCTTATCAAGCTTCCTGCGCACGACTTCATGATGGCGATGCGCGGCCATGCCAGCAAGCAGCTGCTGGTCACGCTGGATATGAACGGTACCGAGGTTCCGGCGCTTATGCGTGAACTGCAGAACGACGTCCTGGCGGGTACTCCAATCCATGTGGATTTCAGCGAGGTGTCGCTGGCCGAGAAGGTCCGCGTGACCGTGCCTGTGATTCTCGTGGGCGAGCCTACGGGCGTGAAGCTCGGCGGCGGCGTTCTCGAGCAGGTTCTCAGGACGATCGACGTAGACTGCCTGCCGACCGACATCGCGGAGAAGTTCGAAGTCGATGTTTCCGCTCTCGGGCTGGACCAGACGATGTTCGTGCGCGATCTCAACCTCGGCGACAAGTACACCGTGGTGACGCGCGGCGAGTACGCCCTCGCGGTTGTCAAGGCTCCGGACGACGTTCCCGGCACGACTGCGGCCGGCGCGGAGGCGGGCGCGGAGGCCGCCAAGGCTCCCGAAGTCATCAAGAAGGGCAAGGAAGAGACCACGGAGGAGAAGAAGTGATGAAGAAGTACGATGCTCTTTACATCTTCGTCGGCATCTCGAAAGACGATGTCCTCGAAGCCAATCTCGAGAAGGCTCTCGCCGAGATCGCCCGCGCGGGCGGCAACGTGCTGGAGAAGGTCTCGCTCGGAAAGCGCAGCTTCTCTCGCCCCATGCAGAAGCGCGAGAGCGGCGTCTATGTGAAAGTTCGCTTCGAGATCGATCCTCAGCGTCTCGCCGAACTGGTGAACCGCTACAAGCTGGTCGAAGAGGTATTCCGCGTGCAGATTCTCGCCGTGGACGACCGCCGCGAGGCGAAGCTTGCGCAGGAGCGCGCGGTGCGCGCCGAGAAACAGGCCAAGAGGGAGGCGGCCGCTGCGGCCGTTCTGGCGGAGAAGACCGCCGCGGAGGAGCCCGTCGAGGCGTAATTCAGCCACTAAACGGAAAGCGAGGTGCCAGATGGCGTCTTTCAACAAAATAATCCTGATGGGAAACCTGACCCGCGACCCTGACGTCAGGGCCACAGGCACGACCGGAATGAAGGTCGCGCGTCTGGGCCTGGCGGTGAACGAGCGCAGGCGGGACCGCAACGGCCAGATACAGGAGTTCCCCGTGTTCGTCGATGTCGACGCATGGGACAAGCTTGCTGAGCTCTGCGGCCAGTACCTGTCGAAGGGGCGCTCGATTCTTGTCGAGGGCCGACTTCAGATGGATTCCTGGGAGAAGGACGGCATCCGCCACCAGAAGCTCAAGGTCAGGGCGTCGACGATCAAGTTCCTGCCGCAGGGCGACCGCCTCGGCGGCGGCCCGATGCAGCGTCCGCAGGAGGCGGAGCCGCCTGCGTCCGCGAACGCGCTCGAAAGCGACCCCGACGACATTCCGTTCTAATCATACAACCACACAACTTCAAGGAAAAGCGAAAATGGCTTTCAAGAAATCAAACAGCTCGGCAGGCGAGGAATTCGCCGCCCGCAAGCGTCCGCCGCTCGGTCCCAAGGACTCGATCGATGTCAACGACGTCGAGACGCTCAAGTACTACATCACCGACTACGGCAAGATTCTGCCTGCGCGCATCACGGGGGTCACCTCGCAGCAGCAGCGCCAGATACGCCAGGGCGTGAAGCGCGCCCGCAACATGGGTCTCATGGCCTGAGCCGGAGAGGAGTGAACCATGCATATCGAAGTAATGCTGATGGACAATGTGAAGAAGCTCGGCAAGTCGGGCCAGATCGTCAAGGTCGCCCCCGGCTACGCGCGCAACTACCTCTTCACGCAGGGTCTCGCCGCGCCGGTCACCGAGGCGTCGAAGCGCCGTCTTAAAAAGCTCGAGGCCGAGCGTGCAGCCCGCGCCGCCGAGGAGAAGAAGGCCGCGCTCGAGGTCGCCCGCAAGCTTGCGGACCTCTCGCTCACGGTTTCGGCCCACACGGTCGACGGCAAGAAGCTCTACGGTTCTGTAAGCGCGACGGATCTCCTCGCCGCGATCGAGGCGAATCGCGGCATCAAGCTCGACCGTTCGCAGCTCGACCTCGCCGACCACCTCAAGGAAGTCGGCGAATACGAGGCGAACATCGATCTCGGCCACGGCGTGAACGTCAAGTTCAAGGTGGCGATTCTCGACGATGGCGCGCAGGAGGCCGCCGAGTGAAAATTTCCAGCCTTTCGCGGGAGGCCTTTGCGGGCCTTCCACAAGGAAGGCGGATGACAAGGAAACAAAAAGGCAGGTAAAATGGAAGCATACGCAGTGCTCGAAACCGGCGGCAAGCAGACGCTTGTTCGCGTCGGTGACAAGATCGAGATTGAAAAGCTCTCGGTCGAGCCGGGTCAGGAAGCAGTCCTCGACACGGTCTGCGCCGTTTCTGACGGAACGACGCTCAAGGTCGGCGCCCCCTATGTGGAGGGTGCGAAGGTCACGCTCGCGGTCGACGGCGTAAAGCGCGGACCGAAGGTGATCAACTTCAAGGCGAAGCGCCGCAAGGGCTCGCGCCGCAAAGTCGGCCACCGCCAGGACTACACCGTCGCCACGGTCAAGGCGATCGCATAAGGGGAGGAACGTAAAATGGCTACAAGCGCATCTGCCCGCAACGGGCGCGACTCCAACCCGAAATATCTCGGCGTCAAGGCCTACGACGGCCAGAAGCTCACCGCGGGTTCGATCATCGTCCGCCAGCGCGGTACGAAGATCCACCCCGGCAGGAACGTCGGCTGCGGCCGCGACTTCACGCTCTTCGCCCTCAAGGAGGGCAAGGTGAAGTTCATCAAGGACG
>DGVK01000087.1 GCA_002395905.1 Verrucomicrobia bacterium UBA4286 | reverse complement strand
CGGGGCGTTGCACAGCCTGGTAGTGCGTCTGCTTTGGGAGCAGAATGTCGGAGGTTCAAATCCTCTCGCCCCGACCATCTGAAGATGGAGTTCCAGTGTCGGAGAACGACTGACGAGGAGAATTGTGCCAGTGTCGAGTCCATGAAGGAAAGGTCGATAAGCAAAAAATGAACAATCCACTTTCCTCATACCGGCCGCCTGTCGACCTGGAACCGGGGCGGGCACCTTCTTCACGAGCATTCTCGTGGGCGCGATCATGGTCTCGTCCCTCGTCTCGCCCGACGGTGCGGCGATGAAGAACTCCCGCGCAATCACGCCGCGCTTCAAGGAACCCTGCAGGTTCGCTATGCCGACAAACCCTCTGTACCCCAGTTTTCCGACATCTCGTTCCATTGGCCGTCGCCAATTCGCGCATTTTTCGCGGTCATGACGGGAGATGCTCGCAGTTATGGGGCAATCGGCGAAATGATTTGCATTTTTAAGCAGGTAACAGGAAAAGGAAAACGAGAATGATAGGTGCAATCGTGGGTGATGTTGTTGGTTCAAAGTATGAGTGGGTTTACTTTAAGTCAAAGGATTTTGAACTTTTTGATCCTGACAAATGTACGTTCACGGACGACAGTGTTATGACCGTTGCCGTGGCAGCGGCATTGGCAGATTGGAAGAAGAAAGGCGGAGATGTGTCCACACTTGCCATCGCGAAAATGAAGGAATTCGGGAAACGCTTCCCATATGCTGGCTATGGCGGAAGATTTGACGAGTGGCTCAACTCAGAAGATCCGCAACCCTACAACAGTTGGGGCAATGGTGCGGCGATGAGGGTGAGTGCATGTGGATGGGCGGCCAATTCGGTCGAAGAAGCCATAATGTTGTCAAATGCCGTTACATCAGTTACTCACAATCATCCAGAAGGGTTGAAAGGTGCAGCTGCTACAGCTTCATGCGTATATCTTGCGAGAACAGGAACGCCCAAAGATGAGATACGCCGTCATGTAGAAGAAAACTATTATAAGATGGATTTCTCGCTGGACGAGATACGGCCAACATACGATTTTGACGTGTCGTGCCAGGGTTCCGTACCCCAGGCGCTGGAATCATTTTTCGAGTCGGTTTCATTTGAAGATGCGATTCGCAATGCTGTGTCAATCGGCGGAGATTCAGATACTATTGCGGCGATAACGGGCGCGGTTGCTGGAGCGTACTACGGCGTTCCAGACGACATCCGCCACATGGTAATGTACTATCTTGACACATTTCTTGAAAAAGTGTTTATTCGTGCCGAACGGCTGATAAAAGGCTAAACAACTCGTAAGGAGGTAAAATGAGGAGTCGGCTCAAATCTAAACGACTGGCGTATGTCCAACATCCGGTCATGGAAAGGCTAATCATTCTTTGTTCGGCATTGCCGCTTTATGTGCTTGTAATACCATGGTTATTCATGGACTATCGGCATTTTAATAATTATTTTAATGATTATTTTGATAGAGTAGGTTGGTTGGGCGCAGCAGTAACGTTGTCTGTGTTGTCTGCACTGTTATTCTTGGTGCTGCTTGTCATCTATGCGTTTCTTAACATGCGTCCTCAAGATCGCAAAGGCAATGACCCCTCTTTCAATCTTGCAACGGCACTTGGAATAGAATTTGGTCGCAGCCTTTTTAAGTTTCTTGTTCTCGGTCTTTTTGCGCCAATTACGATATTTTTAATTCGTGCCGATTTTAAGGAAGAATGCAGTGACGATATCTCTGATTCGTACAGACTTTGAGAAAGGGTTCAATTATGAAGGAAGAAGCTAAACGATTGGGTGGAAGGTTTCAGGCGAAACCGCCTGAAGCGTTTACGAACATAATAAATTCTCTATTGGAGGGGGATTTGTCCATGAAAGACAAAGTGGTGCCTTCATTCTGTGCTGCCATTCGCAATTTGTGCACCGTATATGTTTTGGTGCCACTTAATAGACTTAGAGAGTTATGCGACGGTGGACGAATCCCCACGATTCTCACGAGACAAAACGAATCTACTTCTATTTTGGTTGGCACTACCGATACAATGGCACAGAAGCTTATGTGTGTGGGACTTCTCATGCGACTCCAAAGAGTGGTTGAATTGGCTCTTGAGAACGAGGCGGTAACAGATCTCTGTATATTTGTAGGGACAACAACCCCTATACATATTAGCCGTCCAACGCTTCAAAGATGTCTCGACGCAATAAATATAGAAACAGCTCAATGAAAGGAAAAACATGATGTCAAGAATTGAGATCTTTCATGATAGCGTAGTCCTTCAGGAAGTCGACGCCATTGTCAACGCTGCAAACGTAACACTTCTCGGCGGCGGCGGAGTGGATGGCGCAATTCACGATGCTGCGGGTCCAGAACTCTACTGGTATTTTCATGATCTTGGATGCATGTGCCAGCCTGGCGAAGCAATCGAATCGCCGGGGTTTGCCTTGCCAGCCAAGCACATTATCCATACCGTAGGACCAATTTGGCAGGGCGGTGATATGAACGAATCAGAGATACTGGCAAAGTGCTACAGCAATTGCCTTGACGAGACGGTAGCGTATAAGTGCAAGTCTATTGCCTTTTGCTGCATCTCCACAGGTGTTTACGGTTACCCGCTTGAACCAGCGACACGCATTGCGCTCTCCACGGTGTCGGCATGGCTCAAGGAACATGAAACATCCATTCTTGTGCGCTTTTGCTGCTACGATGAGATGGAGTTTGATACATACTTGAGAGTGTCCGATGAACTTGGCATTCCATACGCCACAAATCGTGAATTCTGATAAAGGATAAATTACACCCCCTGTCTCAAGGGTGGCGCACAGGGCGTTTTTCTTTGATGACGACGAGAAGGACCAGTTTGTCGACTTGCTGATGCGGGTCGAGTTCTTCTCGTGCGTGAGGGTTTGGGCGTATTGCTGCATATCGAACCACATCCATGTCTTCATCTACCTTGACGACGCGCGCGAACTGTCCGAGGAGGAGATCCTTGCGAGGGTGAACGCGCTGTACCGCGGGGCGAGGCTTGCCGAGGCGCTGGGGGAATGGAAGGTGCTGAGGGGGGAGGACGACAAAGCAAGGGCGAGTTTCGGCGGTCCGGTTGCGGGTATGGATTTCCGCAGACTGCTTGCGGCGTACGCGCGGCGGATGTTCCATCCAAGCGAGTTCATGAAGACTCTCAAGCAGAACATGACGATGTCGTTCAACTCGCGGCGGGGTCATGCGGGGACCATCTGGGAGGGGAGGTTCTACGACAAGCGGTCGAATCCGACTGTTGGGGACATGAGCGCACAGGCGGCATACGTCGACTGCAATCCGGCGGAGGCCGGGATCTGCCGCGATCCGGCGGAGTACAAGTGGTGCAGCTGGGCGGCGGCGATGGCTGGCGACGAGCACGCGAGGGGCATGTACAGGTTCATCTACGAAGGAGTCGCGGACGAGTGGGGCGAAATTGTCGAGCGGCACAGGGCGGCGATCCGCGCACGGCTCGGCGAGATAGACGATGCGGTTGGGCGCGGCGGGATCGTGGACTGGCTGTTCGGCATGTTCGGGTCCGGGAAGGGGAAGAAGGCGGATCGGGAAAAGGAGATGCAGAGGGCTCCTTCCGTCCTCGCGGAGAAGTGTCTGGTGCCGCGGAAGCGCGAGCTGTCCCTGGAGGAGGGAAACAGCGAGACGGCGACAAGGATTCTGGCGATCCTCGCGTCGGGGGAGAGGAGCAGGAGTGAGCTGGCGTCGGAGCTGGGTATTTCGAGCCAGCCCTGGCTGTCCAGGGCCTACCTGAATCCGCTGATGGCGCAGGGTTACATCGCGCAGACCCTGCCCAAGAAGCCCAAGTCGCCGCTGCAGCGCTACAGGCTTCTGCGTAAGGGGAAGGATGTTCTGGCATGAATGCAGACACATCATATACAGTTAATCTTATACAGAAGGGTCTGACCCTTTTGCCAACGAGGATGAGCATGACGAAGTGGCTTGTCGCCGAGAATTTCCGCGCGTCCACGCCGTGTGCGTTCGCGGTCTTTTCGATGAGCCAGCGTGGGATTCGCTGAACAATCTGCCTCAAAGTATGGTATACTCTTGGCGTCGCCTTGTTGTGGTTTGTTTTCATACCTGTAGAGTATACAGGAAAACCAGCAAGGCGACTTTGCGTTTCAAGAGATCGGTTGCGGAATATTCTCCGAATCTCTGCGCCTCTACGTGAGGCTTTTCACCACATGTCTATGGGATGGTAGTGATCTTTTCATGCAAAGTGCTGTCATTCGGTATGAAAACAGCAAAAGAGAAACTTAAGGGTATAAGTCAAAATGCTCGACCATCTTCAACAGGCACCAAGAGAATCATTCTGGGAGTTCTGGCGGCGGGCGGTGCGCAAGCATGCTTGCGATAAAATACCTCGCTGTTTTCACGTTCGGCGGAATGTATTGTGTCGGCTGCAACTTTTTCGATGATGTTCTAGACGAGCAGCGCCACCGATACAAAGGATTCTGGGAAAGAACCAGAATTTGATCGGCGTCGCCAAAAAGCATTGCTACGCGTTTCTCACGGGGCGGCAAGAATTTCAACAAACTGGACACGCAACGTTGCTACGACGGCTACAGGTCCAACGGATTCAAGAACTGTCTCTATAACGAAAATCCGATCTCGACCACAACATGCCGCATGCGGAGGACGTCGAAGCGGCATTTGCGTTCTTCGACGAATGGTCCCTCCCGAAGCAGTTCGCTGTGCTTTTGGGTGTTAGCGTGCTGTCTTGCGCGACATTGGCGGATCCAATCGTCTCCATTGCATTCAGTTGAGAAGCTCTCCAGGCTGTTCCTGCCTTGAGCCATAAGTTGGTCTGAATGATCCGCCCAGGGGCATTAGGAAGGCACTGATGGAGGCCGCGCCAGGATTGACTGAAGCGGCTGTGGCGCGGCATTGTCGCCGCGCAGTATCGCTTCGAGACCTCTTGTGGCTTCGGCGAATCCGGCGAGCGTTGTTGTAACAGGAACGCCTGCGGCGATGGCGGCGGCGCGAATTTTCATGCTGTCGTGCGCCGCAGTCTCGCCGTCTTCGCGCGTGTTGACAATCCATTTGACTCTGCCAATCCTGATGAGGTCGAGTGCATTTGGGTCTCCGAGTGTTATTTTGTAGAGAGCGTTCGATTCAACGCCTGCGCGCCACAGCGCTGTCGATGTACCGCGTGTCGCCCATATTTCATACCCCATTTTATCAAGTATTTTGGCAAGCTCGACGACTGCCGGTTTGTCTTTGTCTCGGACCGAGAGAATGACGCCGCCGCCGGTCGGCAGTGGACTCCCGGCGGCGATCTGGCTTTTGTAGTAGGCGGTTGCGGCGTTCGGCCCGAAAGCCATGACTTCGCCAGTGGACTTCATCTCGGGTGTAAGCGTTATGTCTGCGCCGGGAAATTTCGAGAACGGGAAGACTGCCTCTTTGACACAGTATAACGTGGGCGCTTGAATGCTGTCAATACGGCCAGTCATCTCCCCCGCCATGCAGCGCGCGGCGAGGCCTGCAAGCGACCAGCCGACAGCCTTCGATACGAACGGCACGGTGCGCGAAGCGCGCGGATTCACCTCGATCATCCATACCTCCCCGTCCTTTACGGCGAGTTGGATGTTCATTAGCCCGCATACATGAAGCCGCTTGGCGAATACCCTGGCGATGCGCTCGACTTCTGCGACAGTCTCTTTCGCAAGCGACACGGGTGGCGTGACGGCCGCTGCGTCGCCGGAGTGGCATCCTGCCTCCTCTATGTGTTCCAGTATGGCGCCGATCACTGTCGTCTCGCCGTCCGAGACACAGTCGACATCAAGTTCGATGGCATGCGTCAGGAATTTGTCGATCAGAATCGGGCGTCCTTCCGAGACGCGAACGGCCTCTTCAACATAGTCGCGCAGCCGATTTTCATGATATACGATCGCCATTCCGCGTCCGCCTAGAACAAACGACGGCCGCACGAGAACAGGGTAGCCGATTTTATCCGCTATCGCTATGGCATCCTCTGTAGAATGGGCAATTCCGCTAGACGGCTGCTTCACGCCTACTTCCGTCACGAGTGCGCGGAAGAAGTCGCGGTCTTCTGCGAGCGCGATGTCCTTCGGCGAAGTGCCGAGAATTCTTACGCCCGCCGCCTCAAGCCGCTTCGCGAGGTTCAACGGGGTCTGCCCGCCGAACTGGACTATTGCGCCGTCGCACCGCTCGCGCTCGTAGATTGCCGTCACATCCTCGAATGTGAGCGGCTCGAAGTAAAGCTTGTCGGAGGTGTCATAGTCGGTCGAGACGGTTTCGGGGTTGGAGTTCACCATTACGACTTCGACTCCCATCTTGCGCAGCGCGAAGGCGGCGTGGCAGCAGCACCAGTCAAACTCGATTCCCTGGCCTATCCGGTTTGGACCGCCGCCGAGAATCATGATTTTGCGGATGGCGGACTTAGGACTGATGATTTCAGGCATATTAGATTTCAGACCTTGGAAGTCTGCAGGCGAATAATAAGAGTAGTAATACGGCGTCTTCGCCTCGAATTCGCCGGCGCAGGTGTCGACTTCGCCGTAATCCGGCTTTATGCCGAGAGCGAGGCGCCGCGCACGCACTTCGTCTTCACCGACGCCGATTGCCTCGGCGATCTCAATGTCGCTGAATCCGAACACTTTCGCCTGTCGCAGAAGTGCGATGGCGTCATCGCCGTTTTCGGCAGGATTGACGTGGTTTACAGGATTGTTTTTAATTCGCGATCCTGTCAAAACATCCTTTTTTGACGCAAGGAACTTTCTGAACGCCTCGATCTCGTCGAGCTGCGCCTTGAACCACGGATCGAAGCTTTCAACGTCGTGCCCAGCGAGCGGAGCTTCCAGCGAACGCACGGCCTTGAGATATGCCTGCTTAAAGGTGCGGCCTATCGCCATAGCCTCGCCGACGGACTTCATCTGCGTGCCAAGTCGCGTGTCCGCGCCTGGGAATTTCTCGAAGGTGAAGCGCGGAACCTTCACGACAACATAATCAAGCGCCGGCTCGAAACAGGCGGGTGTCACTTCTGTTATGTCGTTCTTCAGCTCGTCCAGCGTGCAGCCGACGGCGAGAAGGGCGGCGATTTTCGCGATCGGGAAGCCCGTCGCCTTGGACGCGAGCGCGGACGAACGCGAGACGCGCGGATTCATCTCGATGATGATGCGGCGTCCGGTCTTCGGATTGACGGCCCACTGGACGTTCGAGCCGCCGGTCGCGATGCCGATCGCCTCCAGAACGCGGATGGAGTCGTCGCGCATCGCCTGGTATTCGCGGTCGCTCAAAGTCTGAATCGGAGCGACGGTGATGGAGTCGCCTGTATGGACGCCCATAGGATCCATGTTCTCGATGGAACAGACTATCACCGCGTTTCCGGTTTTGTCGCGCATGACCTCCATCTCATACTCCTTCCACCCGATAAGCGACTCTTCTACGAGCACTTCGTGATTGAGCGAGGCTTCCAGCCCGCGCGAGACGATGGCGCGGAACTCGTCCGCATCATGCGCGATCCCTCCTCCTGTGCCGCCGAGCGTGAAGCCGGGTCGGATTATGAGCGGCCACATGCCTATCTCTGCGGCGACTGTCTCGGCCTCTTCGAGCGAATGGGCGCTGCCGGATTTCGGCATGTCGAGTCCAAGTTTTCCCATCGCGGACTTGAAGAGATTTCGGTCTTCGGCACGCGCGATGGCGTCTGCATCGGTGCCGATCATTTCTACGCCGCACCCGTCAAGAACGCCGGCGTGCTTAAGCTCCATCGCGAGGTTGAGCGCGGTCTGTCCGCCGAGCGTCGGGAGGATGGCGTCGGGCTTTTCCTTGCGGATGATCGCCGTGACAGAATCGACTGTAAGCGGTTCTATGTAGGTCGCTTCGGCCATTTCTGGATCGGTCATGACCGTCGCCGGATTGGAGTTCACGAGGACGATTTCGTATCCCTCGCGCCGCAACGCCTTCACCGCCTGGCAGCCAGAGTAGTCGAACTCGCAACCCTGTCCGATGACGATCGGCCCCGAGCCTATGACAAGAATCTTCTTTATGTCGGAGCGTTTCATCTTGCCTTCCTTTTTAGCGCCGCCGAGACGAGGCCGAGAAAGAGCGGATGCGGTGCGGTTGGGCGGGACTTGAACTCTGGATGGAACTGGCAGGCGATGAAGTACGGATGTTTCACCTGCGGAAGCTCCACGATCTCTACGAGCTTGCCGTCCGGCGAAAGACCGGAAACATCGAGACCGGCCGCGACAAGCGCGGCCCTCCCGTCG
This sequence comes from Verrucomicrobia bacterium UBA4286, assembly GCA_002395905.1. Classification (GTDB taxonomy): domain Bacteria; phylum Verrucomicrobiota; class Kiritimatiellia; order RFP12; family UBA1067; genus UBA1067. Next base: position 3,283 of record DGVK01000087.1, on the reverse strand, counting down.
CTGTCGCAGGCCAGTTCGTAGCGGTGTCGATGCCGTTCGGAGATGTTTTGAATCTTGTACAGCTTCGCGGCGAGGGAACCTTTCTTAAGGATGCACGGATACGCGCCGAGGCGCATTGTGCCGCCTTTCTGCGTGACGCCGCGCTGTCCGTCCATGAGGTCGATGACGGGATGTGTCGTCTTCTTGTCAAACTCGGTCGAGTTGGCGTCCTTCCATCCGAGAATGTCGCGCGCGTATTCGATCACTGTGCATTGCATACCGAGGCAGATGCCGAGGAAGGGGATGCTGTTTTCGCGGGCATATCGTATCGCGGCGATCTTCCCTTCGACTCCGCGCGCGCCGAACCCTCCGGGAACGAGAATGCCGTCGATGTCTTTCAGCGGGTTGTTTTTGACAGGATTAACAAGATTTACATGATTGGAAGACTTCGTCAATTCTGTTAATCCTGTAAATCCTGTCTCAAACTCCTCTGCCTCTATCGGCACGACCTCGACTTTGCAGTTGTTCGCCATGCCTGCGTGCTGGAGCGCCTCGTGTACCGACTTGTAGGCGTCGCGGATTGCGATGTATTTGCCGACAAGGGCTATGCGGCAACGCTTTTTAGGCTGCGTCGCTTTTCTGACGAGCGTATCCCAGACCGTGTGCTTGATGGGCCAGATGTCAAGATGAAGCTGGCGGAGAACCTGTTCGTCGAGGCCCTGCTTGCGCAGTTCGCGCGGCACGGCGTAGACGGAGTCTGTGACATCCTTTTCCTCGATGACGCATTTGCGCTTCACGTTGCAGAACAAGGCGAGCTTCTGAAGATGTTCTTCGGGAATCGACATCTCCGTGCGGCAGACGAGAATGTCGGGGATGATGCCGATCGCGCGGAGCTGTCCGACGGAATGCTGCGACGGTTTTGTCTTCAGTTCGCCAGCCGCCTTGAGGTAGGGCACGAGCGTTAGATGCACGAAGCACGTGTTTTCAGCCCCGACCTCGAAGCGAAACTGCCGAGCAGCCTCAAGGAAGGGGAGACTTTCGATGTCTCCAGAAACACCGCCGATCTCACAGAGGACGATTTCGCAATCGTGTTCGCTCGCGCTCCTGATCGCCGCCTTGATCTCGTCCGTGACGTGCGGCACGACCTGCACCGTGCCGCCGAGATAGCCGCCGGCGCGTTCGCGTGCGAGGACGGCGGAGTAGATGCGCCCCGATGTGAAGTTGGACGCCTTGGTGCAGGTTACGCCGGCGAAGCGCTCGTAGTGGCCGAGATCGAGATCGGTCTCCGCGCCGTCGTCCGTCACGAACACCTCGCCGTGCTGATATGGAGACATCGTGCCCGGGTCTACATTGAGGTAGGGGTCGAGCTTCTGCATGAAGACCTTGTAGCCGCGCGATTTTAGGAGCAGCGCGAGGCTGGCGCTTGTAACGCCTTTGCCGAGCGAGCTTACCACGCCGCCCGTGATGAATACGTACTTGACTTGCTTTTTCATAGAAGAGAATGTTGGTTCTGTCTCACACAGAGGTGCGAAGAGAGCGGCGTGCGATAAGATTTCTGAATTGTTTGAAGAGACAGTCCGAATCGTGCGGGCCGGGGCAGGCCTCCGGGTGAAACTGCACCGAGAAGGCGGGGAGCGTCTTGTGGCGGATGCCCTCGATGGATCCGTCGTTGAGATTTATGTGCGTAACTTCCAGACAGGCGGGAATCGACTCGGGCACGACGGCGAAGTTGTGGTTCTGGCTGGTGATCTCGACTTTGCCGGTGGCGAGGTTCTTCACCGGGTGGTTGCAGCCGTGGTGCCCGAACTTGAGCCGCGCCGTATTCGCGCTGCAGGCGAGCGCGAGAAGCTGATGCCCCAGGCAGATTCCCATTATAGGCACTTTCCCCAACAGTTTCTGAATATTTTCTATCGCATACGTCACAGCCGCTGGATCTGCAGGACCGTTTGAGAGAAAGACTCCGTCGGGCTTAATCGCAAGAACTTCTTCTGCCGACGTCTTCGCTGGAACTACGGTAACACGCGACCACTCGGCGAGCGAGCGGAGTATGTTGGTCTTAACGCCAAAGTCGTAGCAGACGATGTGTGGCGACCTTGCGTTCTTTGCGGCAGGAAATTCATAAGCCGTTTTGCATGTCACCTTCGCCGCGTAGTCCTGCCCGTCGAGGCCAGACCATTCGCGGGCCCTGGCGATGGCGGCGTTTTCTAGTGATTTTGGTTGTCCTAGGGCTTCTAGCCCTCCAACGCACAGATACGCCTTCCGGTTGCCGTGTTCGCGGATGTGCAGCGTGAGTGCGCGTGTATCGACGTCGTAGATGCCGGGGATGCCGTTCTCGTGCAGATATTCGTCGAGGCTCTTTTCGCTGCGCCAGCTGCTCGGCTCGGTAAGGTCGCCGATGACCAGTCCCGATAAAAACAAGGCGCGACTTTCTTCGTCCGCGCCATTGACTCCGTAGTTGCCGACTTCGGCCGTGGTGAGGACGACGAACTGTCCGGCGTAGGAGGGATCGGTCAGAATCTCCTGATAGCCGCTCATTCCTGTGTTGAACACGACCTCGCCGAATGCGTCCTTCTTCGCGCCGAACGCGACGCCGTGAAAAACCGTCCCGTCGTCAAGCGCAAGGAACGCCGTCCGCTCACGCTCCGCTTTCCATTTCTCAATAAGATCGTTCATCGTTATTTTCCAGATAGTGTTGAAGGGCTGTGTTCAGAACCATGTATCCGCCGGGAGTGGGATAGTCGCCGGTGAAGTACCAGTCGCCGATTTCGTGGTTTGTGGTTCGAGTCTCGTGGTTCGTCGTTGAGGCAAGAGACCGGTTTTTCGAAGTCCGATGTCCGAAGTCTGCTGTCAAGCATTTCCGTAGATTTTCCACTGACTGGTAAACCACCTTCACCTCAGCCTTCATGCCGGGCGGGGTGAGGAGGCGGGCGATCTCGGCGCAGTGCTGCTCCTCGGTGAAGCGGGCGTAGAGCGCGGCGAGGGGATTGTATTTGACAGGATTTACAAGATTTACATGATTCTTGGGGTCTTGGGGTATGTCCCCGGATAATCTTGTCAATCCTGTTAATCCTGTCAAAGAACTCTCTTCATCAGCTAAAGCGATCCGAAATGTCTTCTCGGCATCCGTTCCCAGAAGATTGACGAGCGCACGGAACGCGACGAGCTCGCCGAGCGTGGACATGTCGATTCCGTAGCAGTCGGGGTAGCGGATGGGCGGCGCGGAGGATGCGATTACGATGCGCTTCGGTCCAAGCCGGTCGAGCATCGGGAGGATTGCGTTCTTCATCGTGTTGCCGCGCACGAT
>DGVK01000057.1 GCA_002395905.1 Verrucomicrobia bacterium UBA4286 | reverse complement strand
TTTCCCAAGGTGGGGATATTCCAGAACCCATTGCCCCCTTGCACAAAGCAACTGCATGTGATACAATATGCACAGTTTAAATGAACATATTGGAGCAAAAGATGAATGCCACAATGCTTGACTTCAGAAGGCGCATGCCCGAAATCCAAGGCGCGATCTCTCGGCGCGAGCGCGTCACCGTCTCTTCACACGGACGCCCCTGGGCAGTAATGGTCGCATGGGAAGACGCGAAGCCGAATACGCCGTCCACAAGGGATTGCGCAGCTGCCGGAATGTGGGCGGACCGCGACGACCTTACGTCGCCGACCGAGTATGTCCGCAATCTCCGTGCGCGGCGGAGGTTCGCATGATCTTCGACACTGACGTGATGATATGGGCTTTTCGCGGCAACGGAAAGGCACTTGATGCGATAGACGAGGCGACAACGCGCTCTATTTCCTCCGTCACCTACATGGAGCTTCTGCAAGGCGTCAGGAACAAGGCGGAAATGCTTTCAATGAAGCGCTTCCTTTCGATACTCGGCTTCGCTACATTGCCCGTGACTGCGGAAATCTCAACCCGCGCGATTTCCATAATGGAGTCCACGGCGCTGAAAAGCGATCTCGGCGTATGCGACGCGCTGATCTTCGCCACTGCTCTTGAAAACGGCGACACGCTTCTTAGCGGAAACGCAAAGCACTTCAAGGAAGTCCCCCTGCTCGATGCGAGGGCTTTCCGTGCATAGGAGGAACTATGCAATGAAAACTAACTTTAAGGATGATTGAAGAAAAGGTTTGGCCTATGAAGAAGAGTAATGAGCTGGATGTGCGCGGAACGCTTGTGCGCGTGATCAAGATTGGCGGTGATGATTATGTCTGCCTTACCGACATGGCGAAGCTGAAGTCGGAAGACGCGCAACAGACGATAAGTAACTGGATGCGTAACCGTATGACACTTGAGTACCTTGGCCTGTGGGAAGAGCTTTATAACCCAGATTTTAAACCCCTCGGATTCGAGGGGTTTAGAAAAGAAGTAGGACTAAACCATTTCACAATGAGCCCAAGCAAGTGGATAGAAGGCGTGAACGCCATTGGTATAGTGGCGCAGTCCGGTCGCTATGGCGGAACATACGCCCGAAATGACATCGCATTCAAGTTCGCTGCTTGGCTATCTGTTGAATTTGAGTTATACCTTGTAAAGGAATTCCAGCGGCTTAAGGCGAAGGAACAAGAGCTGATTGGTTGGTCGGCGAAGCGGGAACTTGCCAAGATCAACTACCGTATCCACACGGACGCCATCCAGCAAAATCTTATTCCAGCCGCTGTAACGCGCTCACAGATGAACATAATCTACGCGAGCGAAGCGGATGTGCTGAATGTGGCACTTTTCGGCATGACGCACCAGCAATGGCAAGCCGCAAACCCAACGCTCAAGGGCAACCAGCGCGACTACGCTACCATCAACCAGCTCATCTGTATCTCCAACATGGAGAACATCAACGCCGTCATGATTAATGACGGCATTCCTCAGCCACAACGCCTGAAGAAGCTGAACGAAATCGCCATCCAGCAAATGCGCATCCTCTCCGAGGTCGATGGAAGAAAGTTTCTGAAATGAACCGACAAGGAGAAAAATGAAATGAGAAACAAGCATGAACAAGGCTGGGTTTACATTCTTACCAATCCTAGCTTCCGCGAGGATTGGGTAAAGATAGGCAAGAGTTCACGTCCTGTTGATGTGCGCTCAAAAGAATTGGACAATACTGCGGTGCCCCTCCCATTCGAGATTTTTGCGACGCTTAAAACCGCAAAATACGAGATTGTCGAGCGTAAGATACACAAGGCCATAGACAGACTTACCGACCTGAGAATCAGACAGAACCGGGAGTTCTTTAACATAAAGCCGCAACTTGCGCTTGAGATACTGACCGATGAAGCTATGCTACTTGATGATGCCGAGATTCTGCGCTATAAGGATAACAAGCCACTCAAGCATGATGAAGTTCACAACGATAGAGATGCCGAGAAACCTCGTCGCGCGAGTTTCCGCTTTAGCATGGTGAATATACCTATTGGGGCGAAAGTGGTATTTGCTCCGACAGGTATAGAAGTTAAGGTCGCAAGCGACAATCAAGTGGAATACGAAGGACGCATTTACAAACTTTCTCCATTTGTAGGGACTTTCATGCCTGAAGATCAGCGCAATACTTCAGGAGCTTATCAAGGCGCGAAGTATTTTACTTACAATGGACGAATCTTGGATGATATTAGGCATGACATGGAATCATTAGATGCTGTCGAATAACTGTCATGAGACATGTGTAAGTTGACACGCACTACGTTCATTGCTTTGGGTGACGACTGCCGCGGCGAAGAAGGCCGGCACGGAGTCGGCCCTCCCATGTGATAGCGTCAAGTGGAGCCTTGGCAAATTGAAAATGGAGGAATCTATGACAGTCGTAAAAATTACAGTGCTTGAGACATCGCTCAAGAAGGATCTGGCAGACGAATACGCCGTGCCGAATCTCGAGCCGTGTCCCGTCTTGAAAGCCGGACAGGTGTTCTACGCGACGAACACGTGTCCCAAGGGAATGTGCGACGCCGCGTGGCGCACAATCAACCAGTACGTGTTCGCGCTCGCCTGCGGGGTGCGCGAGTTCTACGGCGGCGGGTGGATGAAATGGAATCACCCCAAAATGTCCGCCGCACCCGCGACGCCGCGCTGGACGATGGCCAGTGAGATTTCGCGCACTTCCTCGAGCGTGCGAAGCGCTCCGTTGCCCGAGACGAGGATCCTGTCGATGTTCGCGGCGACGTAGTTGACGGCTTCTTCGCTGGCGGCGCAGTGCGAGAGCGCGATGCGGATGAGATTGTCCACTTTCTTGGCGTTGCCCTCGCCGGCTATGGCGTAGGCGGTGACCGCGTTGGACTGGGCGCGCGGAAACGCCCTGGGCATGTACTCTTGCCGGCGCTCGGCGTCGAGCTCGGCCGCTTCGTCGCGTTCGGCCAGCGGGATCAAGAGGTCGTGGATATCCTTGTCGCCGAAGGCCGTCTTGTCGAACTGACCTTCGAACGGTCTGACGCCATCGCCTTCTTCCTGCCCCAGCAAACTCTCGACAGCCTTCTTGTACTGGAGTACCACCTGCTCCAGCGCCATGCTCTGCTCTCTTATAAACGAGGAAATGTTTCTGGAGACCGGCTTGGCGCCGGCAGGCCTCCTGTCTCTCATGAGATCGTCCATGACGGTGAAGAGCTTCGACATCGTCTCGGAGCTGAACACGTCTTTCACGCCCTTGAGCTGCGCTTCCGGGAACTTCGCGACGAGCACCGAGAACGCGAATGCCCGCGCCGGCCCCATTTCATCGGCACCCTCGAGATAATCCTGCACGTAGGCGTTGCGCATCACGTTCTCCACGGCCTCGCGTATGTCGATTACGGCCTTGGTGATCTGCTGCGGCGTCGATGTCGCGGAGAGCTTGGAGAACTCGCCGGGCTTCTCGGCGGAAGCGGCCTTGAGCATTTTTCCGATCAATCCCGGCGGAACGCTCTTGCCGTTCATGCCCCACAGGAGGTTGAAGCCGGCTTTTTCGATCCGATTGTTTCCTGCCGCCGCCTTGCGCACCTCTTCGAGATTGGCGCGGATCGCGTCGATGCGCGCCTTGATCTCGTCGTGCGTGCGCATCGTGGCAGTGGCGGTGATGCAAAGACCGCGAATCGTCCGAGAGACGACGTCCTTCAGCTCGAAATCGTCGCCGCAGTACGCAAGCACGTCCTTGATCATGTTCTTGGCCGCGGCTTCGCTCTTCCCGGGCAGCTTGGCGGCGATCTCGCCGGCGAACGTCATCGCCTTGGCCTCGTACTGGCCGTGGTCGAGGCGCATCGGGGTGGAGGTGCTGGATCCGTCTACGTTGACGGTGACCTTCCAGTTGAACTTGACGGGGAAGTTCTCCGGCTCCTTGATGAAGATGGAGATTGCTCCAGTCTCCTGGTTCTTCGAGATGGTGTACTGGACCGGTATATGCTCGTTGACGAAGAGTCCGTGGTTGGCGAGGCACTTGAGCTGGCCGAGCTGCCCCTGTCCGAGGGAATAGGCCACCGTGTCGAGCTGCTTGGGGTGCGCCGGCGTGCAAAGCTCGCGGAGCTTCGCGGAGATGCGCTCCAACACGGGCTTGGCGTCCGCCTCGGAGGTGCCGCCGCATTCGAGCGTTTCGTCCGCGAACTTGAAGACGTAGCGGTTGCGGACGCCCTCGGGCTCCTTGCCGGTGGCGATGAAGGTGGGCATTGATGGGCGGTGGATGTCGCCGCACATGGCCTTGATGCCGCCCTCGCCGTTCATGCCGAAGGACACAAGGGACTTGGTGACAGTGGACACGTAGGGGGCCGAGGGAAGGGCGATGTTCCTCTCCATCGCGTTGAGCACTTCGTCTATGGACGCGCCGGTTCTCGCGAGCATGTTGATGGCCCTGACTATCTGGCCGCTGTCGGGCAGGCGCTCCATGAGGATGTCCTCGATGAGGTTTGCGGCCTCGGCGTCGCGATTGCCCTTTTCGGAGATGTCGGAATAAAGCACGTCAAAGGCGGTCTGGCGCGTGAGATTGCCGGCGGCCTTGAGGGCGGAGAGTTCGTCGGCATGCTTAATGACGCGCCCGACGAAGACTGCGCCCTGGCCGATCACCGTCCCTTGCTGTCCGTTGGGGGCAAAGGGATGAAAGAGGTCGTTGACCGCGTAGAGAAGATCGCGCTGCGCCTGGGGCATCTGGGCCAGCGTGGCGTGCTGCGAGTCGCCGACTTTGCTCAGGGCGAAGCGGGCCGCGGGGTTCCTCTCCATGCCGAAGACCGACTCCTTGTCCTCGGCTTCGAGAGGAATGTTTTCGTTGACGGCGATCTCGTCGAAGATGAACTTCTCGGCACCGCGCGCGTGGGAGGTGCCGGTTATGGAGGGGTTCATGCACTTGGCGGTCACGCCCGGGCCGTTGCCCAGCTCCGAGCAGACATTGGCGAACCACTCCTGGAAGTCCGCCATGAGCGCGAGGCCCTTCTTGAAGTTCTCCGCGCTCTGCGTGAAGCGTCCGCCGCAGTCGTAGAGGCGGCGCGCGGTCGAGTTCGGATCGAGCGCGGCGGACTCCGCCTCCGCGTCCGTGCATCCCGTCGCCTGCTGGTAGATGTTCGCGACGCGCGCGAGCTTCGGCAGCTCGGAGGCCACGTAGCCCATCGCCGTCGCCTTGCCGATGCTCGCGGGGTCCGTGAACTTACCGCCGCCGAGCGTGTCGATGGCGATTTTCACGAGATTGATGCGCCGCGCCGTGAGCGGCTTGCCCTTGTTGAAGTCCTCGAGCTTCATGTTGTCGCGCACGATGTCCGGTATGAACTTCTCGCCGCCGAACATGTCGGCGATCGTCTTGCGGAACAAGTCGCGCACCTGGTCGTTCGCCGTCTTCATCTCCGCCGTGCGCATGAACGACGCAAACGTGCCCTTGTAGTCGCCGACCGGCATCCCCGAGAAGCGCGCGACCGTGTCCTCGCCTTTCCCGTTCGGCGCGTACGCCTTGTTCGCGAAATCGACGAACTTCTGGAAGTTCGCGCTGTAGTTTGCATCTATCTGTCCTGGCATTGTTCTGTTCCTTTTTCTGTCAACCTTTTAAAACCTTTCAACCTGTATACACGCGGAACAGGAAAAGGTTACACATGGAAAAACCCGCTTGAAAGCATGTCGTGGTGGGAGTCATCCACTTTCTGGGCCGCGGACTGCGCGGACTCGGCCTCGCGCAGGCCCGTAAGCGCCTTGCGCCAGTTCTCCGTCTGGTTGACGAGCGACTCAAGGCCCGCAGACAGCGATTCGACGTCCGCCAGAGCCAGCGGGAACGGGCGCACCAATGCGTACGCACCGGTCTCCGGATTCTGGCAGAGCGTGGCGCCATCCGTGGCGCGCAGCAGAAAGTTCGCCTTTAGCATCATGGAGCCGAACGCGCCGTTCGCGTCGGGAGGTGGAAGTCCGATTTCCGCACACGCGATCAGACTCCGCGCCTGCGAATCTTCCAGCATCTCTACGCGGATGCCGTCGACTTCGAGCTCCGCGACGCCATCCGCGCCGTCGAGTCCATCAACTCCGTATTTCGCGGCGAACGCCGCAAGCAGTTCATTGAATTCCATGTCCATACCTCCTGATTTGAATTAAACAGCCACTTCTCCGTGACGTACCGCTTTTCACCCTTTCAACTATGCAAGGCTCTCCGGGTTCGTCTCCTGAAGATACTTCTCGACAGCGTCGTAGACATCCTTGAATTCGTTCTCGGGAATGCTGTCCGTATAGACCGCGTTGGAGTCGAACTCCGTTCCCAGCATGTCGTCGATCGCCATCAGCGCGTCCATCCGGACTGCCCACGTCGAGTAAAGCAGAAGGGAAACCTGCATGACCGCGTTGCGGGCTTTTTCCGACGAAGTCACGCCGTCCGGGAATTGCCTGCTGCGGAAGCGCTCGAAGGCCTGCGCGACCTTGGCGGCGTTCTCGGAACGGAAGGCCGTCTTGAGCTCGTGTAGCTTTTTGTCGCCCAGTCGCGCGAACAATATGCCCATCGCCAAACCGGAGATGCCCACCACATCGTCGGTTCCGATCCGCTTGTTGCCGACATAGGCATCCGTCGCGTCGGCAAGCCTAGCCACGGCCTTGTTTACCGCGCACATGGCCTCGGCGAACTCCTTCGGCGAGGAGGCGGATGAAATCTTTTCGAGCGCGCCGAGGTCCAGCTTGGCCGCCTCTTCGAACATCTTCGTGATGAGCCCCTGGCGGACGGCGCGTCCCCTGAAGTTGATGAACTGCGGCATCAGCCCCTTGATCACGCGCTCGTCGCCTTTCGCGGCGGTGCGCAGCTCGTTCAGGTTGTCCAGGAAGGCGTCGACCCTCCGGATGATCTCATCGTCGGACCTGAGTTCGTTGATGTCGGTGAGCAGTATGCCGACGGCGAACGAGCACTTGCCGTATCCGAGCAGATACAAGAGGTCGGCGTCGTCCTTGGCCCGTTCGACGAGAAGATCCACCGCCCGGAATCTCGCGGCCTGTTTGTCGGGCTTTTCGGCGACTTTTAGCTTCTCCTTTATCGCATCGGCAACCTTTCTCGGTTCCCAGATGCGCATCGGCGTGGAGGCGACATTGCCGTCCAGGTCGATTGTCGTGGTCCAGTTGAACTTGACCGGGAAGCCCTTGGGTTCGGAGTACTTGATTGTTACCGCGCCGGTCTCGTCGTTGCGCGAGAAGGTGAACGTGAGGGGCATGTGCTCGTCGGAGTTGATGCCGTACTGCTCGAAGGCGCGTCTGGTGTTGCCGCCGGTGCCGCTCTGGGAGAGGACGAAATAGACGTTCGAGAGCTGCTTCGGGTGGACGTTTCCGCAAAGGTCCTTGATCTTGTCGGCGATGGCGTTGTTCGCGTCGCGCACGTCCGACGCGTCTTCGGCGCCCTTCTTTGCGGCAACGGTCGTGCCGTCCGGGAAGTTGAACACGAACTTCGTATCCTCGTCCTTGAGTACGTCCTCCCCGTTGCTGGCAAACGAAGGGCTCGAGGGACGGTAGAGGTCGCCGAGCATGGTGTCGCGACCGCCCTTCGCGGTGCCGTCCAGCTGCTCGAGCTTTCCGTTGGCCGTCGAAATGCCCGGCGCGTTCTTGAGGCCCGTTCCGGAGCGGATGGCCGCCGCGGCTTCGTCCAGCGTGGCGCCGGACTGCATTGCGAGCGAGTGCAGGGGCAGGATGATGTCGAAGTTCTCGGCGCTCTGCAGCTTCGTTTCGAACGCCTTGACGATTTCCTTGTTCGGGGCGTTGGCCGGGACCTGAAGATCCGGAAAGAGTAGCGGCACGAGGCGGGCGCGGTCGAGCTTCCCGGATTTCTGCAGCGCCGCGACAGCGTCGAAGTTCTTCATCACGCGCGCGCCGAGAACCGCGCTGATGCTCTGGTCGATTTCCAGTTTCTTGTCCGGCATGTTGTTGCCCGAGGGGAGCTTGTGCAATGCGTCGAACACGGCGTAGAGGACGGTGCGCTTCTCCGGCGGAATCTGCGCGAGCGAGTTTGCGAAGGAAATCGTGTAGTTTCGCCCGATGAAACGCATCGCAGGGTTGTTTTTCATCCCGAAAACATCCTCGGGGTTTTCCGCCTCGAGCGGGATCTTGGAATTGACCGCGATCTCCTCCATCAGGAACTTCAGCGCGGGAACGGCGGAGTCGCGGTTGCACACTCCGGCCTTGAAGCTGCGCTTTGTCGGCGTATCGAGCTTGCCGGCCGCATAGTCGTCATGGAGGCTCTTGAACCATCCGGCGAACTTGTCCATGAGCGCAAGGCCCTTCTTGAAGTTCTCGACGTTCTGCGTGAAGCGTCCGCCGCAGTCGTAGAGGCGGCGCGCCTTCGAGTTCGGGTCCAGCGCGGCGGACTCCGCCTCCGCGTCCGTGCATCCCGTCACCTGCTGGTAGATGTTCGCGACGCGCGCGAGCTTCGGCAGCTCGGAGGCCACGTAGCCCATCGACTTCGCCTTGCCGACGCTCGCGGCGCTCTGGAACATGCCGCCGCCGAGGATGTCGATTGCCGACGCCACCTGCTTGATGCGCCGCGCCGTGAGCGGCTTGCCCTTGTTGAAGTCCTCGAGCTTCATGTTGTCGCGCACGACGTCCGGTATGTTCCTCTCGCCGCCGAACATGTCGGCGAT
>DGVK01000012.1:4297-10245 GCA_002395905.1 Verrucomicrobia bacterium UBA4286 | reverse complement strand
GGACGCTGCCCCATCTGCATCATCATCGGGTTCATCTCGCCGCCGAGGACTCCATCAAGCGAGGTCATCAGACCTACGACGGGACGCTCCGGCCACGCGACGCGCGTCACGAGGCGCGTGAGATCGTACTCAAGCGTGGATTCCGTCTCGGGCGTTAGGCGGGCGAGCGCCTCTTCACGGTCGCCGCACACCGCTACTACGCCGAAATAGACGGGAGCGCCGAAAGGATTCACGGTGCGCGGCTCGATGCCGTAACGCTGCGCCCATTCCTCCGCGTCGGAATCGGGTTTGGGGTCGTAGGCTTCGAGAACAAGCCGTCCGCCGGACGCCCTCTCGTACTCCTTCAGCAGGTTCTCGACCTGATTGGCGTATGTCTTGAGGTTCACCGGCATATCGGCCGCGCTGGAGCTCACATAGTACTTGAGCGTGACGTCGGCGTCGAGCTTGGCGAGAACCTTCTTGGAGCCGTCAGAAAGCGTGTAAAGCCTCTCGGCCGTGAAGTCGGCCCTGAGCGGCAGATTCGCCAGAACAACGTCCGCCGCGACAACGATCACCGCGAGGATCGCCAGCGCGAGCGCATTGCCGGTCGAGCCGCGACGCCCGTCGGTCACGGCCTTCGCGGCCGCGACCATGAATACGGCAAGGCCTATGTAATAGCCGATGTCGGCAAGGTCGACAACTCCGCGCTGCATCGACTCGAAGTGGGTGAGAAGCGAGCAGGCGGCGATCCCGTTCACTATCGCAGTCGGCACACCCCAGTTGGCGACCGCCGAGGTTACAGGGCTGAAGCCGACGATTATCAGCAGGAACACGAGCGCCAGCGATATCACGAACCCTACCACGCTGGAGCGCGAAAGCGTCGAGGCGAAAAGTCCTATCGCCGCCGCCGCGCCCGCGAAGAGAAGCGAGCCGAGGTAGCCGCAGAAAACCGCCCCCCAGTCGGGCGAGCCGAGGTATGCCGCCGTCGCCGCCACAGGGAACGTAAGCGCGAGGGCGATGCCTAGAAACGCCCATGCGGCGAGGAACTTGCCGACAAGCGCCTGCGTCGCCGTCATAGGCAGAGTGAGCAGCAGCTCGGCAGTGCCGTTTCTGCGCTCGTCAGCCCAGGTGCCCATCGTCGCGGCCGGCACCAGCAGAAGATAAACCCACGGATGCCAGAAGAAGAACGGCATGAGATCGGCCTGGCGGCGCTCGTAGAACATCGCCACGCCGAACGTGAGGAATCCGACAAGGACGAGAAACGCCGTAAGGAATACATACGCCACCGGCGAGTCGAAGTAGCTCTTGAACTCGCGCCGGAACACGGCCTTTACATTTGAAAACCACTTCATCGCGCGGCCTCCTTCTTCATCGTGAGATTGCGGAACACCACGTCGAGCTTTCCGCTGGGATCCATGGCCTTCAGTTCGGCCGGAGTGCCGTCGGCCTTTATCTCGCCGTCGGCGATCACCACCGCCCTCGTGCAGACCGCGTCGACCTCTTCAAGAATGTGGGTCGATATGACTATCGCCTTCTCGGCCGCCATCTCCTTGATCATCTCGCGAACGGTGAACTTCTGGTTCGGGTCGAGACCGTCGGTCGGTTCATCCATGATGAGAACCTTCGGGTCGTGGATGATGGCCTGCGCGAAGCATGTGCGCTGGCGGTAGCCTTTGGAGAGCGTCTCTATCGTTTTCTTCGCCACAGGCGCGAGGCGTGCCTTTTCAATCACTTCTTCGACCTTTGCGCGGCACTTCGCGCCATTGAATCCGCGCACATGCGCTATGAACGTAAGAAAGTCCTCTACGGTCATAGCGCGGTAGCTCGGCGCGGACTCCGGCAGATAGCCGATGCACTTCTTCGCTTCGACAGGGTCGGTCGATATGTCGTGCCCGCATATGAGAGCCGTGCCGCTTGTCGGCGGCAGAAAGCCCGTGATCATTCTCATCGTCGTCGATTTACCCGCGCCGTTCGGCCCGAGAAATCCAAGCACCTCGCCCTTCGCGACGGAGAAGGAGATCCCCTTCACCGCCTCGAACGCGCCGAAGCGCTTCTTCAGGTTCTTTACTTCCAGCATTGTTGCCTTTGCTCCTTTTAAAGAAAACTGCCCCCTATTCTACCACTTGCGTGTTAAGGAAATGTTAACACTCCGTAAATGGCGGCTGTCGAACCGCGGCCTCCCGCGCGTCCGACATTTTCGCCATCATGCAGCGCGCCTGTTCAGCGCACGAGCGGCCTGTCGAGCATGCGTTCGTAAAGTTTGATGTACTCCTTTGCGCACGCCTCGTGATTGAAACGGTGAAGCGATTCAGTCATTATGCGGGCGATCTCGCGCTCTCTTATCTCCTGCGGCTGACGGTAGAAAGCCATCGCCTGGTCGAGCGCCCAGAAGAGCCCGCCCGAATCGTAGGTGTCGAACACGAAACCGTTGCCTTTCGACGCGCCGACATCGAGATTCTCCACTGTGTCGTGCAGGCCGCCCGTGTTGTGCACGACTGCAAGCGAACCGTAGATCGGCGCCTGCATCTGCGGCAGACCGCACGGCTCGAAGAGAGAAGGCATGAGAGTGAAATCGCTCGCAGCGAAGCCGAGCTGTGAAAGGCGTCCGTCGAAGTTATGCACTGCGAGACGGCGTTGCAGACCGTGGAATTCGCGAATGTCCCAGAAAGGCTGCTGGTAGGGTCCGTTCGCGATGATTGCGAGCTGCGCCCCGTCGGCGGCGTACTTCTCGAGGAAACGGTAGGTGATGTCGGTAAGCAGCTGCGGCCCCTTCTGCACCGGATCGAGACGGCTCGGCCAGAAGAACAGCGGCGCGTCGGGGTTTTCATCGAGACCGAGCGCGTGCTGGAGCGCGAGCTTGTTCTGGCGCTTCATCTCGCGATGATTCTCCGGTCCGTACTTGAAAGGTATCTTGTCGTCTGTCGCCGGATTGTCCGTCGGGTCGGGCGCGTTCAAAATACCGGCCGCGCATCCCGCATTGAACTTGTTGCGTATCTCGTTGCGGATGGAGTCAGGTATGAACGAATGCCAGCCGTTCACGATCTCCTGCAGGAACGTTGGCGAGACGGTGTTGATGAAGTGCGCGCCGAACACGCCCGACGCCTGAAGGTCGATCTGGTTGGAGTTGCGCGACTCTTCGTAGTTGTACGGCGGGTAGCTGTAGTAGAGATTCATCCAGAACTCCGCCGCGTCGATGCCGGCGTCCTCGATCTGCGCGAGGGTGAGCTTCTGGGTGTGGATGTTGTGCACGGTGAAAAGGCAGGGGATCCCCTCGCGGCGCGCAGCCGCCGGAATGAGGCCGGTCATCCAGTCGTTGCAGTGGATGAGGTCGGGCTGGACGCGCGGGATGATGTTGTTGATGACCTCGCGCTGGAACGCAAGAGCCAGCTTTATGTTGCCGTCACCGCGGGAATACACGGTGTCGCGATAGTAGAAGCAGCGGTCTTCGGCGAGATGGATGCGCTCGTCGGGCAGATGGCTCTTGTATTTGCGCAGCTCCGACGCGACGAGCTGGGCCGTTTCGACATGGAACATGCGCCGGTAGTGCGGGAGCGCCACGTGCACATCCGCGCCGAGTTCGTGAAGCGCCGACACGAGGGACGCGGAAACATCGGCCATGCCGCCGGCTTTGGCGGACATCTTTCCCGCCAGGTTCCCCATGCCCTCCGGCAGGTACGTGATCTCTGGAGTGACAATTAGGATTCGTGGATTCCTCGGTTTTTCCTTGCTCATCTCTGCCTCCGTGTGTTTGCGGTTTTAAATCTTTCTACTCGATGGACGCGACAGGCTGGCCCTTCGTGACGGCGGCGCCGTGCTCGACGAGGAACGTTATCCTGCCGGCGGCGGTCGCCTTGATCGGGTTGAACAGCTTCATCGCCTCGACGACGCACACCGCGTCGCCCGCCTTGACCGGCGCGCCGTCGGCCGCCATCTGCGGCTTGCCGGGCGCGTCGCTTCTGTAGAACGTGCCGTTGAGCGGCGCGAGAACGGGCGTCCCCTTCACGGCAGGCGCGGCTTTGGGCTTTGCACCGCCCGCAGTCGCCGCAGGCGCGGCACTCGCGGCGGCCGCGCGGTCGGCCTCCTCCTGGTCGGCGGGTATCGGGCCGCCCTCCTTGCGCCACTTGAAGTAGCCGAGCGCCACCTCGGGGAAGAGCGCGTATGAAAGGATGTCCTCTTCGCCTTTGATCGTGTTCGGCGGCAGCTCCGCGGCGGCCGCCGCGAGGCCGGGTTTCAAGAGATCCGCCGGACGGCACGTGATCGGCTTGAGTCCGCCCATGAGTTTCTTCCGCAGTTTTGGCTCGATAGGCGCGGGCGTGCGACCGTAGTAGCCAGCAGCATAGCGCTTCGTCTCGTCCGTCACCATCGAATAGCGCTTGCCGGAAAGAACGTTCAGAACGCTCTGCACGCCGACGATCTGCGACGTCGGCGTGACGAGCGGCGGATAGCCCATATCGGCGCGCGTCTTCGGCAGTTCTTCGAGAACCTCCGGCAGACGGTCGAGCGCGTCCTGCTGGGCGAGCTGCGAGCGCAGGTTGGAAATCATCCCGCCGGGAATCGCGTGCACGAGCACGCCGGCGTCGACAGGCTCGACCTTGGCGGACGACGCCGGCTGGCGTTTGGCCTTCACGCCTTTGAAGTAGGCGTTGATCTCCGCCAGCTTTCCGAGATCGAGACCTGTATCATAGCCCTCCGACTCAAGAATCGCAACCATCGACTCGGTCGGCGGCTGTGAAGAGAAGGAACTCATCGTCGAAATCGCGGTGTCTACACATCCCGCGCCCGCTTCCACCGCAGCCATGTACATCGCGGCGGCCATCCCGCTCGTCATGTGGGAATGGACCTGTATCGGCAGGTCGGGCAGAGCCTTCACGAGGGCGCCGACGAGCTCGCGCGCGGCGCCGGGCGTAAGGATGCCGGCCATGTCCTTTATGCAGAGCGAGTCGATCCCCATCGCGACCTGCTCCTTCGCAAGCGCGACATAGACGGGGATTGTGTGGACGGGCGAGGTTGTATAGCTTATCGTTCCCTGCGCGTGGCCGCCGTACTTCTTGACGCACTTGACGGCCTGTTCGAGATTGCGGGGATCGTTGAGCGCGTCGAACACGCGAAAGATGTCCATGCCGTTCTCGCAGGCGAGGGCGATGAAGCGCTCGACGATGTCATCGGGATAGTGCTTGTAGCCAAGTATGTTCTGCCCCCTGAGAAGCATCTGCAGAGGCGTCTTGCGGCACACCTTCTTGATCCGGCGCAGACGTTCCCAAGGATTCTCCCGAAGGAAGCGCATGCACACGTCGAATGTCGCGCCGCCCCAGCATTCAAGAGAGTAGTAGCCAGCCTCGTCGATCTTCTCGGCAATCTTCAAAATGTCGTCAGTGCGCATCCTTGTCGCCCAAAGCGACTGGTGCGCGTCACGCAGTGTCGTGTCGGTTATTCTGACTCGTGTCTTTTTGGATTCTTTCATACGCGCGTATTATACCAAATTTCCGTGAGTCCGTGTGGCGCATCGTGAAGTTTTCGTTTTATAGCATCCAAGCACCATATGCCACACACCAAGACCAAGCAAGCGGGCGAAGACCTCTCACGCGCCAAGCATCATCGCCATAACTCGCAAAAATGCATTCTAGCGTTTCTGCAACTTATAAATCACGCTTCAAGCCGCGCCACCGCAAAGCGAAACAGAGACCGCCGCCGAACGATCGGCAGGAGCCGTTCACCACGCAGGCCGCCGACTTTCCAAAATCCGTTCGCCGCGCGAGCCGCAAAAAACAACCAGGGCCCGTCCCCACCTGTTTTAAGGGGACAACTTGCCATATTCGCGATTATATTGCATTTTCAGCTCTTCGCAGAGGGGACTGTCCCCCGTTTTTGAATCAACGAACGCGCTCACGGCGGCTTCGCCAGCCTACCCTGACCCAAAGTCCAGGCAGGGATGAGGGTAAGTCTAGGCAAGGCTGAGGCTAAGTCTGGGC
>DGVK01000012.1:0-4172 GCA_002395905.1 Verrucomicrobia bacterium UBA4286 | reverse complement strand
AAGGCTGAGGCTAAGTCTGGGCAAGACTTTGGCAAAGTGTGGGCGAGATTGCATGGCCCGCTCGTCGAACAGTCCGCCTCGCCCCTTCTATAACTGCACAAAATGGATTTTTGGCAAAAATCAAAAATTGCAAGTTATAGGTAGACAGCCTGATCGAGCGAGAAGGCTTCGCCGTCCCAATCAAGGGTTGCAGTTGCGGAGAAGCCGTCGAACTTCCCTGCCCTGGGCGGGAAGTAGAGATGCAGGAAATAGCGATTGCCTGTTTCATCTGTCGCGTCAGGGATGAGGACTGTCGAGCAGCTTGCCGAGTAGACGATGTCGTTTCCCGTCCGCTCGTTCAGGCCAGTGACGAACCTTCCGCGTGCCGTCACCGCGCCGGACGATGCGAACTTGAGCGTCACCACGCCGTCATCAACCTCGATTTCCAGCGCCTTCGCCCGTGCGAACGGCTTCGCAGTCGTCTTCCACGGCTCGGTCTTCCACAGATTCTGCCATGCGGTCCAGCCTCCGTCATGGCTTTCTGCGACACCTGTCGTGCGATAGCCAGTCTCAAAAGCCTCGTCTGCAACGCGCGTCTCCGTGATTTCGACATAGTTTGTGACAATCGACTTCCCGGCCTTGCCTGTGAGCACAGCGCCGAATGACCGGCCCGTGTCGCCAGGTTTCCAAAGCCCCTCGTCTTCGCCTGCGTGTCCGTAATTGAACGGGATCTTCCATTCGCCGATCGTCTCAAATGACATTCCTGAAAGAGAACAGGAGAGCCCGTCCGTCAGCAGTTTTCCGCTTATCTTCCCGTTCGCCGCGACGGACATGTTGACGAGGCCGCCGCCTTCCGCCGCTCCGTCGAATGTACCGACGGCCCACGCAGGCAGCGCCTCGACGTTGAGCGTGATCGTGGCGACTTGATTCTTCTCGCCTTTCTTCGACGCCGTGAACGTCACCGTGTACGCGCCGACCTTCGCCGTCGGCACGCCGTATATTGTCCATGCGGGAACGACGCCGTATAGCGCATCCTTCGTCTCCTTCGTCGCGAACTTGAGCCCTGCGGGAAGCCCCGACGCCTTCACCGTCCAGCCGTCGGCCGGAGTGCAGTCTACGAGGCCGGGGCCGATCTTGACGCCCGCATGTATAGTGCCGTATGCACCGGTTTCCGGCTTGAGCCCCGGCAATGTCGCGCACTCGAAGTTCGGCACCGTGATTTTGAACGTCGCCGTCGTCGCATCCGTCGCCCTCGTCACGGATGCGTTCGTCGCCTTTACGGTCACAGTGTAGACGCCAGGCTTCGTCGCCTTGCCTGCGAACGTCATGGTCTTGGCGTCGTATTTTATGCCGGACGGCAGGCCCGCGACGGAAAGCTTCGGCAGCGACAGCGACTCTACGCACGCGCCGAGGTCTAGTTCAAGCGTCCCGTCCTTCTCAGCCGTCGCATCCTCAACGGCCAGCGCCAGGCTCGCCGCATCCTCCTCCTTCGTGGCGAACTTCGCGAACACATACCGCATCTCCGGCACGGCCACGCTCATCGAAGGCGAACGGTAATCCGCGCCCGCACTATTCGCTATTCCCTCTTCACTATTCGCTTTTCCGTACCATCCCGCGAACACGCATCCCTTCGCCGGCGTCGCCTTGATTGTCACCTTCCTGCCCTCGGCATAGACGCCCGTGCCGCTCACCGTGCCGCCCTCCGTGGCGCAGACCACTGTGAGCGGATAGTGCGCCGTGCGCGTCAGCTTCGGCTCCCTCGCCTCTGTGCCGCCGCCGGAGACCGTCACCTGGACCTTCTCCGCCCACTGGTAGCCGGACGCGTTCTTCGCCTTGATCTGCACCCAATAGACGCCGCTCTTCGTTGGCGCGCCCGTGATCTGGAGCGTCTTTGCATTGAATTTGAGTCCAGACGGCAGCCCGCTCGCCGTGGCCGTCACGTAAGACTGCGAGTCGTCAGTCACCCGGACGTCGGACACTGCTTCCTTCAGCTCGAATTCCGTCTGCGTGATGCCGAGCGAGTAAAGCCCGTCGTCGTCCAGCGGGATGAACACCGCCTTGATCTGGTCCGTCTCGAATCCCTCCGGCACAACGAACGCGAGCGAAGGATTGCGCCGCTCGTTCTTCGTGAGGTCCAGCGAATCGACGAGCGGGCCTTCCCAATGCGCGAACACGCTGCCCTTGTCGGCCGTCGCCTTCCACGTCACCTTCTGCCCGATCTTCCACGTCTTCGGCACCGTCACCTTGCCTGTCCCGACGAGTTTCGGCTTAAGCTCCTGCTCGCTACCGTCGCCGTTGAAGACGCCAACGCCCTCTTCCACGTCAAGCATCACGCCTGTCGCGGCGTCTTCCGCGACTTCGATTCCCGCGCTCTCGCCTCCGCCGAGAATCTGCCCCTTCTCGCCCTCCGCCGTATCGGCAATGACGAGCCGCGTCGTCTCGCCCTCGCCATCGCCCTTCACAATCCGAATCGCCGGGCCGTCATCCCCCGCCATATCATGCCCATTCAAGTCTATCGTCACCGCGCCCACGTTATTGGGAATCTCCACCGTCCCGCTCACGTCAACAGTCAACACCACTACGATGTTGCCGTTCTCGTCTAGCGAAACCTTACCAGTCCCGCTAAACACACCTTCGAGAACAATCTGACCGGGCTTGATCCAGTGTGCATAGAGATGCGAGTACACCCCCTCGATAAATACAGTGTCTTCTGTCACCTTCACGCCACCGTTCTTCTCCGTCCACCAGCCGGCGAACGTATAGCCGGCGCGCGTCGGCTCCTTCGGCAGAACGAACGGTGTTTCCGAATGCTGTTCCACGTTCTGCATCTTCGGCGTTCCGCCGTTCGCGTCGAACGTCACGAAACATTCGGTCGCTAGGGTAAACTTAGCGATAATTACACTGTTTGCATCACCCATGACATATGTGAGACTCGTCGAGGTGCCAAGCTGCCGTCCGCTGGACTGATCGTACCATCCCTCGAACTCGTATCCCGCAACCGGCGTCGCGGAAAGCGAGACGCGCGTTCCGTTCACGTACATGCCGCCGCCAGTCATCGTTCCGCCGCCGATCGGCATGGGAAGCACGGCGAGTTCCCGCTGGCTCGACCAGTCGGACGGCCTCTGGGAAACACCCTGGTCAGGTGTCGCATATATCCTGAACCGCGAGTAGCCGACGTCGTCACGGCCCTTCAGCCCGACATAGAACGTCTTGCATCCCCTGGCCGGACGACCGCCCATTTCGAGCAGTATCCACTTACGCCCAGACACGACTTTCTTTTCAGGCCAAATGTCCATCGAAAGCGAATAGTTCCGGCCCCTGACATCATCTTCGAAAACCGGCCCGTACGCCCCTTGGTCGTATTCGTCGTCTTCGTAAGGGTCGTAGCCTATTGCCTGCTCCAGCGCGGTGCAGTGCTTCGCGAACATCCATTCGTCGGAAACGACCTGCGGAGTCCCGTAGCCGGAATATGTCCCAGCGACCAAAACGATGTCACTGGCGGACAGATTTCCGTCCACAGGGATTGCCATGTTGATTCCCTCCCCGATCCAGAATGCGACGTCTGTCTCATTCCACTCCTCCCATGCCGCAAGGTTCAGCCCCTCATCGTCATCCGCCTCTTCGTAGAACTTCCATGTCGCTATGCCAGGGAACGAAACCACCTCCGTCCAGTGCGCGTAATACTTGAGCGGTTCTCTGATGTTGGAAGCGGTCGCCGTGATTTTCGTATCTGCCGAAACCCTTGTGCCTCCCGACGCCGCGGTAAACCAGCCGTCGAACGAATATCCCGAACGCGAAACGACTGGCAACGAACCGAGGGTTGCTCCGTTTTCGACGAACGGCCACCAGTTATTATATTCCTCCGAGAACTCGCCGCCGTTGGCATCCAGCACGACATATCTGAAATATTTCCAGTGCGCGTAGTAGGTGACATCTTTTGTCACGATCGTGTCAGCTGCAATCTGCGCACCACCAGTCTTCGCCGTGAACCATCCCTGGAATCGTCCGAACCCGGAATACGCCAAGTCTGGCACCATAGGGATCGGCAACTCGCCAACCGACATCCCCTTGGCGACCTTTCGCGTAACTTCCTCGTCTCGCAACGCACCACTCCCGTTCACATCGAAAATAACGGTACACTTCGTCGCCAATCCGTCAGCCACCCAATGCGCGTAGTACGTGACATTGGCCGT
>DGVK01000139.1:13771-33702 GCA_002395905.1 Verrucomicrobia bacterium UBA4286 | reverse complement strand
ACGCCGCCGGCCTTTTTTCTTTTGCACGCGCCAATCGTTCCGGCCTTTTTTCTTTTGCACGTGCAAAAGAAAAAGATAATGTCACTTAATAGTGGGGGCAGTTGACACCTGACGGCCAGTTTTGATATACTTCCCCTCACAACCCCATTTCATCCATTTTCCATAATACACAAACACAAAACCCAAAGGAAAAACATATGAACACACTGACAAAAATTAAGCGCTTTGTGCTTGCACTGTGTCTTGCGACGCCACTGGTGTCATGGGCAGCGACTTACTCCACATATAAGGACGACGCTACCACGTTCAGAACGGGAGCTTACGGAAACGCCAACTACCAGCGTTTCAAAATTAATGCGGATTGGATGTTTAATACCGATGGTAATGACATCGCAGCCACGGCTGATGCCGTAAAGCTGGATTCCATCAAGGTCTATTGGCATTCGTCGGGTCACAACAATGCAGACATCGGCAGGGCAAGTGGCACCGAGTTAGACCCATACCTCGTCGTGACGACGCCGCAGGGTGTAATTGTCGGAATTAGCGCCGCAGGCGAACAGTGGTCGGCGAACGGCAGCTCAACATTCGAATTCACGAATTTGGTAATTTCGCCCAACGCCCAGTACTACTACTACTTCGCTACTGATGTCTCCTCCCTTACAGTTGGCGGCGCAATGTCCGGCGCAAAACAGGCTCGCTTCACAGGAGCGTGGCATGGTGCGAATTCAGGTAGTGTCACGTCCGACCAGACCGTCTGCGTTATGGACGATGGCCGCTACAGCATCCGTTGCGACTTCGAGGTAAGCGCGGCAACGGCGACAACCATCACGACGACATCGGATGGCGTTTCCCTTTCGACCGGCTCCGATCCAGTCGTTGTGAAAGGCGAGGTCGCGGATGGCGTCGTAACTGTCGATTCAGACGCAACTGTTCCCGCGCTCACCGTTGTCGGCGAGGCGACCACACTCAAGTTGACCGACTCGCTCACAGCGACTTACCTCTATCTCCCAGCAACCACGACGATTGATGCCTCGGATGTCACGTTCACAATGCCCGGCTCTGACGAGACGGAAGCGACGACCACTCTCGTCATCGGCAAGATCTCCGCAGCCTCCAACCCCTCCGTCACGCTCCCAACTCCTGCTGAAGGATATGCGTTTGAGTCGCCTGCTTACACTGACGCTGGCATCGCGGTAACGATTACTAAGTTCGCGGATGCCTCGCTCGACATTGGCAGCAGTACCGTCAATTGGTCTGAAGTCAAGCCCGAGGGCTGGGTCAACAGTCCCGTCCCGAAAATCACGGTGGCCTATACCGATGGCGGAAAGATTGTGTTTGACGAGGAAGTCCAGGCAGCTTCCATTGAGCTAAACGGCGCAGATAAACTTACTATTGAAAGGTCGGAAGGCGTAGATGTCAACATTTCCGAACTTAACTTCATCAACGACGATCCTGCCAATGTTGAGTTTGTGAACTTCACGAGGATTCCTACCTTTGGTCAGAATACGCTTTCTACTGATACAATCGGCATTTCCGGCTCTGATACGCTGACTGGTGCTCCGAGTCCGATTTCCAATAACGCTGCCGAGGGCACGTTCAACTTCGCCCAGCCGCTGAATTTCACAGGCGATGGATTCTACTTGTTCGGCAATAAGACGGTCAATTTCAATGCAGGCACTGACGCGACCTTTACGCGTTTAGTCCTCGGCAACTCAAACGGAACCAAGACGCAAACGGTCAACCAGAACGCCGGAACCGTTACGGTGACGGGCAATTCTGGGCCGACAAGCAACCAAGCGTCCATCCTTCTAGGTCACTGGGGCAGCACGGTTGCATTGAAGACGCTTGGCGGAACGTTTACGGCAGACAACGCAATCTCTCGCCTTGGCTGGGATGGAACGGCAACATGGGCTATCGGCGGCGGTTCGTCTGCCGCGACGGTGAACGCCCTTGGCATCCAGAACGGTGGCAACGGGCATAGTGGCACTGGCACACTGAACATCCTCCAGAATGGCACGCTGAACCTCGGCTCTGGCGGCATCAACTTCCAGAATAGTTCCAACGGCGGCGCTATCAACCTCGCCGGCGGCACGATTGCAGCCAGGGCTGACTTGACCATAGCCAACTCCAAGGCGGGAGGCACGATTCTTAACCAGAACAAAACGACGACTATCAACACAGACTCAAACACCGTCACACTCTCTGCTCCGCTCAGCGGCGCGGGTGCGCTGACGAAAACGGGTTCTGGCGTTCTCAAGGTGACTGGCGCCGGCACGGCTACTGGTGGCGTAACGGTCTCCGGCGGCACGTTGAGATTCGAAGGCTCCGGAGCCAAGATCGGCACCGGCAACATCAATCTTACCGGAGAGGGCGCGAAGCTTGAGCTGGTGCCCGGCGAGGGCAATACGATTACGCTTGCTCCTCAGTACCTCATCAACTCTACTGGCCAGAACTCCACCCCTGTCATCGAAGTTGGCGCGGGCACTGTCGTTATTGCCGACACCGGCTCTTCCGCCAACGGACACTTCGCATATTCCACGATCAATATTCTCAACGGCGGCGATATGCAGCTTACGAAGGGCGATCTCCTCGGCTATAACTTCACGTATCCGATTAATATCGCCGCTGGCGGCAAGCTAACCATCTCAAAGCGTGAGACCTTCACACGCGACCTCAACCTGAACGGCGGCTCCGTGTATCTCGTCAAAAATGATGCCGACGACCGTGCACTTGACCTCTTCAATGGCATGGGAACAATCACCGTCACGGCAGACTCCTCCATTGATTCGGAAACTGACGCGGCGACCATCTGGGTGCGCAAGCAGGCTGCGAATGTCTCGGTTAACAGCGGTGCGACGCTTACGCTCAACGCAATCGTCGAGACGACAGATCCCTACGCTGACACCAACGGAGGTATCACAAAGTCCGGCGATGGCACGCTTAAGCTCACCAAAGCCAACACCTCTACTGGCTCACTTGCAGTCAACGCAGGCGTGCTCGAACTTGACGGTGGTAGCTGGGCTGGCCCTGTCGCACTTGCGGCCGGCACAACGCTCAATGTCGTGACAGAAAGTGAGATTGGGCCCGGCGGCACCATTGCCACCTTCGGCTCCGGCTCCACCTTCGGTGAAGGGGTTGTCGTCCAGATCAATGGGGAGACGGTTGACGATGCCGCCATCGACGCGAATGGCGTTGTCACCAGAGTCGTGCCGATTACATATGTGGCTATCACGGTTCCTACAGTTGCAAACGCTTCGGTAGTCGTCTCGGATGGCACGAATACATATACGCCTACCACAGCAGGTGGTACGAGCTATTCTGTCCCTGCGGGTTCGACCATCACCGTCACCTATACGGCGGCCGAGGGCTATGAACTCGAGGGAACGAGCAGCTATACGCTTACGAATGTCGCTGAAGGCGATGCGGTGACGATTACCGACACCGAAGCGAAGCCATATGTGGCGCAGTTCAACAATGTGAAGTACACCACAGTCCAAGGGGCCATCAATGCCTGGGCGGCGGTTACTGACCAGGCGACGGCTTATTTACAAGTTTCGCTCTTAGGAGATGTGACGGAATCGAGTGTGACAATTCCTGTCGGTGCTGCGGGTATGCCTTGCCAGATTAATGGCGGCAACCACACCTTGACTGCGCCGGTTACGATTAACGCAGGGGCATTCCTTTCGCCGACAGCCCTCACGATTGCCGGCAATCTGACGGTAAACGGAACGTATTACCGCATCGGCCCTGCGGCGATTGCTGTGTCGGGTGCTTTGACCTTCGGCGATGGCGCAACTATTGCCGTGACGGCGCTTAGTAGCGAGACATCGGTATTCGCCGCATCTGGTGCAGTGACGATCAGCGGCGACCTCAATGTTCTCTTGTACAGCGAAACCCTGACTGCCGGCGAATACACGATTGCCACTGGTGCAAGCGTTACGCGCGCTGCGGATTCGCAGGTTGTCGTGACATTGAACGAAACAGTTACCGATACTTGGGCACTGTCCAATACTGAAACAGCGGTTGTGCTTACTGGCGCGGCGGCTCGTGTAAATGGTGATACCTATCCGACATTTACCGAGGCCGTTACCGCCGCGAATGGCACCGATACGATTGAGCTGCTTGCCGCAGCGTCCTATACGCTGACTGCGGGCGAGACCGTAATCGTCAAGGCCGGTTCGTTTACCTTCACCGTATCTGCGCCACAGGGTTATGTTATTTCCGAGACCACTGTTTCGGATGATGTTGTCTCGTACACGACCGGTTCTGCTCTCGTGCGCACAACAAAGGAGGTAAATGACAGCGGTACTTGGAGAACGGCCGATGGCTATCCCAAGGAATACGCATCTATTGTGGCTGCAATTGCCGACATCACAATTGCCCCAGTTGAGAATTCAACTCGTTACACAGTCACCATGCTAGGTAATGAAACGCTCGCCACACGCGCAGAGCCCAACTGCTCGATGACCATCGACCTCGGCGGCTATACGCTCACCCGTGAGGGCACGAGCGGCAATGGCAGCGTGTTCGATGTCAAGAGCGGCACGGTCACGATCAAGAACGGCACCATCGACTGCACGCAAGACGATACGGCGATCGTCAAGGACGGCGTGTATGCGATCACGGCTCGCTCCGGCTCTGCGGTCACGCTCACTGGCCTCACGGTCACGGTAAATTCGAAGGCTGGCGCTTGCGTCTATCCGTTCAGTGGCGCTACTGTCACCATCAATAGCGGTACCTACAAGAACGAAACTGCCGAGGAATACCAGTACAAGGCTGGATGGATAGGCATGGCTGTCAACCAGGCCAATGTCGCGACTCAGCTTATCACCATCTACGGCGGTAGCTTCAAGCAGAACGATCCCGCGCTCGGCGATGACAGCTGGGCTGACGGTGCCGGCACCTTCGTCGCGGCTGGTTATGAGTCAACCGAGGACAACGGCGTATGGGTGGTTGCGGCTCTGCCTAACTACACGGTGACGTTTGACGCCGATGGCGGTACGCCCGCTCCTGCGGCTCAGACCGTCCAGAAGGGCTCCACAGCCACCGCGCCGGCCGAGCCGACCAAGGATGGCTTCACCTTCGCCGGCTGGACGCTTGGCGGCTCTGCCTATGACTTCGCGACGCCTGTGACTGGCAACATCACGCTCGTCGCGTCCTGGACGTCTAGCGGCATCAACCCGACTGTCGACGGCTCCATGCAGGAAGTAACCCCGACGGCGGAAGAGATCGCGGCGGCTGGCTCTGCCGAAGCTGCGGCGATTGCGAAGGCTACGGTGACGGTGCCTGCGGAAGTGACTGGCGTTGATGCGCCGACCTACAAGACCTACTTCAAGTTCAGCGCAACGGCTACTGAAACCGATGGCGTCTATGCGGTCACCATCACCGGCTTTGCCGATGAAGTGACCGAGACTGCTGATGGCAACGCTCTCGCTGCACTTGAGGCTGCGACGGCGGGTACTGCGCTTGGCACCATCACTGTGAAGCCCGGCCTCTACTATGGCACGGCGGCTGGCGCGGACGTCACCACGCTCAAGGCCCCCGCTGGCGAGCTCAACACAACCGGCACGCTCAACCTGGGTGTGACCAAGCCCTCTACTGGTGAGGCCTACTTCATCAAGATCAAGGTTGGTACCACAGCCTTTACGGCCGAAGAGTAAGCTAGTTAGCAGGCTTTACTAGCCCAATCGTGCGGCGTTCGTGCGTAAGCATGAGCGCCGCATTATTTATGTGGCGCTTCTGCGCCAAGCACCGGACGGTAAGCCGCGCTACGCCCGGCCTCTACTATGTGGTTGAGGCTGGTTCGGAAGTCAATGACATCACGCCTGCTTCCTGCACGCTCGCGACATCGACGACGACCAAGCTCAACATTCCTAACAAGGGAACGAAGGGCTTTTACAAAATCCGCGTCAGCGTGACTCCTGTAGACGTCCAGGAATAATCGCTCCCTCTAGAGCAAAAACAAGACAGGCGCGGCGACCCCGCGCCTGTTTTGTAAAGTACAGTCACGAACCGGGGGTGGCGCGAGGCTCACGCCATGTGTTGCGCCAGGTGCGCAGCGAGACTCCGAAACGCGCTTTGAAGAGATTCTGCAAGTGATGTAGCGTCGAGTAGCCGGCGCGCTCAGCCACTATTTCAAGCGGCAGATTGCTTGTCTGCAGAAGCTCCTTCACCTTGGCAAGCCGCGTAATCTGTATCTCTTCGTGGGGCGTGCGGCCGAGGACGGTGGAGAAATGTCCTTCAAGAAGACGCTGCGATATGTTGAGCGCCTGCGCGACATCCTGCGAACCGATGCCTTCCGTCGCATGAAGGCGTATGTAGTCCTGCGCGGCGACTACGATTCGCGCGGCCCCGCGCACGTCCTGCGAGCTCGCACGCTCGACGAACCGCCTCACACCGTAGCGGAACACAGGAAGAGGCGAGGTCGTGCGCTGTTTGCCGTGCATGAACTCGTCGATGAATTTCATCGCCTGGAAGCCGCCGGTGCGAAAGTCCGGCTCGATGCTTGAGAGCGTCGGAACCGTTGTCTCGCAGATCTCCTCCACATTGTCGACGCTTATGACCGACAGCTGTTCGGGGACCGCTATGTCAAGCCTGCGGCAAAGAGCGAGAATCTTTTGCGACAGGTAGTCCCAGTATATGAACATCGCGCACGGCTTGGGGAGGTTCGCGAGCCAGCGTCCCATCTCGTCGTCGC
This sequence comes from Verrucomicrobia bacterium UBA4286, assembly GCA_002395905.1. Classification (GTDB taxonomy): domain Bacteria; phylum Verrucomicrobiota; class Kiritimatiellia; order RFP12; family UBA1067; genus UBA1067. The sequence goes on along the minus strand of DGVK01000139.1, from coordinate 27,005 downwards.
GTGAAGCGTCGTCGTATCCGTTGGACCACGGGATGCGGAAAACGTCCGCCCTGAATCCTGCCTCTTTCAACGCCCGCTGGAATATTTTTTCGCGCAGTCTGCTGCGCGGGTAGCCGTCCATGCCGAGATAGGCGAAGTTTGCAAAGCCGCGCGAAACGAAGCGGGCGGCAATCCTCCCCACAAGAAGCTCCTCGTTCGGAATGACCCGCGCGTCGCATCGCCCGCCGCGCCGTCTGTCTGCGGGAAAGAGCTGGTTGAGGACGACTACCGGAATCCTCTGCATGAGGCGTGGGAACTTTTTTGCGGCGAACGACTGGAAGGGGTTGCAGGCGATGATCGCGTCAGGCCGGCCGAGGTCGAGCGACTGGTGCGCCACGTCTTCACTGCAGGCGTGGGGGTCGAGGACCTTTATCTCATACCTCCTGGACTCCGCCGCGAAGCGCAGCGCGCCGGCATAATGCTCCCTCATAGATTTGTGGTCCATGTTCCCGAGAAACGCCACGCGCCATACTGCGCCTTCAGAAATGCTGCCGTCTTTGCTCATCACCGGCATATTATACCAAAAGCCGCGTCACATGTGCGCGAAAGAAAGGAAAAAGCGATGCGGTAAAAAGGATGTCCGCCGGGTGGATTTGTGATATAATCTATCACGTAATCTTAACCAGGCAAGGTAAAACATGGAGGTTGTTGCATGAAAAAGGTTCTTTGCGCGTGCGCTGCGGCGCTCGCCATGGCGACATCAGGCGCGCGCGCCGAAAGTGTTGCATCCGCGACTTCTGCAGAAGCGCTTGGGTCGTTCGACTCTTTCGCGTACAGCGCGGCATCGGCCGTGGCGCCGCTGGCGAAGTTCCACTCGTTCGTGTCCCTGGAGAAACTGAGCAGGAACGCGCTCGAGAAGTTCCGGTCCGACATGATGAAAGGTCTCATGCTCATCGTCTTATGAGCCGGCGCCGCATCAACATAACAGATTTAACGAAAGGAAAACCACAATGAAACACCACACACCAGTTCTCGTCCTTGCGCTCGCGGCCGCGTTCATCGCCCGGGCGGATGCGCAGATTCCGTCGGTGAGCGACGTCACCATCTCGCAGGGAACGTCCTCGCGCGCAGTCACCGTGACTTACACTCTTGCGGACGCGTCCGCGATCATCACTCTCGACGTGCTCACGAACGGAGTATCCATCGGACAGCAGAACATATGGGCGCTGGAAGGCGATGTGAACAAGGTCGTCCAGCCCGGTTCGCGCACAATAACCTGGCATCCCGAGAAGTCGTGGCCCAACCAGAAGTTCGGTGCAGGCGTTGTTACGGCGAAGGTCGTGGCGTGGAACAAGGACGACCCGCCGCAGTATCTCGCAGCGGACCTGGTGAGCGGCGACGTTAACTACTACACATGCGCCGAGGCGGTTCCCGGCGGCGTCCAGGACGTCCTTTACAAGACTACGTCAATCCTCATGCGCCGCATCTATGCGTGCGGCAAGTCCTTCAAGATGGGCAGCCCGTCCGACGAGCCTGGGCACTTTGTCTCATCCGTGAACGATCATCGCGAAGACCAACACGAGGTTTCGTTCTACAATGATTATTACATCGGCGTCTATGAGGTGACGCAGCAGCAGTACTATCAGATCATGAGCGTATGGCCGGCCTATCATTCCAACGCGGATTACCGCGCGACCAGACCTGTAGAAAACATCGCGTTCGCAACTATCCGCGGCAGCTATTATCCAGCAGTGCCTGCGGGCGATTCATTCCTTGACAAGTTGCGCACAAAGGTTGCCGGTCTTGCGTTCGATCTTCCCGGCTGTGCCCAGTGGGAATATGCCTGTAAAGCTGGTAACGGCGATGGAAAGTGGGGCGATGGAACGCCTATCTCGACCGCTTTGGCCGCACCTACCACAGCTAACAATCAGGATTATGAAGATACCGATTACAATGCAATCGGGCGCAATGCCTACAACAATGCAACGACGACATATTCTTCATCCTCTAGCGCCGCTGCAACAAAAGACCAAGAGGTCGATAGAACATGCGGAACCGACGTTGTGGGCAACTACCGCCACAACAGCTGGGGACTCTACGATATGCACGGCAACGTTTACGAGGTCTGTAACGATCCATTTGGCAACGACGGTTCGTCTAATGGTGTTTTTGTTAACAACTATGGTGCTGTGCCAGTTACAGCGGATGGAAAATACAGGGTGCGTAAGGGCGGCAGTTACCAGCGCGGTCCGTTCCGTCATCGTGCCGCATTCCAGCTTCATTGGGATGGTACTGCGGCGCAGGATACAGGCCTTCGCCTTGCAATAACTCTGCCGTAACTGGAGGTGGACATGAAGAAACTTCCTATTGGTTTTGCGTTTGCGCTTGTCGCGTTCGCGGCTGGCGCGGCGAATCCGTCGGTCTCGGACGTATCGGTCACGCAGGACACCTCGTCTCGCGCAGTGACGGTCAATTACACGCTTTCCGACGCGAGCGCGATCATCACGTTCGACGTGACGACGAACGGCGTCTCTATCGGCGAATCGAACATATGGGCGGTCTCCGGCGACGCGAACAAGGTCGTCGAAGCGGGGCCGCACACTCTCGTATGGCATCCCGACAAGTCGTGGCCGAACCATTTCTTGAACGACGGATCGCTGAGCGTCGCGGTCAAGGCGTGGCCGACGGAGAATCCGCCGCAGTATCTCGCCGTCAACCTTCTTAAGGATGGCGATGTCAAATACTACACGAGCGCGGAAGGGGTGCCTGGGGGAGTGACGAACATCCTTTACAAGACCTCGTCCATACTCATGCGCCGCATCGACGCGCGCGGCAAATCGTTCATGATGGGAAGCCCCGCCGATGAGCCGGGACGCAATTCGAATGCCGCGCTGGAAACGCAGCACGCGGTATCGTTCGGTAACGACTATTACATAGGCGTATATGAAGTGACGCAGCGGCAGTGGTGGTATGTGACGGGCGGCCACAAGCCGTCTTGGCATACTAACGCAACATGCTGGGCGGAGCGTCCTGTGGAAAATGTATCGCTCGCGATGATCCGCCACAATAAATATGACACCAATACGCGCAATAAGGATCTCTACTATCCAAATGCTCCTTTTGGAACATCCTTTCTGGGTCTGTTGCGTACAAAGTCAGGCCTTGCCTTTGACCTGCCGAGCGTTGCGCAGTGGGAATACGCCTGCAAGGCAGGACATGGAAGTTATAAATGGGGTGACGGCAAAGCCATAACCCTTTCCGGCGGCGCAGCCGACGACCTCGAAGACGCGCACTTCAACACGCTTGCCCGCAACGCCTACAACAACTCCTTCGACGCATATTCCGGCACGGCTTTGACGACGCCAGAAGCGAGCCGCAACATCGACGCGACGGGCGGCACCGCTCCCGTCGGCTCCTATGCGCCGAATTCGTGGGGCCTTTACGACATGCATGGAAACGTATGGGAGCTTTGCGGCGACTGGTATGATGCGAAGAACGGTTTTGGCGACCTGCCGCTTTCGAGCGATCAGCGCGCCCGCGTTCGCAAGGGTGGCGATTATACGCGCGGCCCCTGGCGCGCCCGTGCTTCAAACCAGCTTGCCGCCGACGCTGAAACAGGATATCTGAAGGATTCCGACGGCACGGCGCGCCGCCAGAACGGCATCCGCCTGGCAATCACTCTGCCGTAGCAGGTTTCGGCGAAGATGACAAAGAAGTCTTTGTTTGCGCTGGCGTGGCTGGCGGCGGCGGCGGCGTTCGGCGCGCCGATGAAGTTCTGCGTCCTGCAGCCGCCGTATGCGCTCGATCCGGCGGGGATCGGCGCGAGCGTCCAGTGGGAGCTTGACGCGCTCGCAAAGTGCGACGAAAGCGTGGACGTTATAGTACTCCCCGAGGGAAGCGACCACCAGGGCCGCGCCTCTTCGCGCGAACAGGCGATAGCGGCCGCGAAGAAATACGGCGCAAAAGTCGTCGCCGCGTGCGCCGAGGCCGCGCGGCGCTGCAACGCCGTCGTTTTCGCGAATGTGTACGACTTCTCCCGCAGCGAGGCGCCGCGCAACACGACGCTGGCCTTCAACCGCGCCGGCGAGATCGTCGGCCGCTACGACAAGCGCCATCTGACGCGCGGCGAATGGCAGCGCTGGCGCTACGACTCAGGCTACATGTGGTCGTGGAGCGCGCCCGAGACGGTCGAAATCGACGGCGTGAGATATGCGTTTCTCACCTGCTACGACTTTTACTTCTACGAGGCGCTCGCCAACATCGCCCGCTACCGGCCGGACGTCATAATCGGCTGCTCCCACCAGCGCAGCGACACCCGACTCGCTCTGGACTTCTTCGGGCGGTTCATCGCCTACAACACTGGCGCATATCTCGTGCGTTCGTCTGTAAGCATGGGCGAAGATTCTCCGCTCGGCGGATGCTCGATGATCGTCGCTCCTTCGGGCGAGATGCTCGGCAATCTCGAAAGCCGCGCCGGAACGCTCTCGGCGGTGTTCGACCCGCATGAGAAGTACTTGAAACCGATGGGCTACAACGGCCCGGCTGGGCTTCATGCGGACTACGTCGACGATGGACGCCGGCCGTGGCAGTACCGTCCTGCGGGAAGCGCAATCGTGCCGCCGTTCGAAAACGCGCCCGCGAAGCGCCTCTGCGCACATCGCGGCTTTTCGACGGTCGCGCCGGAGAACAGCCTCGCCGCGTTCGGCGCCGCCGTCGCGCTGGGCGCGAGCGAGATAGAGTTCGACCTCCTCTGGACGAAGGACGGCGAAATCGTCTCGATCCACGACGCGACGCTCGAGCGCGTGTCGGACGGCGAGGGGCGCGTCTTCGACCACACCTTCGAAGAGCTTTTGAAGTACGATTTCGGCGTGAAGAAGAGCGCGCACTTCAAGGGCATGAGGATTCTCAAGTTCGCGGACATCCTTGAAAAGCTCTCCTGCCACGTCATCATGAACATCCATCTCAAGGACCTCGGCAGGGCGTGGGACGAGGCGCTCGCGCGGAAGGTGATAGACCTCATCGACGCATACGACGCGCGCCGCCACGTCTACTTCATGACGTCGAACGGCGCGGTGCAGGACCAGTTCGCGCGGCTGGCGCCGGACATTCCGCGCTGCATGGGCAACGGCCGCCTTGACAACAAGAGCCGTCCTGACATAGTGGACCGTGCGCTGAAGCACGGCTGCCGGATGGTGCAGCTCTTCAAGCCATATTTCGACCGTGCGCTGGTCGAACGCGCGCACGCGGCGGGTCTGCGCGTGAACGTGTTTTTCGCCGACGATCCAGAAGAGGCGAAGCGCTTTCTGGAGATGGGGGTCGACACCGTCCTTACCAACGACTACCAGCCGATTTCCGCCGCAACAGGCCTCAAGTAGCCTCCCTGTCACACGCTTATCCCGGAAAATCCGGGATAAGGGTGAAAACAACGCGTGCAATTGACACCATGCAGCGTAAATGGTATACTATCTCACAATGTTTTACGGCGTAAAAAGCTACGAATTACACCCAAATTCAAAGCCGATTACACCCAACAGCAGAAAATCTTAGAGAATCAACGGGGTTGTAGCTCAACTGGACAGAGCGACGGTTTCCTAAACCGTAGGTTCCGGGTTCGATTCCCGGCAGCCCCACCAAGTCTACCAACGGAGCGCGTATGAACACTGCAATAGGTACATTGATCTGGGCTCTCGGCGGTCTCGCCGGCGCTGTTTTTTCTCTTCCGTTCAGAAAGGCCAAGGGGTGGCGGTACGAAAGCTATTGGCTGGTGTATGCCGTTTTCGGTCTTGTGCTGTTTCCCGTCGCGCTGGCGCTGATTGTCGTCCCGGATCTGTTTGGCGTCATCGGCGGGGCGCCGTCGGGAACGCTGGCGCTTTGCGCCGGGTTCGGTGCGCTGTGGGGCATAGGCGGCCTTTCGTGGGGGCTTATGATCCGCTATCTCGGCGTGGGGTTGGGGCTTGCGATCGGGTGCGGGCTTTGCTCCGCCACAGGAACGCTCATCCCGCCGATCGTCAAGGGGCAGGCGGCGAGCCTCGTGGCCGACAGGTCCGCCGTGGTCACGCTTGCAAGCGTGGTCGTTTCGCTGCTCGGGATCGTGTTTGTGGGGCTCGCCGGCAAGTCAAAGGAAGACGAGCTTCCCGAAGAGGCCAAGAAGGCGGCGGTCGCCGAATTCAATTTCAAGAAAGGCGTCCTCGTCGCACTTGTCGCGGGTGTGGCGTCCGCCGGAATGAACTTCGGTCTTCAAGGCGCGGAGTGGATCACGGCCGAAGGCGCGAGGACTAGCCTGGCGGATGTCGCGGTCGCGGCCGGGGCCGACAGGCTGTGGTCCGGCATGCCTGTTCTGGTGGTCGTGCTTTTCGGCGGTTTTATCGTGAACCTTGCGTGGTGCCTCGTTGAAAACGCAAAGAACGGGTCGTTCGGCGACTACGCGACGATCGTAAGGCCCGCTTCCGCCGGAGTGGTTTTCTGGAGCGGCCTCGCCGGTGTGATATGGGCGATGCAGTTCGTCTGCCAGAAGGCGGGTGAAAGCTTCGCCGGCGACATCGCGTATATTTCGTTTGCGATCGTCATGGGGTCGAGCGTGCTGTTTTCCTCCTTGACCGGGATTTTCCTCGGCGAATGGAAGGGGACCGGTCTTAAGACCCGCGTCTTTCTCGCGGCCGGTCTTGCAGTCCTCGCCGCGTCGATAGGCATAGCGGTCGCGGCCAAGATGCTTTGACGCGCCGCCGCCGAAGGCTCCCCTGCCGCCATGCTGCACGGGCCGCCGGGAAATATGGTATAATCTTCGCCATGAAAGCATTTGTCATAGCGATGGAAAACGAGGCGCAGTGCGTGCTCGACAATCTCACAGACTCTTCCGAGACGCGCGAGTTCGGCCGCCGCGTCGTGCGGGGCAGGCTCTGCGGCGAGGAAACAATGGTCGTCATTTCCGGCATAGGAAAGGTCAACGCCTCCGCCGCGGCCCAGTTTGCGCTTCAGACGGGCGCCGACACGATTGTAAACATCGGCGTCGCGGGTGGGCTGGATCCCTCGTTCGAGGTTGCGGACATCTTCGAGATCGACAGCGCCGTGCAGTATGACTTCGACCTTTCGGCGGTCAACGGCACCATGGTCGGGACCCTCGACGAGCGTTCGACGCCCTACATCCCGCTCTCGACGACCGGGAAGCTCGCGGCGAAATCGATCGGGACGGGCGACCGCTTCAACGACAGCGATGCCGACAACGACCTTCTGGCGAACGTAATGTCGTGCTCTCTGCGCGATATGGAATGCGCCGCCGTGGCACAGGTCTGCGAGAGGGCCGGGGCGAGGTGCGTGGCGTTCAAGTGCGTTTCGGACGTGCGCGGGAAGGGCGCCATGACAGGGCAGTATGTAGACAATCTCAAGCGCTGCCTCGCCAGGCTCGCTGCGGAGGTTCCGACCCTCTTCTCGTATGTTTGACGTCCGCGGCTACATGCTGGACGTCAGCCGCGACCGCGTTCCGACGCTCAGGACGCTGCGCGAGATTGTCGACATACTCGCGCGGTGCAGGTACAACCAGTTCCAGCTGTACACCGAGCATACGTTCGCATATGCCGCGCACGGCGAGGTATGGGAGGAGGCCGACCCTATTACTCCGGCGGAGGTGCGCAAGCTCGACGCCTATTGCGAGATGCAGGGCGTTGAACTCGTGGCGAACCAGAACACCTTCGGCCACATGGAGCGGTGGTTGACGCATCCGAAATACAATCATCTCGCCAGGTTCCCCAAAGGAGGCGCGGTAACGCCGTGGGGCGCCGTGAAGAAATATCCGACGACGCTCGACCCGGCGAACCCCGGTTCCATCGAACTTGTCGAATCGCTGCTCGACGAGCTTCTGCCGAACTTCACTTCGCGGCTGGTGAATATAGGATGCGACGAGACTTTCGAGATATCGGACCCGGAGGAGTATCTCGGCTTTCTTCTGAAGATATGCGACGCCGCCCGGCGCCGCGGCAAACGGCCGATGTTCTGGGGGGATATCGCGGTCCGCCATCCGGAGATTGTGAAGCGTCTTCCCAAGGACCTTATCGCGCTTGACTGGGGTTATGAGGGAAACCACCCGTTCGACCGCGAATGCGCGATGTTCAAGGAGTCCGGGCTTGAGTTCTACGTGTGCCCCGGGACATCGTCCTGGCGGTCGCTTGCGGGCCGCGTCGAAAACATGCGCGAGAACATGGAGGCCGCAGAGCGCGCCGGACGGCTCAACGGCGCAAAAGGCTATCTTGTGACGGACTGGGGCGACGGCGGCCACTGGCAGCCGCTTGCCGCTTCCCTGCCGGGGATCATTCTCGGCGGAGCGTTCGCGGCGTCTGGCGCAAAGGCGGCCAAGATGGATCTAGAGCTCGAACTCGATTGTGTGATGGATGCCCCGCTCGGCGGGATTCTTCTGCGGCTGGGTACACTGTATCTGCGCGGCGGCGCGCTGAGGGCGAACTGCTCGGAGCTGTACAACATACTGGCGAACGGTCACGGCTATTCGCGGCATCCCGGCCTGACGCAGGCGGTGCTGGACGAAATCGGCGGCGTCGCGCAGGGCTGCCGGATCGCCGCCGAGCGCTATGCCGACCGCAACGACTGGGCGAAGGAGATCGTCTATATGGCCGACCTCGTGGACTGCGCGTGCCACCGCCGCGACGAAGGGCGGCTCCGGGCGCTGAGGGACGAGCACGGGCGCATATGGCGTCTGCGATCGCGCGAAGGCGGCAGGATCGACTCGCTTGCCAAACTCCCGAGGTTCTAGCCCGGGGCGGATTCCGGGAATCCCTGAAGCCTCCTCGATGAAAAATTTATGGTATAATACTTCCCCATGAGCGATGACGTCAAGATTCCTTTGCCTCAGTCCCTGCAGGAGATAGTGGGCTCGCTGCTTTTTGCAAGCGAGACGCCGCTTACCGCCGCAGACCTGCGAGAGTCTGTCCGCGCGGTCGAGCCCGAGGAGGGGGAGAACCGCGAGGTGATGGAAGTCTACAAAACCTGCACCGGCCGCGAGATCGATGCCGCGCTCAAGGGGCTCGAAAAGGCTCTTGATGTCGCTGGGTGCGGGTTCAAACTCGTCTGCACCGGCGGAACATACAGACTGCAGACTTCGCCAGGGTGCGGGCGTTACGTGCGTGCCATGCTCAAGCTCGACCGCCCAAGCAGGCTCGGGCGCGCCTCGCTGGAGACGCTCGCCATCATCGCGTACCGCCAGCCGATAACAAAGAGCGAGATAGAAGAGATACGCGGCGTGGACGTGACGGCGAACATAAAGACGCTTATGGATCTTCAGGTGATAAGGCTCGTCGGCCGGTCGGAACTTCCCGGGCATCCGTTCCTCTACGGCACGACGCCGCTCTTCCTGGAGCACTTCGGGCTTGCGAACCTTCAGCAGCTAAACGAACTCGACCCGACACTCCAGCGCTCGAATCCGCGCGAAAAGGCCGCGGCCTACAAGAAGCCTGTCACGCAGATGGAGCTTCAGCAGGCGGCAGAGGAAGAGGAAAAGCCGTCTCCCGCCGAAGACGAGGCGGAAGAAGAGCTCGACGACGAGAACGAGGAATATGAAGAGGATGAAGAACTCGACGACGAGGAAGACGACGAGGAAGAGGATGAAGAAGAACTTGACGACGAGGAAGACGACGATGACGAAGACTAGTGTTTTGAAAGCCGCGTCGCTTTCCGCCATGGCGCTCCTTCTGGCGTCGTGCGGCAGGATCGCCAGGCAGGAGCTGCGCGAGGACCGCGCCGGACATATGTACCAGGCGGCGATGGCCGACTACACCGCAGGCAGGATCGACGCCGCGATAGACGGTTTCGAGAAGGTCATCCGCGCGACGCCCGGCAACGCCTCCGCGCGCTTCCAGCTGGCGACGCTTCTTCAGGACCGCCGTCAGGATCATCTGGCGGCGCTCTGCCAGTACAGGGAATATATTCTTCAAAGTCCGTCGAGCGACAAGGCCGCGCTCGCCAAGGAGCGCGCCGAGGTCTGCGAGCGCCAGTATGCGGCGGCTGTTCTCGAACGTCTCAAGGGAGGTGAAGGCCCTGTCGCGGCCGAGATAGCGCGTCTCAAGGCGGAGCTTGAAAAGGCCGTGGCGGACAATGCGAAGCTGCGCGAGGATCTCGCCGAGGCGCAGCACGAGGTGGCGGTGACGAAGCGCGAGAGCGAGCGCGTGCGCAGGCTCGTGACTTCGCTCGGCGATGAAGAGTCGACGGAGCGTCCGGATCTTTCGAGCGCGAAGGATCTTCTTGACGAAGAGGAGGAAGAGACTCTCGACCGAGCGAAACTCTCGGCGGAGGTCTCGGAGCTTGCCGCCGAAGAGGAGACCGAGCGCCGCGAGACGCCGTTCGCGGTGTCGGCGAAGAAGGCGAAGCCGGTCGAGCCTGCGGCGAAGAGCGCCGAGCCGCCCCACGAGGAGCGGCCGGAGGAGTATGTCGTGCAGGAGGGTGATACGCTTTACAAGATCGCGATACGTTTTTACGGCAGGCGCTCGGCCTGGACGAAGATACGCGACGCCAACAAGACTGTCATATCGATGGACGGCCGCGTCAACGCCGGCGAGAGGATAAAGCTTCCCTGATGAGCGCGATCCACACCAGCACTGTGGCGTCGGCTCACGCCTACACGAGATCTACGGTCCCGTGGGTTCTTGAGGAGAACCACGAGGCGAGCGGCGAGACGTCGGACGGGAAGAGGTTCGGCTGGAGGCTTTTCCACTATCTTTCGGGCGGCGGCATGCGCGCGTTCGGGCGCACGGTGAGGCAGGAGGAGGCCGACCGCAGGCGGAACAGGTTTCTTGCAGGCGCGGCGGTGTTCGCTGCGGCGTGGCTGGTGCTTCTGCTGGCATAGGCGGATTCAAAGTGAAAAAATGAATGGAGAGAGATGAGATACATGAAAACAGCTATGATTGTCACGATGTGCGCGGTATGCGCGTCGCATGCATTCGGGCAGGCTCCCGGCGGACGCGATTCGTTCGTCCAGCAGCAGGCCTACGCGGAGATGCAGAGGGTGTCGGGACAGATAGACGTCCTGCAGAACAACATTGACGATCTGGCGCAGCGCCTCGCCAGGCTGGAGCGCGCAAACGCGTCCGACGACACCGCCGCGCTCAGTTCGAGGATAGCGGCGCTTGAAGGGACGGTCGCCGCTCTGCGCCGCGAGATCCAGCAGCAGCGCGGCGAGATCGTGAAGGACCTTTCTTCGCGTATTGCCAAACTGCCGAAGCCGGCCGTCCAGCCCGCGCCGCAGACGACGGTCGCAAGCGAAGGGCCCTACCGCGAATATGTAGTCGCCACCGGCGACAATCTATGGCTCATCGCGCGCGCGTTCAACACCACAGTGGACAAGATACGCAAGATGAACGGTCTTAAGAACGACAGTCTAAAGGTAGGGCAGAAGATCAAGCTGCCTGTAGAGCAGGGAGGTGGAAAATGAAGATTCTTGTAGTCGGCGGCGGCGGACGCGAACACGCCATCGCGTGGAGGCTTTCGAAGGACCCCGTGCGCCATGAACTCTACTGTGCGCCGGGCAACGCGGGCACTGCGGCGGTCGCGAAAAACCTGTCGCTTCACGCCGAAAACATCGAGGGCATTGTCGAGTGGTGCGTCGACGAGCGGCCGGATCTCGTGGTCGTCGGCCCCGAGGCGCCGCTTGTCGCGGGACTCGTCGATTCTCTCGAAGCGGAGGGCATCAAGGCGTTCGGCCCTGTCGCGGCGGGCGCGCGTATGGAAGGCTCCAAGCGTTTCGCAAAAGAGGTCATGCAGGCCGCGGGCGTGCCGACCGGCCGCGCCGAGGTCTTCACCGACCCGGTGAAGGCGAAAGAGGCGCTCGGGGATTTCGGTCTTCCCGTCGTAATAAAGGCGGACGGCCTCGCGGCGGGGAAAGGCGTGGTCGTCGCCGAGACGCGCAGCCAGGCCGAGGACGCTATCGACGACATGCTTGTCGCGAACAAGTTCGGCGACGCCGGCGCGGAGGTTCTGATAGAGGAGTTCCTCGACGGGGAGGAATGCTCGATACTTGCGCTGGTTGACGGCGAGAGCGCGGTTCTCCTGCCGAGTTCGCAGGACCACAAGCGCATATTCGACGGCGACCGCGGCCCGAATACGGGCGGCATGGGCGCGTATTCGCCGGCGCCCGTCGTGACAGACGACATGCTGCCGGAGATACGCGACAGGATAATCATGCCTGTGGTGCGCGAGCTGGCCGAGCGCGGCGTCGTGTATCGCGGGATACTTTATGCGGGGCTTATGGTTACGCCCGCGGGCGGAAGGCTCGCCAAGAGCGGCTCGCGCATAAACGTGGTGGAGTTCAACGCGCGCTTCGGCGATCCTGAGACGGAGGCCGTCCTGCCGAGACTCGGCGGCGACTTCTCCCGCGCGCTCATGAACGCTGCGACGGGATGTCTTTCGAACTCGGATGTTGTCGTCCTCCCGCAGGCGGCGGCCACTGTAATCGTGGCATCTGGCGGATACCCCGGCGCATACGAGAAGGGGAAACCAATAATCGGGCTCGACGCCGCCGAACGTGTCGGCGCGATGGTCTTCCACTGCGGCACTAAGAGCGAGGGCTCCAAAGTGCTTACCGCCGGAGGGCGCGTTCTGTCGGTCACGGGACTCGGCGCAGACCTTCGCGAGGCGGTGGACAAGGCCTACGCCGGCGTGAACGAGATATCGTTCCAGAGGGCTTACCACAGAAACGACATAGCCCACCGGGCATTCGACAGAAGTTGAGAATAACATCTCTCGCCAGCGGAAGCAAGGGCAACGCCTGCTGCATTGAAAGCTGCGGCAGGACGCTGCTCATCGACTGCGGCCTTAGCTGCCGCGAGCTGCGCCGTCGCGCCGCCGCCGCCGGGATTCCGCTCGACACGCTTGAAGGCGTCGTCATAACCCACAGTCACGACGACCATATATGCGGGCTGGCGGCGTTCCATAAGCAGTTCGCCGACGTCCCGCTTTTCGCGAACATGATGACCGCCGAATCGACGGCATGGCGCATGAAAATGGACGAGGCCGATTTCGTTCCGTTCGAGAACGGCCAAACCTTCAAGGTCGGTCCGTTCGATATATCCTCGTTCTCAATCCCCCACGACACGTCCGATCCGGTAGGCTGCATGGTGAGGGCCGAAGGAGTCTCCTACTTCCATGGAACGGACATAGGAACGCCGCTTGACTCCATCGGGCTTCATCTGGCAGAGGCCGACGTGGCGACGCTCGAATCGAACCACGATCCTGTGATGCTGCGCACGAGCGGGCGCCCGCG
>DGVK01000139.1:0-13710 GCA_002395905.1 Verrucomicrobia bacterium UBA4286 | reverse complement strand
GCGCCCGCCGTGTCTCGTTCAGCGTATAGCGGGGCCGAGGGGTCATCTTTCAAACGATCAGGCGTGCGAACTTGTGAAGCGCTTCGCATCGCCGCGTCTGTCGCGTCTCGCGCTCGGGCATCTGTCCGCCGAGTGCAACGCGCCGCACCTCGCCGAGCGCGCCATGCGCACGGCGCTCGACGGAATCGGCCGCGAGGATGTGCCGCTTCTTGTCCTGCGCCAGGACGCGCCGGTGGAGATCTTCGCGGGCTGTTCCGGCGCAGGCCGACCCTGACTTGAAACGTACGCAGGCGCCGGACGTCCATCGGTGCGAAATCTTCACCGCGCGGACCGAAATACGCTCTCGCCAACCGGGCATGATTTTTGGTATAATTATCCACAAGGAAAGGACTATCATGAACAGAAGAGAATTTCTGGCAGGCATTATCGCCAGCGGTTCCGCACCGTTGCTGCTCAACGGGTGCGCGACGGGCTTCCTCGCCTGCCGCAAGATCAATATCGCGGTTGTAGGCTACGGCCGTATCGCCCATACGATGGATGTGCCTGGGGTCCAGCAGTTCAAGGACAGGTGTGTCGTCAGCGCGGTGTGCGACTACGATGCGACGCGCGCGGCCTACGGCAAGAAGATCATTGAAGAGCGCTACGCGAAGATGGGTGTGAAGCAGGTCGTCAAGACTTATTCGGACTATCGCGAGATGCTGGCCGACAGATCCATAGACGCGGTGCTTCTTTGCATTCCAGACCATCAGCACGCGATCGTCGCGACCGACTGCCTTCTGGCGGGCAAGCACATCTTTCTCCAGAAGCCTTTCGCGCAGACCATCCAGGAAGGGCGCGTCGTCGCGAACGTCGCCAGGAAGACGGGGCTGGTCGTCCAGGTCGGCGCGTGGCAGAGATCGCGCCCGCAGTTCCGCAAGGTCGTGCAGCTGGTGCGCAACGGAAGGCTCGGGCGTATCGCGCGCGTCGAAGTCGGTCTCGGCTGCGACAAGCCCGGCGGCGACTGCAGGCCGGAGCCGGTTCCCGCCACGTTCGACTACGATTCGTGGCTCGGGCCGACGGATGCGACGGTGCCGTACAACTGGACGCGCTGCCATACGCGAGACCTTTCGCACATAGGCGATCGTCCCGGCTGGATCCAGCTTGCGCCCTACGGCTGGGGAATGATCACAAACTGGGGCGCGCACCATCTCGACATCACGGCGTGGGGGCTGGGGTGCGATCCGTCGTCGGTGAGCGGAACGTGCGAATGGATGGATCTGTCCGGCGGCAGGCTCTGGAACGTCCACACGACATACGACCTCCATTACAACTGCGGCGGTGCGGACGTGCATGTGAACGACAGGTACCAGATGGGGGTGAAGTTCGTCGGCGAGAACGGCGACTGGCTGTGGTGCACGCGCGGCGCGGTCAAAGTCACGCCGAGCGACCCCGAGCCGAAGGTCAAGCCCGGCCAGCTCGGGCCGATCGCCGCGTCGCGTCCGGAGCTCCTCGCCGACCTCGAGCCGGGCGAGATGAAGGTCGACATGCTGTCGCACGGACGCGAGAGGTTTGTCAAGAGAGACGACCACTTTCTCAATTTCCTTGAGGCGGTCGCACGTGAAGACCCTCAGTACACCGTCTGCGACGCCGAAGGCGCCCACAGGTCGACGTCGTTCTGTTCGCTGGGCCGCATGTGCATGGAGCTTTCGCGCGGCAGGAAGGATGGCGCGACGCTCGCCTGGGACGCGAAGAACGAGATCTCCGGCGACCGCGAGGCCGACAGGATGCTTGCGCCTTTCGCGCGCGGGCGCTTTGACCTCAGGCGCACGCTCGGTGCGGCTGGTCTGGACTACGACACATTCATCAAGCCGCCGACGTGTGGGCGCGGCTGAAAAGGGAAAGCTCTTCAGGAGAAAAGATGGCAGACAGGATAAGCTTCGAGGCGCCTCGCGGGATGAGGGATTTCTACCCGGAGGACATGACTTGGCGTAACAAGGTGTTCGGCGCGTTCCGCGCGTCGGCGGAGGCGTACGGCTTCGAGCCGTATGACGCGTGCGTCGTGGAGAGCTACGACCTTCTCGCGCGCAAGGCGGGCGAAGAGGTGGGCGAGCAGATATATCACTTCTACGACAAGTCCGAGCGTCACCTAGCCCTGCGCGCGGAGATGACGCCGACGCTTGCGCGCATGGTCGCGCAGCGCCAGAAGGAGCTGCGCTTCCCGCTCAAGTGGACGACGATCGCGCAGTGCTTCCGCTACGAACGCATGACCAAGGGGCGCAAGCGTGAGCACTATCAGTGGAACCTCGATATAATCGGGGAGGACTCCGTCCTCGCCGAGGCCGAGGTGATCGGCGCGGCGGTGGACGCGCTCCTGCGCATGGGTCTCGGACGCGGCGACTTCAAGGTGCACGTCTCTTCGCGCAAGTTCCTCGGCGGGCTTCTTGAAAAGAGCGGCATCGCTCCCGAACTTCACGCGCAGGTGTTTCTTGCTCTCGACAAGCGCGGCAAGATGCCTGACAGCGAGATAGCCGCCATGATGAAGGACGGGGGGCTTTCCGACGCAGATGTGACGGCGGCTTTCGCGATCATGGACACGAAGGACTGTTCGGGCTGCGCCGAACTTGAGGAGCTTTTCTCGCTCGCGCAGACCGCGGGCTTCGCCGACTGTCTCGAATTCGACATATCGGTCATTCGCGGCCTCAGCTACTACACGGGCGTTGTTTTCGAATGTTTCGACACAAAGGGCGAGTTCCGCGCGATATTCGGCGGCGGCCGCTACGACAACCTTCTTACGACCATCGGCGGCGAGCCTACATCGGCCGTCGGTCTTGGTTTCGGAGACGTGGTTGTCACCGAGCTTCTCAAGGTCCGGCTCGGCTCTGATGCGGCGGCGGAGAAGAAGGGTGTGGCGGTGGGCTTCATGTTTCAGGAGCAGAGGGACGCGGCTGTGCGTCTCGCGGCACGGCTTCGCGCCGACGGCGAGATCGTCGATCTTGCTCTGCGGCCGCAGAAGCCGAAAAAGTTCTTTTCGCACGCCGACCAGAGCCGTGCGGCGAAGGCGGTGTTTCTCGGCCCGGACGATGTCGAGCGCGGCGTGGCGCGAATCAAGGACATGGCGACCCGCAAAGAGAAGGAGGTCGTCCTCTGAAGCAGATTGCGGCCATAGCGGCGGCGGCGTCCGTCTCGCTGGCGGCGTTTGGCTCGTCGATGAAGCAGTCCGAGGCGATTGTCGGGCTTCTGAATTCGCGCTCGTCGCAGAGCCCCAGACAGTATGAGGCGGCGGCAGAGCGTGTCGCGCTCGACGCCAAGGCAGGGCTGCCGCTCCAGAGGTATATGCTCGCGGTGCTCAGCGGCGCCGAGGGGCTGCCTGCGGCAGCGCGCATAGACGAGGCGACGCGCAAGGAATATCTTGAGAGCTCGCGGGAGCGCATAAGGGTGTTCGCCGAAAAGCGGGGCAACCCGCTGGCGCTTTACCTGATGTCGATGGAGGGCAACGATCTGGATCTTCTCAAACGCGCGGCGGATGGCGGGAACGTCCAGGCGCTCAATGCGCGCGGGACGGCGTTGATAGAGCAGGCGATGGCACAGTCAGAGACCAACGCCTTCGCCAGCCTCGCCGCGGAGGCTTTCGAGTGCTTCCGCCTCGCTGCGGAGAAGAAGGATTCCAACGGGCTTTTCAATCTCGGCATGTGCTACATGCAGGGCTTGGGCTGCAGGTCCGACGGGATGCTGGCTTTCGAGAGCTTCCGCACCGCCGCGGAGCTCGGCCACCCGGAGGCCATAAACAACATCGGCGGCTGCTACCGCGACGGACTTGTCGTACGGCGCGACCCGGAGGCTTCGGTAAAATGGTTCGCCAAGAGCGCCGAACTCGGCAACGCGTATGGCCAGCTCAACTATGCGCTTGCACTGCAGCGCGGCGACGGCGTCGCCAGGGACGAGAAAAAGTCGGTGGAGCTTTTGAAAGCCTCTTGCGCACAGGGATGCGCAGAGGCGATGGATGCATACGGTATGTGCTACCACCTCGGCACCGGCGTCGCGAAGGATCAAGAGCTTGCTGCGGCGTGGTTTCGCAAATCGGCCGACCTCGGGTTCGTGCCTGCGATGGAAAACCTTTCGTTCTGCTACGAAAGAGGAGAAGGGGTCGAGCGCAGCGAAGGGCGGTCGATGCTGTGGAAGATGCGGGCGCGCGCGGCGCGCGGGGACAAGGCGGCGGCCGAATGGCTGGAGACGAGCGCGGTGCCGAAGGACGATTGAC
Source organism: Verrucomicrobia bacterium UBA4286 (assembly GCA_002395905.1). Classification (GTDB taxonomy): domain Bacteria; phylum Verrucomicrobiota; class Kiritimatiellia; order RFP12; family UBA1067; genus UBA1067. The sequence goes on along the minus strand of DGVK01000139.1, from coordinate 9,473 downwards.
ATGAAGATACTGATGATAGGCGACATAGTCGGCAGCCCTGGGCGCAGGATCCTGCGCAGGGAGTTGAAGCGTATAAGGAACGAACTGGGGCTTGGCGCAGTGGTCGCGAACGCAGAGAACGCCGCCGCTGGATCGGGCCTTACGGCGGCTCTCGCGGGGGAGATCTTCGACGCTGGCGCAGACGCGATAACGCTTGGCGACCATACATGGGGGCAGAAAGAGTTCGCAGGGCAGATAGGCTCGCTTGAGAGAGTCGTCCGCCCGGCTAATTTCGCGCAGGAGTGTCCGGGCAGGGGCTGGTGCATGGTAACAACAGGCACCGCGCGCTTTGCGGTGGTGAATCTGCTGGGACGCGTTTTCATGCAGCCGGTGGACTGTCCGTTCAAAGCGGTCGACCGCGTTCTCGCCGAGATTCCGAAGGACGTGCCGGTTCTCGTTGACTTCCATGCCGAGGCGACGAGCGAGAAGATCACCTTCGCGCACTATGTCGACGGGCGCGTGAGCGCGGTCGCCGGGACCCATACCCATGTGCAGACGTCCGACGCGATGCTGCTGCCCAAGGGGACGGCTTACATTACAGACCTCGGCATGACAGGTCCTTACATAAGCTCTATCGGGCGCGACCTCAAGCCTGTGACCAAGAAGTTCACGACCGGCATGCCTGCGAGGTTCGAGGTCGCCGAGGGGCCTTGCGTAATAGAGGGCGCAGTCGTCGATCTCGATATAAAGACGCGTCGGGCGGTTTCCGTCGAGGCGTTTCGTCTGCGTGAACCTATGGAAGGGACGGAGCAATGATGACGCTGCCGCAGCGGGTTGCACACATCGTAAAGCATGGAATGGCGTTTCTGCATCCGTGCGTATACGGGGAACTGAATGCAAAGGGTGCTCTGGACGAGATATCGGCCGATCTCGAGAGGGAAATAGCGCTGCTGTGCCCGGGGCGCGACGCGAAGGCGGTCGTGGCGGAGTTTGTTGCGCGGCTTCCCGAGGTTCGCAGGCTTGTCGAGACCGACGTTTCTGCGGCGTATGACGGCGACCCTGCGGCGACGAGCCGCATGGAGGTCGTCATGGCGTATCCGGGGCTCTACGCGGTAACAATCCACAGGCTCGCCCATGAGCTCTACCGGCTCGGCGTGCCGATTCTGCCGCGTGTAATGAGCGAACTCGCCCACTCCAAGACCGGGATCGACATTCATCCCGGCGCCACTATAGGCGAGAGGTTCTTCATCGACCACGGCACCGGCGTTGTAATAGGCGAGACGACGGTCATCGGCCGCAACGTGAGGCTCTACCAGGGCGTTACGCTTGGCGGTCTTTCATTCGACAAGGATGCGAGCGGTGCCCTCGTCAAAGGACTCAAGCGCCACCCGAACATCGAGGACAATGTCGTCATATACGCGAACGCCACTATACTCGGCGGCGAAACCACCATCGGGCACGACTCCGAGATAGGCGGCAACGTCTGGCTTAAGGATTCCGTGCCGCCCAATTCGCGCGTCTACAACAAGCCTCCCGCGCCTACGATAAGAAGCATGGCCTGACGGCGTACGCTTCTCCCTGCAGGGGACGTCAGGGCCTGTCGCAGGCGAACTTGCGGTTGAGTTCGCGTGTGGAGGTGAAGATCATGACCGGCTTCCCTCGCGGGCATACGTAGGGCATGCGGCAGGAGGCGAGTTCCTCCACCAGTTTCACCGCGCCTTCCTCGGTGAGCGCAAGCGACATGCCGGCGAACGATTTCGCTACAGAGCGCGCGACAAGCTCTTCGCGCCAGCGAGCGCTGCCGCGCCGCCCCTGGCCGTCCGCCAGATCGCGCGCGATTGTTGCAAGAATTCCTGCCGAGGAAAGTCCTTCCACAATCGCTGGAATCGCGTCCACCTTGAAAGTGTCGCGTCCGAACGGTTCGAGCTTGAACCCCATCGATTCTATGGATCCCAGCGATGCGGATATGCGGGCGAAGTCGTGAGGGGCGAGATGGACTGTTTCCGGGATAAGCAGCGACTGCGAGACGTTTGTCGTCTGAAGTTTCTCGAAGGCTATACGCTCGCGGGCGGCGTGAGGGTTTATCGTAACGACACCCGAATCGGTTTCTATGAGGAGATAGCCCGACGCCGTCGTCGCGAGAAAGCGAAACCACGCCCAGGGCTTTGGCTTGCCCCCGTCTGCGGCGGCAAGGGGCAACTCGGTTTCCACAGGTGCGGATGCAGGCTCGGCTACGGGCTCGGCGACGGGCGCGGCGGCAGGCTGCGGCGCGGCTTCGACGATACGCGGCGCGCGCGACGCATCGTAGTCAGTCTGAGCCGTCTCTGCACGCGGCACAGCCTTCGTCTCTGTGGGATTGAGCGGGACTTCCGGCGCGGGAGTCGGGGCGCGCTGCTGCTGCGGCTGGAATATCGCGCGCTCGATCGCGGCGGCAATCGCGCGCTTGACGGCGGTGTTGTCCCTGAACCTCACTTCGCGCTTCGTAGGGTGGACATTCACGTCGACCTGTGAAGGGGGGAGCTCTATGAACATTATCGCCGCAGGCCGCGAGTCGCCCTGCCTGCGCGGGTAGGCCTCTCGCATGGCATACGCGATCGAAGACGAAGTGGCCGGTCGGCCGTTCACGAATATGTACTGTTCTCGACGTGTCGGCGAGGAGAGGTTCGGGCGCTCTATGTAGCCCGAGACCGAAACATCTGCGTCTTTCGACGGCGCAAGCGGCGTCAGCGCTTCCATGAACTCGGGTCCGAACATATCCCTTACACGGTCGGCGGCTGTTGCCGCAGGCGCCAGACGGTAGAGTTCGCGTCCGTCGACCGTGAGCGAGAAGGCTGTCGACGGGTGGGCGAGGGCGTGGACCGTGAACACCTGCTTCACATGCGCCTCCTCGGTGGCGAACGACCGCAGGAACTTCCTTCGCGCAGGCACGTTGCAGAAAAGATCCCTCACCTCCACCAGTGTCCCCGGCGGGCACCCGGCGGCGCGTATCTCGGCAATCGTCCCCGCGTTCACCTGCAGAAGCACGCCTTCGTCGCTTTCGCGCCGGCGGGTTGTTATGGTAAAGCGCGAGACGGAGGCGATGGACGGTATGGCCTCGCCTCTGAAGCCGAGCGTGTCGATACGCTCTATGTCATCGACGTCGTGTATCTTCGAAGTGGCCTGCCGCTCAAGCGAAAGCAGCGCGTCGTCGCGGCACATGCCGCAGCCGTCGTCCTGCACGGCGACGAGCTTTCGCCCGCCCTGCACCACATTGACTGCGATCCTGGAGGCCCCGGCGTCGATGGCGTTCTCGACAAGTTCCTTGACGACAGAGGCCGGGCGCTCGACGACTTCGCCCGCGGCGATCTTGTTCGCCACGTGAAGCGGAAGAACCCGTATGTGTCCGTCGCGGTCAGAACTCAAGGCTTATGTTCTTTCTGAGGAAGGTCGGCACGTCGAGATCCTCGCCGTTCCAGATCGTCGGTTCGGAGTTGTTGAAGCGGCCGCGTCCCGTCGGGCCGGTTCCAAGTATCGCGCGCTGTCTGCGGCGGCGCTTGACGGTTTCGCCGTTCTTCGAGTCATCGGCTTCGCGCCGAGGAGATTCGAACAGCATTGCGGCGACGCAGATTCGACCGGAGAACGTCTCTTCGTCGTTGACCGTCGCCAGTTCGAAAGAGGACGCCCTGGCGCCGTACGCCTCGCGCAGTCCGTTGGATATCGTGCCCACCTCGGCGAGCCGCAGGTCGTCGCCGGCAAGAACGCCGCACAGGATCGAGGTCACAGGGCCCGACCCCGATGCAAGAAGCGGGGATCTGCGCAGCGCGTCGACGATGCTTGCCGCGCGGTTTTCACCCTGTGCGCTCACGTATGCGAAGCGTCCGCGCCCGCACGAGGCTACGAGGTGGCGAACGCGCTCGGCGTCGAGCCGTATGTAGCCCGGCTTCTCCACGAGCCTCCAGAACAGCGTGATCCCCGACGCGAGCGTGTCCACAGCACGGCGCATCGCGCCGGCCATGTCAGATTCTGCGTCGCCTACGAGCTTGTCGAGGGGGGTGAAGAAGCTCGCGCTCGCGGCTTCTTCGATCATCGTCATCATTCCGCGCGCGTTGCGCTGGCGGGTCTCGCCCTCGAAGGCGAACGGCGTGGTCGCGAAAACGCATGTAGGTATACCGCGTGCGGAGAGGTGCTTGACGACTTCCAGCGTCGCGCCTCCTCCTGTGCCGCCGCCAAGGGCCGTGAGCACGATGGCGAGCCTTACGCCCTCCAGCGATTCGTCGAGAGACTGCACCGAATCCTCCGCGGCCAGGCGCGCTGCCACAACATCGCCGCCGGCACCTCTGCCCGACAGCCTGTCGCCGCCGATAAGAATGAAAGGTCCGCCGGCCTCGCCGGTCTTCGCGTCGGTGTCGGCCAGGACATAGCGCAGCCCATCGCCAAACGCGCGTGTGACGCCGCGCGTCATGGCGCAGCCCGCGCCGCCGATTCCCACGAGCAGCATCGAAGAAGTCGAATTGTTCATTTGAAGAGCCCTTTGAATATTCTGTCGAGGCCGAATATAGGCTTTTCGGCGTAATTGTGGTGTGCGTATGAAAGGGCGCCCGCGATCGCGGCGAACGAGGCGGGGTTCGTCTCGTCCTCAAGCCCGTCGACATACATCGGCCGGCCTGGCCGGACGTTCATCCCGATCTCGCGGCGTGCCAGCTCGTCGATGTCGCGCATCGCCGCGCCGCCTCCCGTAAGTGCAATGCCCGCATGAAGGCGGTGCAGGAGATCCTGTTCCTCCAGCGTCTCGCGTATCACGGCGAAGAGTTCGCGCAGGCGGGCGTTCACCACCGTGTCCAGCGCCCTGCGCGAGACTGTGCGGGACTCGAGAAGCGGCGACGAACCCGGGATTTTCACACGCGTCGCGGCTACATCCGCCTTGGCTATTATGGCCGAGGCTTCGTTCGCCTTGAGCGCTTCTGCCTGCGCTTGGGTCGTCTGGAAGGCGTGGGCGATATCGTTCGTCACATGATCGCCTCCCACTCCGATGACGCCCGCCGACGCGAGATATCCGTCGCAGTAGGCTGCGTAGCCGGTAGAGCCGCCGCCGAGGTCGAGAACGAGCGCGCCGTTGCGCCGCTCATGCTCCTCCAGCACGGCGTCTGCCGCGCAGGTCGCCGCGAAGAGAGGTTCGCGAATCTCGAGATGAGCGCCGTCCGCCGCCGTCCGCGCGTCTTCGAGACGGTTCCTGTCGGCGTGTATGTGGACCGTGTCGAGCTTCAGTATGCGCCCCGCCATGCCGACGGGCGCCGATATTCCGCCCAGTCCGTCGAGGCCGTAGTTCTGGTCCTCTATGTCTAGAAGCTCGCGGTCCTTCGGCAGAGCCATCGACCGCGCCGATTCTGCTACATCGGCTATGTCGGCTTCGGTGACGCGTCCGTCGACAAGCGTCGAGCCGGTGAAATGGTCGGCTTTGACATGCTGGCCCGAGACTACGAGGAAGGCGTTGCCTATTGTGATCGTGGAGCCTGCTTCGGACTGCTTGCGCTCTATTTCGTGCAGGACGCCCTTGACCGACTGCGTGACCTGGTTGATGTCGAGAATCTGGCTTTTCCTGACTCCTGCGGACGGCATCTCTGCATGGCAGGTTACCTTGAGCCTGCCGCCGGTCTCCGCTTCGCCCACGGCGAGAACCGTTCTGGTCGTGCCGATTTCAAGAGCTGCGTATATGTTGTTCACCGTATGATCTCCTTCTTGTCGGCGTATACGTTGTTCGGGTTTTCGAGATCCCTGGCGTTCCAGACCTTCGTGCCGGCGCCTATGTCGCATCGCATCGCGTCTCTCAGATTCGAGAGCCTCAGCATCAGATCGGCGCGGGAGGCTTCGGTGGGTTCTTCCTCCATACCCTGCCACGCTATGTTGGCGGTCGAGTAGTCCCGGCCGAGAGTCGCGGGAAGGAAATCCGGCTTGGAGGTGTCGACCTCCAGAATTGCGAGCTCTTGAAGCTCGGGTTCGCGGCACGCCTCTATCAGCCGCAGCGCGCCGAGGGCCCGCCCTTTGAGTCGCTTCCCTGGGGCCGTGCCCGGCGACTGGTCCTCGCGTATCACCGGCAGAAGGCTCGTCCCGCGGCGGCACTGGAATACGATGCTGTCGGTGTCGACGACGCGCCCCGTGTCGCCTTTATGCCCGCGTATGTTCATTCTCGCTACTGGCTTGCGCTCTTCGATCGAGATTTCGACACGGTTCGGCAGACGCCGTGTGATGGAAATGTCGCGTATCGCAGGATACCGCGCGAGCACGTCCGCGCGGCGCTTGGCGAAATCGATTTCGGCGAGGTTCGCGCCCTTGCGCAGACCGAGGGCGTCGGCCACCACGTCTCCCTTGACCAGCTTGCCGTCATGAACCGTGACCTGCGCCGTGACGTCGTCCACCACGCACTGTTCGCGCCAGATGTCTCTCAGCGTCGTGTAGGCGAAAAGAACCGCCGCCGCGGCCGCGACTGCAAGGACTACGGCCACCGCGGCCAGCACGCCGCGCCCTCCGGAACTGTTTTCAACCTTGTTCTTCTTCATTGTCAGTCATGCCTTGCGGATTGCAGTATCCTGTCGCACACGCCTGCGAAGGAAAGCCCCGTCTTCATACCCGCTTTGGGAACGAGCGAGTGCGACGTGAAGCCCGGCGAAGTGTTCAGTTCAAGGACGTAGCATCTCCCCATCGGTGAAACGCGGAAGTCCACTCGCGTCACGCCGCGGCAGCCGAGCGCCTTGTAAGCGTCGAGCGCGATCTTCTGCAGCTTTTCGGCGGGGCAGCCCGGAATCTCCTTCGAGCCGTCTTCGCCGTAGAAGGGGTAGCGCGTCTCTTCAGAGTTGTATTTCTCGTCGTAGCCGTACCATCCGCCCTTGGCTACAATCTCCAGCACAGGCAGAGCCTCGCCGTCGATCACGCCGACGGTCATCTCGCGGCCTGGGATGAACTCTTCCACGATCACCTCGCCCACGCCGCCCTGCGCGGCGAGCGCGACGTCCAGCGCTTTCGCCCACTCTTCCGGACGCGACACTTTCGATATGCCGACGCTCGATCCTTCGCGCGGCGGTTTTACCACGACCGGCAGGGGCAGAGGCGACGCCTGCGTCCCGGCGGAGGCGAGCGACCAGGCGGCGGTCGGCACGCCTTTCATTTCGAGAACCATCTTCGTCTTGATCTTGTCCATCGCCACCCGCGAAGACATCGCACCCGGCCCGGTGTATGGGATGCCGCGCGCGTCAAGCGCCGCCTGCACGCCGCCGTTTTCGCCCCAGCCGCCGTGAAGGGCTATGTATGCGCGCGAAACCCCGTCGGGCAGTCCGTCAAGGCTGTCCGACCGGAGGTCTACCGGCACGACCTCGTATTTGCCCAGCGAGGCGAGCGCCTCCGCGACGTTCTTCCCGCTGACGAGCGACACCTCCCGTTCGCTTGAGGTTCCGCCCATCAATACCGCGACTTTCTCTTTCGTTTCCATCGTCCATATTATACCATAATCCCGACCGTGCGGCGGGACGTACGCGTGTGCTGGATTTATGGTATAATACCCGGTGTATGAAATCGTTTTGCAAAATGTCACAGGGAGAGACTGCGCATGTCTAGTTTATCTGTTGTTGTAATCGCCTCCGCGGCGGCGGCGTCGCTCGCCGACTTCGGCGGCGCGCGGCTCAAGGGAAGGCTGGGCGAGAGGCTTGATTCGATGGTCGAGCGGCACGTCGCCGCGTGCGATGTGGACTACATCACCGCTCCTTTCATGGAGAAGACCGAAACCAAGGGCTGGTGGCAGACGGAGTTCTGGGGCAAGTGGATGCATTCCGCCGTCCCTTATCTCGGCTACCTTTCGTCCTCGCGCAGCTCGACGGACGGGGCAGAGGCTCTGCGCCGCTCCATAGACCGCGGCGTCGACAGAATCCTCGCCTCGCAGGAGCCGTGCGGCTACATCGGCAACTACCCCGACGCTCTGCGCTGCGGCGAAGGCTGGGACGTGTGGGGTATGAAGTATACTATGATGGGCCTTCTCCACTACGTCGATCTCGAGGGAGGTTCGGAGCGCGGCGCACGCGCGCTGGAGGCCGCGAAGAAACTCTGCGACTACGTGACAGGCGAGATCGGCCCCGGCGGACGCCGTGGGCGCGAGCTGTGGCAGACCGGCAACTGGTCGGGCTACGCGAGCTCGTCGATCCTCGAACCCGTCGTCATGTTATACAGGCGCACGCACGAACCGCGCTACCTCGACTTCGCGCGCTTCATCATAAAGGGCATGTCGGAGCCCGCGGCCGGCCCGCGCCTCGTCGACCTGGCGCTGGAAGGGGTCTCCGTCGCGGACAGAAACGGCCACGGCAACTCCCCCGAGACCCACGGCGGATATGTGATGAAGCACAACCGCTGGAAGTCCTACGAGATGATGAGCTGCTATCAGGGGATGCTGGAGTACATAGAGGCGGCGCGGGAGGACGGCAGGGCGGACGGCGAGAAGGAACTTCTCGACAGGCTCTGGCGCGCGGCCGTCGCGACCGGCGAGGATATAATCCGCGAAGAGGTGAACCTCGCCGGCGGCTGCGCCTGCTCGGAGGCGTGGTTCCACGGCGCGCGCAAGCAGCACCTGCCATACCTGAGGCTGCAGGAGACGTGCGTAACGACGACGTGGATGCGCTTCTGCGAAAAGCTTCTTGAGATGACAGACGACCCCAAGTGGGCCGACCAGATCGAGCGGACGTTCTACAACGCATATCTCGGCGCGCTGCGCCTGGACTGCGCGGAGTTCGCCGGCTACACGCCGCTTTCCGGCAACCGCTACCACGGCCAGCACCATTGCTACATGCACACCGACTGCTGCACGGCGAACGGTCCGCGCGGCTTCCTCTGTTTCCTCAGGGAACTCTTCACGACGCGCGGCGACGCGGCGACGTTCAACTTCTATTCTTCCGCGCTCGTCGCGGGCGAGCTTTCCGGCGGGCGGAAGGTGGCGTTCGACATGTATTCGCTCTATCCGCGGACTGATTACGCGCGAATCGTCAGCCACACCGAGGGGGCGGGGGTCGTGCCCCTGCGCCTGCGCATTCCGGCCAGTTCGGAGAAAACGCGCGTCTGGCTCAACGGCCAGGAATTGGACGGCGTCGCACCCGGGAGCTATTTCACGGTTGCGCGCGAATGGACGCTGGGCGATATCGTCGAGATTTCCTTCGACATGCCGGTCGTCGCGCATACGCTCGCCCATCATGTCGCCTTCACGCGCGGGCCCGTCCTGCTCGCCCGCGACAGCCGCTTCAACGACGGCGACATGACGGAGCCCTTCCGCCCGGGGATCGCGGACGGCGAGAAGATGCCGGCTTTCGCCGCCGTCCGCACCCCCGCCGACGGCATGTGGACGGCGTTCAGTGCAACGCTGCCGATCGGTTCCCACCACGAAAATCCCGAGGCGGCCTTGCCGACGACCGTTTTCTTCTGCGACTATGCCTCTGCCGGAAACGAATGGCGCAGGGACAATTTCTACCGCACCTGGTTCCCCGTCG
>DGVK01000110.1 GCA_002395905.1 Verrucomicrobia bacterium UBA4286 | reverse complement strand
TGGCGGAAATCTGGGAGAGCGGGCGGGACGCCCGCTCTCCCAGATTTCTCTACCCTGAGGGTAACGCCTGTCTACCCCTAGGGGTAGAGCGGTGCTACCCCCCAACCAGTGTCCATCAACCCCTGGGGGTATTTTGACCCCGACCCCCGGGGGTCATAAGTGGTGGGAAAGGGGTGCGTGTGCGCATACTTTGCACCGTTTGGGTGATAATTGGAGGTTTCGTGCATGCAGGTTTCTGAGGGTATTTCGCCCCGCTTGACAGCAGAACAGCGGAAAATGTATAATATCCGCGACATGGATGTTATGATTGATGCTATACGAAGCGCGAAGCACGTCGCGGCACTTACCGGGGCGGGCATAAGCACTCTTTGTGGAATCCCCGATTTCAGAGGTCCGAAAGGGTTGTACAGCAATCCCGACGCGGAGCGGATATTCGACATCGACTGGTTCGACCGCGATCCTTCAATCTACTATCGCGGATGTCGCGAGCTGGTGTACGGTCTGGGCGGATTCAAGCCCGGACCGGTGCATCTCGCCCTGAAACACCTTGAGGATATGGGCCGTCTCGCCGGAATAGCGACGCAGAACATCGATATGCTGCATCAGGCGGCAGGTTCATCGAATGTCTACGAGGTCCACGGTTCGCCTGCGGTCCACCGCTGCCGCAGGTGCGGCGCCTCAAAGCCGTTCAACGCCATTATGGACATGATCGCTGCGAACGGCGGACGTGAAAAACTCGGCGATCCATATATCCCAAGATGTGAATGCGGCGGCGTCTTCAAGCCGGAGATAACATTCTTCGGAGAGGCTCTGCCCGAGGTTGCGTTCGCAAAGGCCGGCGAGCTGGCGGCGTGCGCCGATGTGATGCTCGTGCTGGGCACGTCGCTTACAGTCTTCCCCGCCGCGGGGCTTCCACGCCTCACTCTTCGTAACGGCGGAAAAGTCTTCATCGTCAACGGACAGCCCACGCCGCTTGACGGCCACGCCGAGGCCAGATACCCCGATCTTGCCGAATTCGCAGAGCGCATCCTGTCATATACGTGAGCGGCGGCCGCCAGGTGGCGCGGATGGCGCGTCTGCAGGCGCGGGCGAATTTTGGTATAATACGCTCTCACTCCCGGACCAGGGATCATTTAACAGACAACACATACCGAACAACGGAACATGACTGAAAAACGAATGACTGCCTCGCTTTGGTGCGCCATGGCGTTTCTTGCGGCAACAGCCCTTGCCGACGACATAACATTGGAGAGATTCCCGGATGCCGACGCGGTGTCGGTGAAGAGCGTGCGCGAGGTCGAGTACCAGAGCGACGGCACATTCGTCGACCGCGACGAGGAATGGGTGAAGGTCCTTACCGACAAAGGGCGCCGCGATGAGAGCACTCTTTCGCTCAGATACAGCTCGCGCTACGGCGCGGCGCGGGTGATCGCGGTCTCGATCATCGGGACGAACGGCGTGGAGCGCGCCGTCGACGTGTCGTCCACGACCAAGGAGACGACCGACAACTCTTCGATGGACGAGAACATCTACGACCCGATGCACAGGCAGGTGGTGTGCAACGTGCCCGGGCTCAAGGTCGGCGAGACAATCCACTATATATACGAGCGCTCTGCGTTCAAGTCCCGCATAGAAGGGCAGTGGGCCGACATGTCGGTCTTCGAGTGGGAGTGCCCGATTCTAGACTCGACCTTCCGGGTGATCTCGCCGAAGGAGCTCCCGCTCAAGAAGACGGTCATCCGCAATCCCCTCGGCAACGTGACCGAGAGCGTCGAGACGCGCGACGACGGCAAGGTCGTCCACACGTGGCGCGCGGTGAACTCGCCCCAGGCCTTCAGCGAGCCCGACACACCGCCTTTCTACCTGCTCGTCCAGAACGTCCAGGTATCGACCGTGGAGAGCTGGAGCCAGCTTTCGCGCTGGTACTGGGATCTCTGCGTGCCCCATCTGGCCAAGGCCGACGCCGCGATATCCAACAAGGTCGCCGAGATCGTGGCCGACATACCCGAGACGGAATTCGTCGCGCGCCTGCGCGCCATCTACAAATGGGTCGCGCAGGAGGTTCGCTACATGGGCCTCACGATGGAGGACACCTCCCCCGGCTACGCGCCGCACGACGTGGATATAACCTTCGGCAACCGCTACGGCGTGTGCCGCGACAAGGCGGCGCTGCTCGTCGCCATGCTGCGCATAGCCGGCGTCGAAGCATATCCGGTTCTCATCCAGGCCGGCGCGAAGCGCGACAGCGAGGTTCCTTCGCCCTATTTCAACCACGCGATCGTGGCCGTGGCGAACCCTGAATACAGGCATGCCGAAGGCGCGACCGACCAGACGGACATGAAGTACATCCTTATGGACCCGACGAACGAGTCGAGCCGCGACCTGATGCCCTCCTACCTTTGCAACTGCTCCTACCTCGTGGCGCGTCCCGACGGCGAGACGCTGCGCACTTCGCCGGTCGTGCCGGCGGACGACAACGCGCTCGTGATCGAGGCCTCGGGGACGCTCTCGGCCGACGGCTCGATACTCCTGCGCCAGAAACTCATGTTCAACGGCGCGAACGACAACGAGTACCGCCAGGCCCTGCTGAGGAGGCGCCCCGAAGAACGCCGCAAGGTGTTCGAGGCGATCCTGCGCAACCGCTTCGCCGGCGCGGAGCTTCTGCAGTGCGAGATAATGCCGGTCGACCTGCGCGACACCGGCAGGCCGCTTTCGGTGCAGCTCCTTTCGCGCGTGCCCGAGGCCGTCCTGCGCGGCGACACGCGCGACGAACTTAACGCGCCGATGCTTTCGCCGTCGCTCGGCGCGGTGACCTGGCTTCTGCGCGGCAAGACTTCGCTCGAGACGCGCAAGTATCCTCTCGTCATAACGTCCACGGCGTCGGTGATGGAGACGCTCAGGATTTCGCTCGACGGGAACCTCGGCGCGGCGCTCACACTGCCCAAGGACAGGAAAATCGACGGCAAGTATGAATACTGCCGCACGTTCCGCGTGGAAGGCGACTCGCTCGTGGTGCAGCGCCGCGCGGCGGTGAACGACGTCGAGTTCTCTCCGGAGGAGTATTCGCGCGTGCGCGAGACAATAAAGGAGATAGAATCGGCGGAGCGCGAGCGCCCTGTCTTCGGCAAGAACGAACTCGCCGATGCGAACGTGCGTTTCCGGCTGTACAAGGCCGAGGCCGATCTTCAGGGCGACAGCAGCTGGGTGGTGACCAATACGGTCGTCAAGGAGATTCTCACCTACGACGGCAAGAAGAGCTCGTCCGAGCTTTCGTTCTCCTACAATCCTACATGGGAGAGCATTGAAATCGTCTCCGCCACGGTTTCCAACCGCGACGGCAAGGTTGCCCGTCTCATGGACCGCGAGGTCAACGAGATGGACTGCGGGTGGGCGTCTTCCGCGCCGCGCTATCCCGCCTCGAAGCAGATGGTCGTCAACCTTCCGTCCGTCGAAATCGGGAGCGTCATCTCCTACACCGTCGTGCGGAAGGCCAAGGACGCGCCCGCGCCGTTCTACGGCAAGTGGACGTTCGACGTGTTCGAGCCGACCGACGAATACACGGTGCGCGTGAACGAGCATTCGCGCACGGTGATGCGTCCGCGCCTATTGAAGGCCGAGCCTATGGCGGCGCCCGGCGAGTTCTGGCGCGACCAGTGGATCGTCAGTTCCAATTCGTTCAGCGGCATAGCCGCGCGCCTGCGCGAGGCGGCCGACGTGAAGCCGGTCTCCAGAGACGGTCTCGGCACGATATGCGCGATACGCGACTGGATGGTGAAGAACGTCCGCGTGACAGGGCCCGGCCTCTACGAGATTCCCATCGAGCGCCATCTTACCGATCCTGAAGTCGTTCTTAAAGAGCACTACGCCTCGCGCCTTGACTTCGTCCGCACGATGTGCGCGCTCATGCGCGGCGCGGGTTTCGAGGCGGATGTCGTGTTCTCGTCCGCAAACGGCGGGCTGGATCCATATCTCAAGAATGTCGAGATGCAGACCTTCCCCAATGTGAGGGCGTTTGCGATACCGCTCTGCCGCGTACGCGAATACAAGGGCGGGTGGCTCTGGGGGCTCTTGCCGTTCGGCCGCACGGTGACGACGGTCTTCGTGGGGACCGAGAACGAGTTCACGCCTGTCGGCGCGTCGCCCTACGCCGGGTCGGACTACTTCGATCCGGTCTCCGAGACGTTCGAGAAGGTGGCCAACACCACAGCCGACTACAACTCCTACAAGACGACCGAGGCGCGTGTCGAGGTTCGCGAGAACGGCGCGGTCGATTTCGACGTCGAGAGCACGATCTGGGGCGTAGGCGTCGGGGCGTTCCGCAAGAAATACGAGGAGATGCTCCCCGAGGACCGCAGCCGCCACCTGCAGGAGCTGCTCGGCGGCGTGGCGCAGTCGGCGAGCGCGACAAGCGAGCTTGTGACCGACACGAAGGGCTATCCGTCCAAGAGGTCGTTCTCGTGCTACGTGCCTTATTTCGCGACGGTCGAGGACGACACGATAACTCTGGCGCTCCCCGACTTCTACGAGCCGCTCTTCCCGCTTACGGGAGTTCTGCGCGAAGGGCCGCTGTGCCTCGGCCCGGTTGAAGGCGAGCGCGTCGCGTACACTGTGACCTTCCCCGAGGGCTACACCGAGGTGGAGCACCTCCCGAGTGGATTCGCCTTCCGCAGCACGCTTGACTTCTACCATGTCTGGTACCAGTGCAACGTGATCAAGCGCACCGACGACAAGGGGCGGCTTGTAGTGGAGGTGGTCCGCGAGCGCGCGCCGCGCGTGCAGACTATAATAGCGCGCGACTACTTCGGCATGCTCAAGGACTGGAGCCGCATAGGTTCGAGCCGTTCCAACAGGACGATCGTCGTGCGCCGCGGCAAGAAGTGACGGCAGTGCGCAACGTCGAGATATCGCTTGAGGATGTGAAACGCGCCCTCGCCGGAGGCTCGCGGGTCATTCTGCAGGTGCGCCACGGCGAGCGCCCGAAGATGGACCCTACCGACCCGACCTTCGGCGATTCGCTTCCCCTCACGGCCGAAGGCGAGCGCACGTCGCGGCTGCTCGGCGAATCCCTGAAGGAGTTCGCCGGCGACGTGCAGTTCGTCGCGAGCCCTCTGAGGCGGACGCGCATGACGGCGGCGTGCATCGCCGAGGGGATGGGCGTCGCCGGCGCCGAGATACCTTGCGCGGAATGCCTCGGAAACGGAACTTTCTACTACCGCGACACGCTTGAGGTTCTGCACGTGTTCACCCCGCCGGAGAACTTCTTCCCGGCGAGCATCGAATACATGAACACGGGGCGCATGAGAGGCTTCAACGACCTGCACGAATCGTCCGACGCGCTGGAGCGCTGGCTCGCAGGGCGCTTCACCGCCAGGCTCATGATCGCCGCCACGCACGACCTTTACATAGCGGCGTTCCTCTCCACGCGCGGGGCCTACAACGAGCGTTCGCGCGAAACGTGGCCGCGCTTTCTCGACGCGGCGGCTATCATCATGGCGCCGGACGGATCGCGCAGCTACGCGCTGGTGAGGACGGGGCTGTCGAAAGGAATCGTCGGCGTCGGCGCGAAAGGGTAGTCCGCAAGCAGGCGGCGCGTCGGATTTGGTATAATACACCCATCGAGGCAAAACGGCAAAGGCTACAACACATGCTTCTAAAGATTGAAGATCTGGACGTATCGTTCCGCAACGATGAAGGCGAGGTCACGAAGGCCGCAATGGACGTGAATCTCACGCTCGAACGCGGCGAGGTTCTCGGGGTCGTGGGGGAATCGGGCTCGGGGAAGAGCTCGGTTTCCATGAGCATCGCGCGGCTTCTTCCGAGTCCGCCGGCGTTCTACCCGAAAGGGCGCATACTGCTGGACGGCGTGGACACTCTCACAATGCCGCTTGAGCGGCTTCGCGCGCTGCGCGGCAAGAGGATCGGCGTCGTCTTCCAGGATCCGATGGGGTCGCTCTCGCCGCTTCACAGGATAGGCGACCAGCTTGTGGAGACCATCCTCCTTCACGAGCAGATGACGAAGGCCGCCGCGCGCGACCATGCGCTTGAGTGGCTCGGGAAGGTCGGCATCCCCGACCCTGTGCAGCGGGCGCAGGCCTATCCCCATGAACTTTCGGGCGGCATGCAGCAGCGCGTCATGATAGCGATGGGGCTTATGCTCGGGCCGGACCTCGTGATAGCCGACGAGCCGACGACTGCGCTCGACGTCACGATCCAGGCGCAGGTCCTGCGCCTCATGAAGCGGCTTCACCAGGCGAACTCGGGCGTCCTTCTCATAACCCACGACCTCGGCGTCGTATCGCAGATGGCGACGAAGCTCGCCG
>DGVK01000147.1 GCA_002395905.1 Verrucomicrobia bacterium UBA4286 | reverse complement strand
TTCTGCTGCAGATATACAGCGTCGAGGAATTCCGCCTTGAGATATGTCGTGAAGTCCGCAAGGCTCGTGCCCTCTTCGCCGACGACCTTCATCATCTGGCCGACTTCGTTGCCCTTGCGCAGTATGGCGCGAGCCCTTTCGACGCGGTCCTGCTCTATGACGGAATTGTAGTGGCTCCAGCTGTCCAGAGGATCGATCGCCGGATATCTGCGCGCGTCGGACCTCGCACGGCTCAGCCCGTGGAAGCCGCCGACGACCTTGAGCGTCGCCTGTGTCACCGGCTCGTCGAAGTTGCCGCCCGCCGGCGACACCGTCCCGCCGATAGTGACCGAACCCGTCGCGCCGTTTTTAAGTTTGACGCGTCCCGCGCGCTCGTAGAACGCCGCTATGCGGCTTTCAAGGTAGGCGGGG
Organism: Verrucomicrobia bacterium UBA4286; assembly: GCA_002395905.1. Lineage (GTDB taxonomy): Bacteria > Verrucomicrobiota > Kiritimatiellia > RFP12 > UBA1067 > UBA1067. Next base: position 5,500 of record DGVK01000147.1, on the reverse strand, counting down.
AACGCCTCCTCGCCCGGAATCTCCTCAAGGCGTCCCGAAAGTTCGCGCATGGCCTGCGCCCAGCGCGAAGTGGAGTCGGCGAGGACAAGAACGTTCAGCCCCATCTGACGGAAGTATTCCGCCAGCGTAACCGCCGTGTACACCGAAGCCTCGCGCGACGCCACAGGCATGGACGACGTGTTGCAGATTATGATCGTCCGCTTCATGAGCGACTGGCCCGTCTTCGGGTCGACGATCTCGGGAAACTCCTTCAAGGTCTCGACCACCTCGCCCGCGCGCTCGCCGCACGCGGCGGATATCACGATATCGACTTTGGCGTAGCGCGCCGTCGTCTGCTGGAGAACCGTCTTGCCCGCGCCGAACGGTCCGGGGATGCAGTATGTGCCGCCTACGGCGACAGGGAAGAACGTGTCGATAGTGCGAACCGTGGTCTCGAGCGTCTCGGTCGGTTCAAGCCTCTCGGTGAAGCATTTGATCGGCACCTTGACCGGCCAGCGCTGCATCATCTGGACCTTCACATCTCTGCCCGACGCGTCCGTGAGCGTCGCTATGTCCTCCGTGACGGTGTAATCGCCGGCAGGCGCGAGCGCCTTGACGGTATACACGCCGCGGAACGCGAAAGGAACCATTATCTTGTGGCCGGGCATGATCTTTTCGTCGAAGATGCCTTCGGTAACCCAGCCGAGATAGTCGCCGGCCGTCACGCGGTCGCCGATCTTGGCCGTCGGGTGCCAGTCCCACTTCCTGTCGCGCGGCAGACCGGGCAGATACATTCCGCGCTGGAGGAAAAATCCGGCGTCCTTCGAAATCTTCGCCGCCTCCTTCGCCAGATCGGCCAGCGGGTTCTGCAACCCGTCGTAGACCTGCGCCAGCATGCCGGGCCCGAGTTCCGCGGCGAGCAGCTCGCCCGTGAACTCCACCTTGTCGCCGACCATGAGATCGGTCGTCGCGTCGAACACCTGCATGTCGCACCGCGTGCCGCGCACGCGCACGATCTCGGCCATGAGGCGCTTGTCGCCCAGCACGGCGTATCCAACCTCGTTCTGCGCGACGGCCCCGTCGAAGATGACGGTTATCATGTTCCCGTTTACGGCTGCGATCTTTCCTGTTGTTGTCATGAGAACTCCCCTAGAATGTTATCTTCGTTGCGGCGACCAGCCCGTCAAAGGCTTCGTTCCCCGCGTCTTTCGATATCTTCGACCGCCTGATGGCTATGTCAAGACGTATTGAATAGGCGGCCAGCGCGCCGGTCCCGAGCGGGTCGGACGGTTTCTGAAGCTCGCCCGCGGCGTCCCACCAGACCTTGTCCAGCAGTTCGTCACGCCTGGCGACATCCTTCTCGGTAAAACAGTCAAGGACGCGCTTGCGCCAGTAGACCGAGCATCCTTTCGCCTCGCGCCGGTGCTTCGCGCCGCCTCCGCGGGCCTCCGCCAGCGCGTTCCTGAGCTGCGTTTCGAGGTCGCCCCATGCGCGGAGCGCGGCTTTGGCCGCATCGCCCGCGATCTCGTCGAACGCCTCGCGAGTCATCGGCGCGGGCGCTCCGAAAGCGAGCGCCGGCAGCGAAGAAACTATGTAGTCAACCGTCATCTGCCGCACCGCGCCCGACTACTTGACAAGTTTCGCGAGATCCGGGCGGAGACGCCTGGCGAGCTCCTCCGCAATCACAGACCCCGTGAAAGCGTGCTCCACGCGCCCGCCGTCGACTCTCACTGAAAAGCCCGTTCCGAGCGAGTCGTCGGTGACGACGGTGAGATTCGGCTGCGACGCGAGCTGCGCCTTGAGGGCTGGCGCGAGTTTCGCCGGAACCGCCACGTCGGCCTTGCCGACAAGCCCTTTCACCGCCTCGAATGCAAGCGCCGCGACATTCTTCTCGTCGGCCAGAGCCTTGTCTACATCCTTCGCAAGCAGTTTTTCAAGCATGGACGTGACCGACGCTTCGATCTTGAGAATCGTGTCCCGCGCCGCCTGCGCCACCGTTTCCGCCGCGCGCGATGCATAGTCGGCGGCGGCCTTCTCCGCGGCGGCCTTCACGCCCGCAGCCTCGGCATTCGCGTTCTTCACTATTTCGGCCGCTTTCGCCTTGGCGGCGGCGACAATGGCCTCCGCGGCGGCGTTCGCTTTCTCGACTCCGTCGCGATTTATCTTCTCCAGCAGGCTCTGCAAGTCTTCAGACATTACTTTTCCTCCAAAAGTACAAGTGTGAATTATACCTCTTTTACTCCCTCCCCGTCAACCCGCCCTTACGATCCCGGCCCTGCCGCCTGCGGCCTGCATCCGCGCGAACGCCGGGCTTGTCGTAGCCGCGAACCTTCTCCCTCGGTCCGTCTGGCACAAGGTCGCTTGCGAGAGTGAAACCGGAGAGCGGCGCGTAGCCCTTCTCCTCCATCAGCGCATCCCAGGCGCGCGGAAGCGTTATCTTGACCGTGGCAAAACCCCCGCCGGGAAGGCACATCTCCTTGTTCCGCGCAGGATCGCCGGTTACAATAAACGCGCTTTTCCCGCGCTGCATGACCGGCACCGTCTCGACGGCGGGCAGTCCGCTCCATCCCAGCCATGGCGGCGTCGGCGTGGACGCCGCTCCCTCGGCACGCGCGATCGCGGCCTGCTGGCGCGCGAGCGGACACTTCTGCGGGTCGAAAGCGCTTCCAGGATTTCCCCAGTAGTTGGCGAACGCCCTCGCCCCGAGCGGATTGCGCGCCGCCTCGATCAGCGCCGATTCGAAGTCGTCCTTCGACCTGTACACCTTCGCGAGATCGCGCGCGACGTCTGGCGTGAGCAGGAACGCGCGGTATACACGCGGCATGCCGCTGCCAAGCGCCATCTGCTGCTTCTCCACGGCGTCCCATGCGACGACATCCTTGATGCGTTCGGCGTCGCTTGTCGCCGGCACGAGATTGTTGCCCCAGTTGATCGCCGAAGCCGCCGTGAGCGTTGAATCGTTGAGATTGTGTCCCTGCTGCATGTGCCACGGCTTCCAGCCGGCGTCCAACGCGGCCTTGTCGTTTTCCACAAGGCACCACGGCATCAAGTATCCGAATGTTCCCATACGGTTCTCCTTCACCCGCAGCCCGGCGAGGTTGTGAAGCGCCAGCCCTATGAAGCGGCCGAGAGCGGCGTTTCGCGGCGCTGAAATCTCCCCCTGCCCGCAGTCGAAGCCGAGCTGCCGCGCAACAGGTCCGTTGAGCCAGCAGTAGGGCGTCCAGCCGTGCGTCGACGCCAGCGTGCGGCGGAAGTCGCCGTTCTTCATCGCCTCGGCGAACGCGAGCATGAGCGGCATGAATTCCGGCGGGCAGCCTGCCATCGCGCCGTTCACCGCGACATGCCTCACGGTCACAGCCCTCTGCGCGGGAGGCATCGCCCCAAGATTCCGGTCTGGCGGGAGATCCGTAAAACGGAGGAATTCCGAGACGGCTTTTTCCGTCGGCGGCGCCACCGGAAGGCCGTCCGTCCAGCCGGAGTCCAGGAAGAGCCGCTGAATCTCGTCGTATGTTCCAGACGCGACGACGTCCGTTGCAGGCGCGACCGCGCGTGCGGGCGCCGCGCCCAGCGGCTCCAGAAGACCTTTCTTCACCGCAGGCCACAGAACGCGGCGCGTGTTGTCAATCAGCTCTTCGCGCGTATGAGAAGCGAACGAACCGGGATACTCGGCCATCCGCCGCAAGCAGAACCGCCGTCGTGCAGCACAGCACGACGGCGGCCATGGCGACGGCTTTCCCTGAAGAGGAACAAGCCATGTCAAACACCTCTCACGAATACTTGCGGACGATCGCTTCGTATTCGGCGCTCTGCTCTTCCATCGACTCGACCATCTTGAACTGCGTGCGGCAGCGCACGAGGTTGTGATCGTCATATGCGGTGCGGAAGTACGTGTCGCCCGCGAGGTAGTCGGTAAGGAAGCGGATGCCGATCGTAAGCGTGATGAGACGGCCAGAGAATGCGAGGTTCGCCTTCTCGGCGTCGGTGAGGAACTTCGCCTGCGCGAGGTAGCCCTTGACGAGGGCCTCGAAGTACTCCTTCTTGGAGTAGACCTTCGAAAGATCCTTCTCGTCCTCGGCGGCCGCGGCGGACGACGTGCGCACCATGTCGCCGAAGTCGTATAGCGCCGAGCCCGGCATCGTGGTGTCGAGGTCGATCACTACGTTCGTGCCGTCGGGCGCGAGCATCACGTTGTTGATCTTGGTGTCGTTGTGGGTGATGCGCTCGGGTATTTCGCCGCGCTCCATCATCGTCACGATCTTCGCCGCCTCTTCGCGACGCGCGTCGACGAACGCGAGCTCCCCGGCGACCTTGGCCTTGCGCCCCTTGACGTCCGCCGCCGCGGCCTCGTCGAGGAGGCGCAGGCGGTCGACCGTGTTGTGGAACTTCGGGATTATCTCGCCGAGACGCGGCGCAGGCAGGTCTGCAAGGTCGTTCTGGAACTTCGCGAACGCTCCCGCGACGAGCTCGGCCTGCGCCGGGTTCGTCACGAGGTCTGTCGAAGTGTAGCCCTCGAGAAACTCGTAAAGGCGCCACGGGTTCTCATAGCCCTTGACGACAAGAGACTTTATGCCTTTCTTCGCGAGGTGCTCGGTGACGCGCAGCACGTTGGACTTCAGCATGTCCGGCGGGAAGATGTCAGTGTTGACGCGCTGCAGAATGTAGCGCACGCCCGACTTCGTCTCGACCTTGAACGTGTCGTTTATGTGGCCCGAGCCGTAGCGGGCGACGTCCGTCTGACCGGTCACGCCCATCGACGCGAGAGCCGCGTCGAGCTGCTCCCTGGTGTATTCGCGGGCGCTCATGTCACTTCGCCTTCTTTGCCGGCTTCCTGGCGGACTTGATCACGGGGATCTGCGCGGCCGCGACCGACTGCCCGAGGCGGCGAGCCTTCTCGTCGGGCATGAAGATGTCGATCTTCTCGGCCCACTCGGGATAGACGTCCTTGAGCATCGCCTTCGCGGTCTCGAGGATCACCTCGCCGCCGAGTCCCGAGGTCACGCGCCCGAGGATCATCATGTTCTCGTAGTCGTAGAACTCGTTGTACCACGGTATCGCGTGCGCGAGGAAGCGGCCGATCTGGATGTAGACCTTGAGAGCCTTTTCATCGCCCTTCTCCATCGCGGCCTGCACGACCTTGAGGCGCTCGGGAAGCTTCATGTCCTTCGGGAACTTGAAGCCGTGCTTCTCGGCGAGCCAGTTGACGGCCTGCTGCGAGAACGCCATCGCGCCCACGCCCGCGTCGCCCGACCACTCGTCCTTCGGCGCGGCCGGGTTGAAGTCGACCGGCGCGAACGCGAGCTCGGTGATGCGGCCCGTCAGCGCGCCCGACGGATCGATGTAGCCGACGGCCTCCGACGAGCCCATCGCGACGCCGAGGATGCCCTTCTTGCCCATCGTGATCATGCCGGCGAGCGCCGAGACGTCACCGTCGTTGTAGATCTCGAACGGCACGCCCCAGTCCTTCTCGACGCGGAAGAACATGTCCTGCGCGATCGGGTACTTCTCGGGATTCTGCTCCTTG
>DGVK01000095.1:4613-4927 GCA_002395905.1 Verrucomicrobia bacterium UBA4286 | reverse complement strand
CCAAGTTCTGCACGCAGATCTGCCTCACCAAGCAGGACTACGTAGCCGACGGCGACCTCACGGTCGAGAAGTATCTCGACGGAATTGCGAAGAACGTCGGCGACAAGCTGACGATCAAGCGCTTCGCGCGTCTCCAGCTGGGCGCGTAAGGGTTTGATGGGCAAAATCGTAGTAAAGGTCGGGACCCACGCCATTGCCAACAAGGCGGGGCGTCCCGACCGCGCCGCTTTAAGGCGCATCGTCGACGGGATATGCGCTCTGCGCGCGGCCGGCGGTGAAGTGCTTTTCGTGTCGTCGGGCGCGGTGGCGGCGGG
>DGVK01000095.1:0-4506 GCA_002395905.1 Verrucomicrobia bacterium UBA4286 | reverse complement strand
AGATGTGCGCGGCCGTGGGCCAGGCCCGCTTCATCTGCGAATACGAGCGCCTGTTCGCTGCGCGCGGCGTCAAAATCGGGCAGGTTCTCTTGACACATGCCGACTTCGAAGACCGCCGCAGAAGCCAGAACGTGAAGAAATCTCTCGACCACCTCGTGCGCGCCGGAATCGTGCCTGTTATAAACGAGAATGACGTCGTGGCCGACGAGGAGTTGAAAGGACAGACTTTCGGCGACAACGACTGGCTTAGCTTTCTTCTGGCGAAACTTGTGAAGGCCGACACTCTTGTTCTTCTCACGACTGTTGACGGACTCCTTGACGCCGAGGGCCGCCGCATCCCCGAGGTGAACAGTTTCAGGAACATTGCAAAGCTTGTTCATGCCGGCGAGAAGGGGCGGCTCTCCAAGGGAGGGATGGATTCCAAGCTCAAGGCCGTGAGAGCCGCAGTCTCGGCGGGAATCGATACTTTTATCGCAAACGGGCGCCGCGCGGTGCTCGGCCAGCTTGCAGAAGGCCGGCTTGTCGGAACGTTCTTCCCGGGCAGCGCGCTCTAGTCGGGGAGTGCGTTTCGTGAAGGTCGGCGTTGGCATATCGGGCGGTGTGGATTCGGCAGTGTCGGCCATGCTGCTTAAGGCCGATGGGTGTGAAGTCGTCGGCTACACGATGTGCCTCGGCCGCGCGGGGGAGGAAAAATCTCTCGCCGAGGCGAAGAGCGTCGCGGACTGGCTTGGAATCCCTCTCGTGTCAATCGACTGCGCCGCAGAATGGCGCGAGAAAGTCTGCGCGTATCTGCGCAACACCTATCTTGCCGGGCGGACGCCGAACCCGTGCGTAAGGTGCAACGAGACTGTGAAGTTCAACGTCCTTCCGAAGGCAGCGTTCGCCGACGGGTGCGACAGGTTCGCCACCGGACACTATGCGCGGATCTCCACGGACGAGTCGGGGCGCGTTTTGCTGAGGCGCGGGGCCGACCCCAAGAAGGATCAGAGCTACTTCCTTTATCGTGTGTCCCGTGAGACGCTTGCGCGCACGATTTTCCCGCTGGGTACGATGTCGAAGGAGGCTGTGCGGCAGATGGCGCGCGAGGCGGGCTTCCCTGTTGCGGAGAAAGGCGACAGCCAGGATTTTTGCGGCGGAGACCCGATGGAAATCGTCGGTGCCGAGGATTGTGCCGGCAATATCATCGATACATCCGGCAGGATTCTCGGTCGACACAACGGTTTTTGGCATTTTACGCCCGGCAAGCGCAAAGGTCTTGGCATAGGAGGGGGGATTCCCTATTACGTAGTGCGCCTTGATGCAGAGAGGAATGAAGTCGTCGTCGCTTTCAAGGAAGAGGCGGTCGTGAAAGAGTTTCGCCTTGCGGACGAAGCATGGCTGGCTGATGCGCAGTGCGTGCGGGACGCGCAGAAAAGCGGCGCTTTTTTAGTCAAAGTGCGCAGTGCGGGCGAACCGAAGGGGCCGGTGGAGCTTGAAGGGTCTGTCGTGAGGTGTGCGGAAGGGCTTATCGGCGTCGCGCCGGGGCAAAGCGCTGTCTTTTATCATGGTGACACGGTCTTGGGCGGAGGGTTGATAAGCGCGACATAATGTCGCGACATTGTGTCCCGCTTGTCCCGCAGAAAGCCGCTTACAGGGTGTTTTCAGCCTTTGGCACGCTCTCTGCTAGTGTTAGGCTGTCGCCCCAGTAAGGCGACGGAAAGAAGAAGAAAGACTATGGCAAAAGTACTAGGAATTGACTTGGGAACAACCAACAGCTGCATGGCAGTGATGGAAGGCGGCGAGGCGGTTGTAATCCCTAATAAGGAAGGTGCGCGCACTACGCCTTCTATTGTCGCTTTCACGAAGAACGGCGAGACGCTCGTCGGCCAGGCGGCAAAACGTCAGGCTGTGACGAACCCGAAGTCTACGATCTACTCCATCAAGCGCTTCATCGGCCGTCGTTATGAAGAGATGACCGACGAGATCAAGATGGTTCCGTATGAAGTCGTCCGCGCGGCCAACGGCGACGCGGCCGTCAAGGTGAACGACAAGGTCTACACCGCGCAGGAGATAAGCGCGATGGTTCTGCGCAAGCTCAAGGAGGACGCCGAGGCGTACCTTGGCGAGAAGATCACCGAGGCCGTGATCACGGTTCCGGCTTACTTCAACGACCAGCAGCGCCAGGCGACGAAGGACGCGGGCAAGATCGCGGGTCTCGACGTGAAACGTATCGTCAACGAGCCTACGGCGGCCTCGCTCGCCTACGGTCTCGACAAGAAGAAGAACGAGAAGATTGCGGTTTACGACTTCGGTGGCGGCACATTCGATATTTCCGTGCTCGACATCGGCGACGGCGTCTTTGAGGTGAAGGCCACCAACGGCGACACCCATCTCGGCGGCGACGATCTCGACCAGGCGATCATGAAATGGATGATCGAGGACTTCAAGGCCCAGCAGGGAATCGACCTTTCGAACGACATGATGGCGCTTCAGCGCCTGAAGGAAGAGGCCGAGAAGGCGAAGTGCGCCCTCTCGACGGCGACGACCTACGACATCAACCTGCCGTTCATCACGGCGGACGCGACGGGCCCGAAGCATCTCACAACGACGCTCAACAAGGCGAAGCTCGAGGCGCTCACGATGGATCTCGTGAACCGCACCAGCGAACCGTGCCGCAAGTGCATGAGCGACGCCGAGCTTTCGACGGTCGACGAGGTCGTTCTCGTCGGCGGCCAGACGCGCATGCCGCTCATCCAGGAGAAGGCCAAGAGCCTGTTCGGCAAGGAGCCGCACAAGGGTGTGAACCCCGACGAAGTCGTTGCGATGGGCGCGGCGATCCAGGGCGGCATCCTGAAGGGCGAAGTCAAGGACGTGCTCCTGCTCGACGTAACGCCGCTTACGCTCGGCATCGAAACTCTCGGCGGCGTGATGACGCCTCTCATCGAGCGCAACACCACGATCCCGACCAAGAAGAGCCAGGTGTTCTCCACGGCGGCCGACAACCAGCCCGCCGTGACGATCGCGATCTTCCAGGGCGACCGCAAGATGGCGCGCGACAACAAGAGCCTCGGCAACTTCAACCTTGACGGGATTCCCCCGGCGCCGCGCGGCGTGCCGCAGATCGAGGTTACGTTCGATATCGACGCGAACGGAATCCTCAACGTCTCGGCGAAGGATCTTGGGACGCAGAAGGAACAGAAGATCACAATCACTGCGGCCGGCGGTCTCTCCAAGGACGAGATCGAGCGCATGCGCAAGGACGCCGAGGCCCACGCGGCCGAGGACGAGAAGCGTCACGCCGAGGTCGAGGAGCGCAACAAGGCCGACGGTCTCGCGTTCCAGGTCGAGAAGACCTTGAAGGATTCCGGCGACAAGATCGCGGCCGACAAGAAGGCGCCGGTCGAAGCCGCGCTGAAGGCTCTCAAGGACGAGCTCGCCAAGCAGCCGCCAGCCCCTATCGCCGACATCAAGGCGAAGCAGGAGGCGCTCATGAAGGCGATGGAGCCCGTCGCGCAGGAGATGTACGCTTCGGCGCAGCAGACCCAGCACGGCGCCTCGGCCGGCGCAGGCACGCCTCCTCCCGGCGCGGGCACGCCCCCGCCGAACGGCAACCAGGGCGGCTCGAAGAAGGGCGGCGACGATGTCGTCGACGCCGACTTCACAATGAAATAATCTACAGTCAACATTAAACCCGAAAGGAACAACAACAATGAAAATCAGACCTCTGGGCGACCGCGTGCTCGTGGAGCCCATCGAAGAGAAGGAACAGACCGTCGGCGGTATCATCATCCCCGACTCTGCGAAGGAGAAGCCGATGCAGGGCAAGGTCATCGCCGTCGGAAAGAAGACCGACAAAGATGGCAAGGAGATCAAGTTTGACGTCAAGGCCGGCGATACGGTGCTTCTGCCGAAGTACGGCGGCACGGAAGTGAAGCTCGACGGCAAGAAGCTGCAGCTCGTGAGGGAGGAAGACCTCCTCGGCGTCCTGGAGAAGTAAAGGAATAGGAGAAACCATCATGGCAAAGCAAATCAAGTTCGACGCCGAAGCGCGTCAGAAAATCCTCGCGGGCGTGGAGAAGCTCTCCAGCGCTGTGACATCGACCCTCGGACCTTCCGGGCGCAACGTCATTCTCGACAAGAAGTTCGGCTCGCCCCAGATCACCAAGGACGGCGTGACGGTCGCCAAGGAGATCGAGCTGCCCGATCCTTTCGAGAACATGGGTGCGCAGATGGTCAAGGAAGTCGCCTCCAAGACGAACGACGTAGCCGGCGACGGCACGACCACGGCCACGCTTCTCGCCGAGGCGATCTACCGCGAAGGCCTCAAGAATCTTACCGCCGGCGCCAACGCGATGGCGCTTAAAGCCGGTATCGACAAGGCCACCGCCGCAGTCGTCGAGTCGATCGCGAAGCAGGCCAAGAAGGTCAAGAGCGCCGACGAGATCGCACAGGTCGCGACAATCTCCGCCAACGGCGATGAAGAGATCGGCAAGATGATCTCCGATGCGATGGACAAGGTCGGCAAGG
>DGVK01000162.1 GCA_002395905.1 Verrucomicrobia bacterium UBA4286 | reverse complement strand
TCTCTTCCCTGCGCTGACGCGCAAGGATGGAAAGCCACGTCTTTAGACAATGCCAGAAAATTCCGCATGAAATTTACAGTTGCTGTCCCCGCCTGCTTCACCCTTTGCAAAAGTCTGTCGGCATTAATTATACGATAAGCCGCTAAACCACGCCGACATATGGTGCCGGGCACGGCAGGACTTGCACCCCTACCCACCGCGATGCACCGCTGCTGACGCAGGGCAGTCGCCCTCATGTCGGCGCTTGAGGACGCGCTCCTCGGCAGGTGCAACACAATAAGGTCTGACGATACTAATAAAAAGGTCAGACCTTTTTAATAATATCGTCAGACCTTTTTTATTAAATGGTCAGACCTTTTTATCTAAAAGGTCAGACTTTATTTATCAAAAGGTCAGACATTATGCTGTAAAAGGTCAGACCTTTTGCAGGCTTCCCTGCACCCGAAGGCCGCCACCCCCGCAGACTAGGCAGAGCATTGTCCAGATTGGATTTGCGGTCGACAGGCGGTTCAGGCGCGGCGGTGCGGGCGCATCACGCGCACAAGCTCGGTAGTAACGAGGATTTCGGTCGAGCCGGACGACGAAACGGCCTTTTCTCTCAGCGCCATGAACCTGCGCGAGCGGACGCGGCTGGTGCGAGTGGCGCAGATGCAGGATGGCCGACGGCGCCTGCATCTGCGACCATCCGAATTTTTCGGAGAGCGAGGACGAATACATCTGCGACGACGAGGCGCAGGACGGATGCTTCTTCTTCGAGGAGCGCGAGCGCCCCGAGGACTAGTCCAGCACTCGGACGGTCGGGCCGGCGCCGGAATACGAGTCGAGCCCGCCGCCGGTAAAACCGTCGTCGCTGTCGGCCGTGGCCCGGACGGACTTCACCTTCGGCCTTTCGCCGAAAAGCACCGTGCCGAGCCGCACCCATGTGGCGCCTTCTTCGACGGCGACTTCATAGTCGCCGCTCATGCCCATTGAAAGACGCGGCAGTCCTATTCCAAGACGGTTCTGCAGCGAATCCCGCAGCTCCCTGAGCCGCCGGAAACAAGGTCTCGCGTCCTCCGGATTCTCGGAGAACGGCGCCATCGTCATAAGCCCTTCAAGAGTAATCCTGCGGCAGTTCTCGACGATGTGACGCGCGACGGACTCCACCTCCTCGGGTTTCATGCCGCTTTTCGACTTCTCGCCGGAGACGTTGACTTCGAGAAGAATTCTTGGCGACGCGCCCGTCTCGCCGGCTATGCGGTCGATCCTGTCGGCGAGCGCGGCGGAATCGACGGAGTGGATGCAGTCGAATAGTTCGAGGGCGTGGCGAACCTTGTTGCCCTGGAGGTGGCCGATGAGATGCCATTCCGGCCCGGACGCGCTCGCGGGTTTCTTCCATGCGGCCTCCTGGACCTTGTTCTCGCCTACGATGCGCAGGCCTGCCGCGACGGCCTCGCCCACGACCTCCGCGCCGTGGGTCTTGGTGACGGCGACGATTTCAACGTCGTCCGGATTCCTTCCCGCTCTTCTGCACGCGGCGGCTATGCGGCTTTCGACCTCTTCAAGTATCTCGCTCAAGTCTCTCATAAGAACCTCGTATATTCCTCGGCGTTGCCGAATCTGTCGAACGCGCAGTCGATCGTCTCGGCGCTGTGCGCGTCGGCGCTCAGGATGAACTTCACGCCGCGCTCGCGCAGAAGCGCGCGGAACGCCGCCGAAGGATAGGCGTCGTCCATCCAGCCGCGCGAGATCGCGCCGGTGTTGACTTCGACGATCTTCCCGCTCGCCGCGACCGCATCGGCGGTTTTTTCAAGCTCTTCGCGGTACCACGCGGCGGACTCGTCGAAGTAGGGGTGCTTCGTGTTGAACTTGCGCACGAGATCGAGATGTCCGGCAATGTCGAAATCAAACCGGCCGACCATCTCGCGCTGCTGCGCGAAGTAGGCGCGAATGTACGCCTCGACGCTGCCGCCGAAGTGGTCGCGCACGCCCTCGGCCAGCGACTGCGGCGACTTGTCGACACAGACGAGCGCGCCGTCGGGGGCGGTGACGAAATGGATGGAGCCTATTATGTAGTCGGGCTTCATCGCCGCGTAGCTGGACCTGTCGGGACTGGCGCTTCCCGCCGAATAGTCGGCCTCTACGCCGCAGAGAACCCTTATGCGGCCGGAGTATCGGGAGGCGAGATCGCGTATCTCGTCCGCGTAGCGCAGCGACTTTTCGGGCGTGAGAACCCAGTCGAGGATCGGCTTTGGCAGCATGGCGTGTGAAGAGAATCCAATCGCCTCGAAACCTTTGGCGACCGCCGAGAGCACGACCGTTTCGGGGCTGTCTTTACCGTCGCACCATGTGGTGTGGGTGTGATAGTTGGCTTTCCAGGTCATAGGTCTACAAGTCCGTCGGGGCGCGCGCCGGCGAGCCCGTGCGCCGCGGCGAGGAGCATGCCGTAGTTGACGATCGGCACGCCCGCCTCGCGGCAGAGGCCGATTCGCCTTAGAACCTCGCGCCGCGTGAGCATGCAGCCGCCGCACTGCACCACAAGAGCCGGCGCGCCGCCGTCGGACGAGACGCCGAACGCGCCGCCGCCCGCAAAAGAGAACTCAAGGCGGCGGCCTGTCATCTTCGAAAGCGCTCTGGGGATTTTGACCGTTCCTATATCGTTGCACTGGCGGTGGTGGGTGCAGCCCTCGGCGACAAGCACGCGGTCGCCGTCCTTGAGAGAGCGCACCGCCGCAAGCCCCTTGAGGTATTCCGCAAGGTCGCCCTTCTGCCGGGCGAAGAGTATGGAGAACGAGGTGAGCGCGGGGCGGCGGCCCGCGGCGAGCGACGCCAGCGAATCCTTCACCTCGCCGAACGCCTGAGAGTCGGTCACGACAAGGCTGCACTTCACCTCGCCGAGAACGCGCGGCAGTTCGCGCGGCTGGCATACGACGCTCCATGCGCCGATGTCGAGACACTCGCGGATAAGCTGGACCTGCGGCAGGATGAGACGGCCTTTCGGCGCGCTTTCGTCTATCGGGCAGACGCACACCACGCGGTCGCCCGCCTTGGCAAGACCGTCGAGAAGCCCCGGCGCGGCGTCCGCAAGACGCAGGGAGGCTATCTTCTCACGCAGCGCGTCGACAGAGTCGCCGCGCCTGTATTCAAGGACGGTCACGCCGCGTCTGCGGCACTCGTCGTCAAAGCGTTTTCTGAAGGCGTCCGCGCCGGACGCGGCGCCGCCGTCATCCACCCACACCGCGACATCGGCGGTCGCAAGAACGGCGAGGGTTTTCTCTACGCGCTTTCCGCCGAGCTCGCCGACATCGTCCAGCCCGGCGGTATCGGTTATCAGGCACGGCCCGAGAGGCAGAATCTCCATGGCCTTCGACACCGGATCGGTCGTCGTGCCGGCGACGTCGCTCACAATCGCCACGTCCTGGCGCGTGAACGCATTTACAAGCGTCGATTTGCCGGCGTTGCGCAGGCCGAAGAAGGCTATGTGCGTGCGGCTGCCTTTCGGTGTCTCGTATAGTTCCGCCAAGGCGGCACGTCCCTTACTTGAAGAAGTTGCCCATCGCGCGCAGTTTCGCGTAGCGGCGGTTCAAGAGCTCGTCAAGAGGAATGCCCTTCAACGCCTTAAGAGCCTTGAGGACGCTCTTCTTGACGGCGGCCGCAGCGGCGGCGTGATTCTTCTGGGCGCCGCCTGCGGGCTCCTTTACAATCTCGTCGATCGCGCCGAGCTTGAGAAGGTCGGGAGCCGTTATCTTGAGAGCCTCGGCCGCTTCGGGCGCCTTCGCGCCGTCGCGCCAGAGGATGCCGGCGCAGCCTTCGGGCGAGATGACGGAATACACCGCGTTCTCGAGCATGAGAACAGTGTCGCCGACGGCTATCGCGAGCGCTCCGCCGGAACCTCCCTCGCCGGTGACGACCACCACGACAGGCGTCTTGAGGCCGGCGAAGAATTCCAAAGACTTGGCGATCGCCTCAGCCTGTCCGCGAGCCTCTGCAGTGTCGCCGGGATACGCGCCGGGGGTGTCAACGAAAGTCACGACGGGAAGGTGGAACTTCTCGGCGAGCGTCGCCAGACGCATGGCCTTGCGGTATCCGTCGGGATTGACCATTCCGAAATTGGCCTCCATGTTCTCCTCGACGGTGGCGCCCTTGTGGTGGCCGAGGACGAGCATCTTCTCGCCGTCCATCGTAGCGAAGCCGCCGATGAGACCGCGGTCGTCGTTGACGAGCCTGTCGCCGTGGAGCTCCTCGAAGTCGGAGCACATAAGCCGTATGAAGTCGCCTATGTGAGGCCTCTTCGGGTCGCGCGCGAGCTTCACGCGGTCCATCGCAGTCATCTTCGCCACAGCGGCCTTCTTCGCAGTTTTCTTGGCAGCCATCATCAGAACCCCCAGTAGTTAAGCATCTTGGCGATGAACGCCTTCATGTTCCTGCGCTCCACGATCTTGTCGATGAAGCCGTGCTTCTCCAGATACTCGGCCGACTGGAAATCGTCGGGCAGCTTCTGGTGGATCGTGTTCTCGATCACGCGGCGCCCCGCAAAACCGATGAGGGCGCGAGGCTCGGTTATGTTTATATCGCCGAGCATGGCGTAGCTCGCCGAGACGCCGCCGGTCGTCGGGTCGGTGAGGACGGATATGTAGGGCAGGCCCGCGTCCTTCAAACGGCCTATTGCGGCGGAGGTCTTGGCCATCTGCATCAGGGAAAGTATGCCTTCGTGCATGCGGGCGCCGCCGGACGCGCTGAATAGCACGAGCGGACGGCGCTCGGCGACGGCCTGCTCGCACGCGCGGGCTATGCGCTCGCCGGTCCCCGTCCCGAGGCTGCCGCCCATGAACGAAAAGTCCATGACGCCGAGCATCGCCTTGTGTCCGCCGATTTCGCACGTCCCGACCACGATGGATTCCGTCTCGCCGGTCTTGGCGATGGTCGCCTCGACCTTGTCGCGGTAGGGGCCGGTCGCATCGTGGAACTTGAGGTGGTCGGAGTAGCTCACTTCGCGGAACACCTCGCAGAACGTCCCGTCGTCTGCAGTCTGCGCGATACGCTCGCGCGCCGAGAGGCGCCCGTGGTAGCCGCACTTGGGACAGATGCGGGCGTTGTCCTGCCACACCTTTTTTTCAAAGTGGCTCATACACTTGGGGCAGATCGCCCAAAGCGCCTTCGCCTGCGGAATCTTCGGCTTTTCCTTCTGTTCGAACCAGCCCATGAGTCATCCCCGATTGCGTTGTTTGAAACTTCAGAACGGCATGAAAACAATGCCGTATATGCTGGCGGGCCTGCCGCCGACGGCCCTCAGCGAATGTGTCACGACCGAGTTGTAATAGGCCGTGTCGCCGGGCTTCAAGGTCGTCACGACCTCCTTCCCGTACTTGAGCTCGACCTCGCCGGCGAGACAGATGATAAGTTCTTCGCCTTCATGAGACGAAGACTCGTCGCGCCCGTCGGCGCCGAATTCGATTCGGAACGGATCCATGTGGCGGTCGGGCTTGCCGATGGCGAGCGAATGGGAGGCGTAGCCGAGATCGTTCATGCCCTCGCCCGCGACCTTCGCGGCCTCGAGATCCTTCGCACGCGTGATGATGGGATCGGGCTTGAACTGGTCGTCCATGAAAGTGCCAAGCCTCTGCCCGAGCGCACGTGAAAGTTTTGTAAGCACGCCGAGAGCGGGAAGGACCTCGCCCTTCTCGATCGAGTTTATGACTTTCTCTTCGATCCCGCTTCTCTGAGCGAGATCGTAGATGCTCATGTCGAGCTTCTCGCGAAACGTGCGGATTCTCCGCCCAACTTTGGATTCTGTGGCCATTGAGTCGCCTTTCTTGGTTTGTCGGTATATTATACCACAAATCTCGACGGGTCGCACTGCGCCAGATACGCGGCTTCAAGGCGGGGGAGCCGGTCGTGGAGCGACAGCCTGAAAGGTATCTCCATGCAGAGCGGGCGCATCAGGCGGAACATCCTGCCCGAGACGACCTTGATCTCGCCAGGCATCCTGCCGCGGGCGGACAACAAGCCGAGGATGCGCGGCGGCACAGACTCCCACATTCCGCGAAGGCCCGTTTCGGGATTGACGGATATGCAGTTCCAAATGATATTCTCGCCGCTTGAACCATCCACTCCGGCCAGCACATATGCACATCGCGGCCGCTTCTCCTTCGTGGCGAGGCCGGGAACCAGACGGAAGTCGAGTTCCACGGAATCACCGGCCGCGAACGGGAGATCCTTCGCCTTCTTGAGCTCGGCCTTTGAAAAAGTCACGCTCTCTACATGTGTCCGGGGATCAGGTATAGGCAGAGGTTCGTCGGTCCAGTTGCCGCGGCGGTCCTCGACCCGCGCGAAGAGCGCTTTCTCATCGGCGTATCTGAGCGGGAGCTTTCTGTCGGACTCTATACGCATCATGACGCCGAAGACCTCCCACAGCATGCGTTCGCACAACGAGCGACCCGCCTCGTCGGCGGCCGCCGGAAGATACCCCGGGTCGTGCCTGAAAAGCGCACTTGAGCCGTCAGCCAGTATCACAAGTTCAAAATGAGGGAACTCTATCGGCGACGAATACCAGCCAAAGTTGCGGTCGACCCCGGTGCGCACGAAGTCGTGAAACGTCTGCCAGCCTTCAAGCAGCAGCACCCTGACCTTCACTTCGCCGCGATCGCCCTTGACCGCGGCGAAGAAGTATGGCAGAACCGTGCCTTTGGGTTTTATCGCCCAGTGGTACGGATACACCGCGTCCCACAGGCCGAGGCCGTCGATGCGGCGACCTATCTCGTCGACAGTCACCTCGCCTCGGTGGCTTTGATGCGGTCCCAGGCTCTGTTGTAGAGCTCCTGAACCTCGGGCTTGCCGTCAAAACTCATGAGAACCTGCCCGTGACGGAGCGTCTGCTGATCGAGTATGATCAGCGAACGGTATTCCTCGTCGAGCAGATCGATTCCCGGCTTGACCGGATTGGGTCCGCAGATGTAGTCCATGTTCGCCGCGGCGACCTCACCGTCGTAAATGTAGTTTATGAAGGCGTAGGCGAGATCCTTGCGCTTGGCGTCGCTCGCCACCACCATCTCGTCGAAAGCGATGGTGAAGCCCTCCTTCGGGAGCGCAAAGCCTATGTCGTCGCGCGCTGGCGCGCCGGCCTCCTCGTCGCCGACGATCACCTGGGTAATGTCGGTCGAATAGCCGTGGCCGAGCCATGTCGCGCCGCTCGCGACCTCGGTCTTGTAGCTCTCGG
>DGVK01000067.1 GCA_002395905.1 Verrucomicrobia bacterium UBA4286 | reverse complement strand
GGTCAAAAACTGGGGATATTCCAGGTGAAGGCTGTGTCCGCTGCATAGGAAAGCTCCTCGGCGAGGTCGGCGTCCTTTGCAGGGAAAATCGAAGAGGGCACTTGACATACATACGCGAAGGTATGTATAATATGCCCCCATCATGGCCCGTAGAAGCAAAGTCGATGCAGAGAAAACGCGCTCGAGAATCCTCGAGACCGCGCTCGCCCTCTTTGTCAAGAAGGGTTACGAGCACACGACTTTCACCGATATAGCCGCGCGGATGAAGATGACGAAGGGCGCCGTCTACTGGCACTTCGCCTCCAAGGAGAAGCTTCTCGTCGCGCTGGTCGAACACGCGCTGGAGCGATTCAGGGTGAGAATGGAGCAGGCGCTTCCGGACGGGGAGCTCTCCTATCCGGCGGTGACCGGGATGATGGTGAGAAGCGCCGCGTCGCTTGTGCGCGACAGGAAGGGGGCGGAGTTCTTCCGCCTGCTCAAGTGCCAGATACGCTGGTCGTCGGCTTCGATGGACAGCGTGCGCGAGGACCTGCTTACAAACACCCGCTTCGGTCCCAAGCAGGCGTTCAAGAGCGCGATAGCTGCCGACATGGCGGCGGGGCGCGTAAGGGCGGATGTCGACGGCGAGGAGATAGCCACCGTTTCAATCGCCCTGTGGGACGGCCTTGTGCAGTCGGCCATAGACGGCTTTCTCGCAAGCGATCTCGTCTCTACGCTTTCGCATGCATACGCGGCCATATGGCGCGACATAAGAGTCCAGTTTTGAAACATCAAGGAAAACCAAAATGACAAACAACGAAAAGGAAGGCAAGAGCGCGATCGGGTCTGTGATAGGCACCATTGTGCTTGCGGTGGTGTGCGCAGTGGGCGGCTGGATCGCCCGCGAGATTGTTCCGGAGAAGAAACCGGCCGTGAATCCGATGGCTGCCATGGCTGGCGCGCCCCAGACGGTCGCCGTCACCAACGCCCAGATGCGCGCGTACAACCGCCCCGAGACGTTCGTGGCTCACGCCGAGCCTGTGCAGGAGGTCGATCTTCTGCCGCAGGTCGACGGTTACATTCTCGAGATGAAGTTCAAGGAAGGCGACACTGTTAAGGCGGGCGACCTTCTCTACGTGCTGGACGACGAGCGCTACCGCGCTGTCGTGAACCAGCGCAAGGCCGATCTTGAGGCGGCCGAGGCCGAGGCGCGTCGCGCCAAGCGCTACTACGAGCGCATGCAGAACGCCGACGAGCGCGGCATCACCCAGCTGGAGCGCGACAATGCCGAGGCCGCGAACGACTCCGCCGCCGCCGCAGTCCTGCAGGCGAAGGCCAACCTGGTCGTCGCCGAGTACGACCTGAAGAAGGCGAAGGTCGTCGCCCCCATCTCCGGCCAGATCGGCAAATCGTCGGCCCATGTGGGCGACTACGTGGCTCCTTCGAAGGGCGCGCTTGCGAAAATCGTGCAGATCGACCCCATGCGCGTTTCGTTCCCGATGACCGATCGCGCCTACATCGCATGGCGCGAGGCCCAGAAGCGCGGCGAAGCCGAGTCGATGCGCCTCAGGCTCACGCTTGCCGACGGCAGCGAATATGCGGAGCGCGGCGAATGGGACTTCGACGACAACGAGATGAGCGCGTCGACGGCGACGATCCAGATGAGGCTTTCGTTCCCCAATCCCGACAGGCTTCTCATTCCCAACAGCTATGTCACGCTGCTGGCCGACCTGCAGAATCCGCCCAGCTATCCCTCGGTTCCGCAGAGCGCGATCTGCGACATGCCCGGCGGCGGCGTGGGGGTCTGGGTCGTGAAGGATGACGGGACCGTCGAGAGACGCGCCGTCAAGACCCGCGACGCCTATCTCGGCTGGTGCCCGATGCTTGAAGGCCTCAAGGAGGGCGAGCGCGTTGTGATATCAGGCGTCGCGAAGCTCCAGCCCGGCATGAAGGTCGTCGAGGTCTCGCCAACGCCAAACGAGGACATAACCCCCGGTTTCAAGCCCACCGTCGAGGATTGACAGAGATGAAGCTTTCAATACGAAAAGCGGTCGACGAGATAAAGACGTTCTCGCGCACGTTCGTCGAGAGGCCGCGCTTTGCGATGGTGATCGCCATCGTGCTCACGCTCGCGGGTGTGATGGCGATCTTCAACCTGCCGATCGCGCAGTATCCCCAGCTCACGCCGCCGGAAATACGCGTGACCTACAACTACCCCGGCGCGAACGCGCGAGAGGTGATGAACACCATCGCGACGCCGATCGAGGACGAGGTGAACGGCGTGGACGACATGATCTACATGTCGTCCGACTCGGGCGACGACGGCAGCTACTCCCTTACAATATCCTTCGAGGTCGGCACCGACCGCGACATGGATCTTGTCAAGGTGCAGAACCGCGTGACCCAGGCCGAGGCGAAACTTCCGACCGAGGCGAGGCAGCTCGGCGGCCGCGTCCGCGCGCAGTCGACCGACTTCCTCGGGTTCATTTCGCTGCTGTCGCCGAAGGGGACTCATTCGCGCCTTGAACTTTCGAACTACGCCTACCAGAACATCCAGCCCGTGCTGCTGCGCGTGCCGGGCGTGGGCGAAGCCCAGATATACGGGCCGAAGCTTGCCGTGCGCGTGTGGCTCGACCCGCAGCGCATGGCCGCGCAGTCGATGAACTCCGAGGAGGTCATCGCCGCCATCTCCAAGCAGAACATCCAGGCGTCGCTCGGCGCGGTCGGCGCGTCGCCCACCAAGGAGCACGGCGCGTTCACCTACTCGCTTCTCGCCAAGGGCCGTCTCATGACGCCCGAGGAGTTCAACGAGATCGTCATCCGCCGTGACGACCAGGGCGGCCTCGTGCGCCTGAAGGACATCGCCCGCGTCGAGATCGGCGAGCAGAACTACTCCTTCTCCGGGCAGCTCAACGGCGGCAACACCATCAACATCGCCGTCCAGCAGAAGCCGGGCGCGAACGCCATCAAGTCGATGAACATGCTCATCGCCGAAATGAACCGCCTCAAGGAGAACTTCCCCGAGGATATGGAATTCACCATCCCATACGACGCCACGGACTATGTACGCATGTGCATCCGCGAGATCGTGACGACGCTTCTCATAACGTTCGGTCTCGTGGTTCTCGTTTGCTATCTGTTCCTGCAGGACTGGCGCGCGACTCTCATCCCGTGCCTTACGATTCCCGTGTCGATCTGCTCGACGTTCATCCTCATGGCCGTCCTCGGCTACTCCATAAACATCCTCACGCTCTTCGGCCTCGTACTTGCGATCGGCGTCGTCGTGGACGACTGCATCGTCGTCGTGGAGCGCGTCCAGTTCATAATCGAGACGCGCGGCTACAACGCGAAGGAGGCGACGATACAGGCCATGAGCGACGTCACCGGGGCCGTCATAGCGACCACGCTCGTGCTCCTGGGCATATTCGTGCCCGTCGGCTTCATGAGCGGCATCACGGGGCGCATCTACCAGCAGTTCTCGGTGACGCTCTCGACGGCTGTGTGCTTCTCGACGCTCTGCGCGCTCACTCTCGCGCCGGCGCTGTGCTCGCTGCTTCTCAGAGAGTCGCGTCCGTTCAAGCACGGGCCGCTCGCGTGGTTCAACGCGCTCATCGACCGCTTCAAAGGCTTCTTCGTGTTCCTGTCGAAGGCGCTCGCGCGGCGTCTCATACTGGCGGCGATGCTGCTCGTCCTGACGATACTCCTCACGGTGCAGATGTTCCGCAACACCCAGACGTCGTTCCTGCCTGACGAGGACCAGCGCTGCATTTTCGCCGCGCTCGAACTCCCCGAAGGCTCCACGATGACGCGCAGCCGCGAGGTTTCGATGCGCGCGGTGGAAATGCTGCTGTCGCTCACGAACGAGGTCAACAGCGTTCTTTCGGTAAACGGCTTCTCCATGGTCGGTGGACGCGGCGAGAACGAGACGATGCTCATATGCGACCTCAAGGACTGGTCGCAGCGCCGCAAGCCCGAGCAGTGGGTGAAGAACCTCATCCCGACCATCAAGGGAATGCTCTCGCAGATCCCCGAGGCGTCGGTCCAGGTGTTCGCGCCTCCCGCCATCCCGGGGCTCGGCATGGACAACTCCATCGACGTGCGCGTGCAGTCGAAGGATTCGACCGATCCGCTCCTGCTGGACTCCGTCAAGAACCAGATGCTGATGAAGCTCAACGCTCTGCCTACGGTCATGGCGGCTTTTTCGGGCTACACCTCCCAGACGCCCCACCTGCGTCTGGAGATCGACCGCACCAAGGCGGAGATGTTCCACGTTCCCGTGGCGACGGCCTACGCGACGCTCCAGAACTATCTCGGCTCGCGCTATGTAAACGACGTCAACCTGGGCACGCAGGTGAACCGCGTAACGGTGCAGTCCGACTGGTCCGGGCGCGCCACGCCCGAGGCCGTCGCGAACCTCTACGTCCGGTCCGACACCGGCGCGATGGTCCCCGTCGGCTCGCTCGGCACGATTTCGCGCGAGGTCGGCCCGCGCGTCATGTCGCGCTATCAGATGTATCCTGCCGCCGGCCTCAAGGTCATGCCGATGCCCGGCGTGGCGTCCGGCCAGGTGATGAAGGACGTGAAGGAGGTTCTCGAGAAGGAGCTTCCTGAAGGTTTCGGCTACGAGTGGTCGGGCATAACCTATCAGGAGCAGCGCAACTCGGGTTCGGCGGCTCCGCTCATCGGTCTTGCGATTCTCTTCGGCTACCTGTTCCTCGTGGCGCAGTACGAGTCGTGGACGATTCCGATGCCGGTGATGCTCTCGATCTTCGTGGCCACCTTCGGCGCGCTTTTCGGGCTCAAGCTGTTCGGCATGTCGCTCTCTGTCTACGCGCAGCTGGGGCTTGTGCTTCTCGTGGGCCTCGCCTCGAAGAACGCGATTCTGCTTGTGGAGTTCGCGAAGGACAAGCGCGAGATCGAAGGGTATTCCATCGTCGACGCCGCGGGCGCGGCGGCGGGCGAGCGTCTGCGCGCGATTCTCATGACGGCGCTCACGACTCTCCTCGGTACGCTGCCGATGTGCATGAACCTCTTCTTCCCGAAGTGGTGCTATCCGGGCGCGGGCGTGGCGAGCCGCAACGCGATCGGGATAACGGAGTTCTTCGGCATGGCGGCGTCGGTCGTTTTCGGCGTCCTGCTGGTGCCTGGGCTCTACGCCCTCTTCCAGACGTGGCGCGAGCGCGTGAAGCGCCTTTTCTCGTATCTCTCCACGATGGCCTTCCGCAGGCGCCAGCTCAAGGCGCGCGGATAGAACGCCGGTTCATGCACAAGGCAAAACAACAGGATCAAAGAAGATGAATTCAATCAACAAGAGAGCAATGACAATGGCGGCGCTCGCGGCTTTCGCGGGGTGCGCCAACATGCCGTCGGTCGGGCCGGACTACGCTGTGCCCGAAGCCGACGCGGAGGCTTTCGCGCTCCCCGACGCGGGTGCGCCGACGACCAACCTCACCGCCACTTGCGAGTACCGCCCCGCCGAATCCAACGAGGACGTGCGCGTGACGATCTCAAACGATTACATCGCGCGCTGGTGGGAGCGCTTGAACGACCCCGTTCTGGCGGGGCTCGTCGAGAGCGCGGTGTCGAACAACGTGAGCTTCCTGGTGGCGCAGCGCCGCCTTGAGCAGGCCCTCTGGCAGATGGTCGGGACGTATTCGGCGTTCATGCCGAAGTTCTCGGTCGACGGCAGCGCGACGCGCAGCGAGGCCCACCGCCACAACCGCAGCGTGCGCGGCGCATACCGCCACAGCGAGCTGGACACGTTCAACGGAGGGCTTTCCGGACGCTGGGAGATCGATATATTCGGCGGCAGCCGCCGCGCCAGCGAAGCCGCGCTCGCGCAGGTCGAGGCGGCGGGTTGCAACGTCGAGCAGGCGTGGGTCACGCTCACGGGCGAACTCGGCAAAAAGTACATAACGCTTAGGACGACCCAGGAGCTTATCGCCGTCGCCCGCACCAACCTCGTGCTGCAGACCGAGACTTACGACATTCTCAAGTCGCGCTTCGATTCAGGCATCGGCGACGAACTCGCCGTGAACCAGTGCGCGTATGTAGTCGAGACGACGCGCGCGCGCATACCTACGCTTCTCGCCCAGGAGGAGGCGCTCAAGAACGCCATCGCGATTCTCGCCGGCGAGAAGCCCGGCGCGCTTGCGGAAACGCTCTGCGAAGACCGCCGCCGCGACTGGATGCTGGCGCCGCAGAAGCTTTCTGAAATGCCGCTCAACATGATCCGCTCGCGCCCGGACGTGAGCGTCGTCGAGCGCCAGCTCGCCGCGCGCGTCGCGCAGGTGGGCGTAGCGAAGTCGATGTGGTTTCCCAAATTCTACATATCGGGCGGCGTGGGCATGGAGTCGACGCAGTTCTCCAACTTCGCCCAGCCCGGCAGTTTTTACGCGTCCATCGGGCCTTCCGTGAGCTGGCCGATCTTCCAGGGCGGCGCGGTCTACTCCCAGGTGAAGGCCGCCGAATCCGCCGTGGAGGAGGCGCGCCTGAACTACGAGCTCGCGCTCGACAGCGCCTATGCGGAGGTTCGCAGCAACTACTCGGCCTACACCCAGCAGTACCACCGCTATCAGGCGCTGCAGGCCGCGGTCAAGGCCGCGACCGACGCCGTGGTGATTTCCAAAGACCTTTATAAGAACGGTCTCAGAGACTTCAACAACGTGCTCGACGCCCAGCGCAGCCGCCTCAACCTTGAGGAGGAGCTTGTGCTTTCCCGCGGACAGATCACCACCAGTCTGATCGATCTCTACAGCTCGCTCGGCGGCGGCCTCGCCTCTGAGTGAAACATCGCAGCCGCCTGCCTGTTGAAAAGAAAATGACCAAGGCAGAATCAAGATGGGCGCTTGTGCGCGAGACCGTCGGTGACGGACGGCTCTCGGTCGTGATGCCGCTTTACCATCTTGCAGCCGAGGCCGAAGACAATCTAAGGCAGGTGGCCGGTCTCTTCGAGCGCCACGGCGTGAACGTCGAGCTGGTGCCGGTTGACGACGGCAGCGGCGACGGGACCGACGCTGTTCTGGCGCGCCTCGCGTCCATGGGCGACGGCTATGCGCATGTCACCGTGAAGCCCGTCGTGTGCAGGCGCAACGGCGGGAAGGGTGCCGCGCTGAGAGCCGGCTTCGACGCTTCGACCGGCGCATATGTCATGCTGCTGGACGGCGACCTTGATATACACCCGCGGCAGACGCCTTGCTTCTTCGAGGCCATGGTCGAGGGTCGGGCCGATATAGTAGTCGGCTCGAAGCGCCACAAACGGTCGGTCGTGCAGTACCCGTGGCACCGCCGCCTCGTGAGCGCGGTGTATTTCACGCTCGTGAAACTTTTCATCGGGCTTCCGGTCACCGACACGCAGACGGGCATGAAGCTCTTCAAGAGGGAGGTTCTCGGCCCGGCGCTCGCGAGGATGCTGGTAAAGACATATGCCTTCGACCTTGAACTTCTCTCGATCGCCCATTCGCGCGGGGCGAAGATCGTCGAAGCGCCTGTGCGCATACGTTTCGGCAACAAGTTCGGTGCGCTCAAGGTTTCAACCGTGCGCCAGATGGCCAAAGACTCCCTCGCGGTTTTCTACCGCCTGCGCGTGCTCAAATACTACGCCAAGGCGATGGCGCCGCGTCCGCTGGATCACGAGCCGCTTGTGAGCGTCGTCGTGGCTTGCCCGAACTCCAGCTGGATGCTCGCGGAGTGCCTTTCGGGGCTTGTCCAGCAGAGCCGCGAGAAGTGGGAGTGCATCGTCCTGCCCGACGCCTCGCTCACGGCGCAGGACCGCGCGGCGCTGCCGGATGACCCCCGGATACGCTTCATCCCGACCGGCAAGGTGCGCCCGGCCGAGAAGCGCAACACGGGAATACGCGAAGCGAAAGGCGAGATCGTCGCTTTCATCGACGACGACGCCTGCCCCGACGCGCACTGGCTGGAGTATGCGGTCAAATACTTCTCCGAGCCGGATATAGGCGCTGTCGGCGGCCCGGGCGTAACGCCCCCGCGCGACCGGTGGCTCGCGAAGCTCGGCGGCAGGGTTTACGACAACCTGCTCGTCTCGGGCAACTACCGCTACCGCTACAAGGCCGGCGGCGTCAGAAGGGATGTCGACGACTACCCGAGCTGCAACCTGCTCGTCAGGCGCGACCTCCTTGAAAGGATCGGCGGCTACAGAACGGACTTCTGGCCGGGCGAGGATACGCTTCTCTGCAAAGACATCGTGGACTCCGGCGCGCGGATAGTCTACGACCCGTGGGTCGTTGTATTCCACCACAGGCGCCCTCTCTTCGGGCCGCACCTTCGCCAGCTGGGGCGCTACGCCTTCCATCGCGGCTACTTCTGCAGACGCTTCCCGTCGAACTCGCTGCACTTGAGCTACTTCGTGCCGAGCGCGTTCGTCGTGTATCTTCTCGTGTGGCTGCCGGTCTCGTGCGTCACGACAGTGCCGCGCTCGCCGGCGTGGTTCTTGCAGGCCGCGTTTCTTCTGGCGCTTCCGGCATACGCCGCGCTTGTCGCCGTGACGACCGTGTCGCTCAATCCGTTCACATGGCTCATGACGGCGGCCGGGGTGTTCGCGACGCACGTCACATACGGTGTGCAGTTCCTTCGCGGACTCTGCGCCGGCAAGGCTCCCTGCGAGTTCATCGGCAAAGACCACGCCTAATCTCTTTCGCGCCCTTGCGTTCTGCAAGGGGTAGATTCGCTACTGCGCGCTAGTCTATGTCTGCGGGATCGAGGACTTGCCGGGAACGCTTTCGTAGGTGCGCGAGAAGATTGGCGCGCTTTCGCCGCCGAAGCAGTTGCGCGCGACCACGGCCACGCGGTAGCGCCCGGTCTCCGGCAGATCCATCGCGTCAAACCAGAACGACTGCGTCTTGTCCTCATGGCGGCGCGGCTTGTAGAATGAGGTCGACAGGTATTTCTTGGACGTGAACACAGAGCCGTCCTCCATGACGATGCGAGCTACATAGTCAAAGACGCGCCCGCCGCGATCCGCCGTCGGGAAGTCAAGCGAGAGGAACATTGTCCATGTGCCGTTTCTCCGTACGGAGTTGGTCATGTGCGTGGCGACAGTCGCGCCCGGCGCGAAGCGCGGCGCTTCCGCTGCGCTCGCCCTCTTGACGATCGAATACTGTTGCGCCGCGCCAGCTGGCATGGTCACAACCCAAGGCGCGGCCGCCTCGACGCCGTACTCAAAGTCATGGCGCTCGACCGTCATCGCGCGTTCGCCGACGGTGAGCAGAAAGCCCTGTGCCTCCTTCAGGTTCTCGCGCACCTGGATCCTTTCCATCGACATCGCGCTCGTCGTGTCGCGCACGGCATAGCCGTTTTCGTATCCTGTCGGCAGCCCCGTGTAGCTCATCGACGGAACCGAAAGCGCGGTGAGACCGCCCTCCTGCCAGATGGAGCGCTCGTCGGTGAGAGTCCAGTGCGTGTGGCCTGTTATGGCGACGCAATTCGGCAGCTTCTGCAAATACTCCCTTAGGCGATTCCAATTCTCTCCTCTGCCGGACCCTGCTGTGGTGCCGGAGAAGGGCGGGTGGCGAATGAAGAATACGGGTCTGTCCGCCGCAAGTTCGCCGACGTGCGCCTTGAACCAGTCAAGAACCGCTTCCTCATTGCAGTTCCATTCGACGCTCACGAAGTCGAATCCGCGTACCTTGCGGTGGCGGATGTCTTCGTACGGTTCGCCGAAAGTCTCCTCCCAGCACTTCTTCATGCCGAGCTTCGAAAGCGCCTCTTTTTCGGAATAGCCCTGCACATGCATGTCGAGCGTCATGTCGCCGTACCACCATCCCTCGAAGTCGTGGTTGCCCGTGATGAAGAGGGGAACGATCCCCGAGCCGGACATCTCCGCGTCCCATGCGGTCTTGGTGTACTTCCAGCCGCTAAAGAGCCCCCAGTCCGAGAGGTCCCCCGCGACGGCCACGGCGTCCACGCCGCGTTTGCGGAACCAGGCGAGCGCGTGCCTGAACTTGTCCGTGGATTCTGGCGTAGTTACATGTATGTCGCTGATGACGCCGAGCCGCAGAAGCGTACCGTCGTCCGCAAGCCCGAATGAGCGGCATCCGCCGACGGCGCCGAGC
>DGVK01000031.1 GCA_002395905.1 Verrucomicrobia bacterium UBA4286 | reverse complement strand
CGTCGTCGCGCTTCTTGATGACGTTACCCTGCCCCTGGAACGCGTCCACGATTTCGGCCGCGACCGCCGCAGGCATTCCCATGCCATGACGGGCGCCCGCGTACTGCGTCGTCCAGCGAAGCGCGAGCGAGAGCTGGCGGTTCGCGGCGATCGGCACCGGCACCGGATATGTCGTTCCACCTACGCGGCGGGTCTTGACCTCGACCTGCGGCTTCATGTTGTCGATCGACGCGGAGACAACCTCGAGAGGATCGGTGAAGGTCTTCTCGTCCTTGACGAACTTCGCGGGATCGGCGGCCATGGCCTCCTTGATCTTGTCGATCGCGCCGTACACGATCTTCTCTGCGACGGACTTCTTGCCGTCCTTCATGATTACGCGAATCATGTGCGCGACGAGCTCCGAATTGTACTTCGGATCGAGACTCACGCGCTTGACTATTTTCCTGGCTCTGCGTGACATGGCTTACTTCTCTTCCTTCTTCTGACGCTTCATGCCGTACTTGGAGCGGCTGCGGTTGCGGCCGTTGACACCAAGCGAGTCGAGCTTGCCGCGGATGATGTGGTAGCGAACGCCCGGAAGATCCTTCACACGGCCGCCGCGCACGAGCACCACCGAGTGCTCCTGCAGGTTGTGGCCTTCGCCGGGGATGTAGGCCGTGACTTCGACACCCGTCGTAAGACGCACACGGGCGACCTTGCGCAGAGCGGAGTTAGGCTTCTTGGGCGTCATCGTCTTGACGATGAGACACACGCCGCGACGCTGAGGGCACGCCTTCAGCGCAGGCGACTTCGAATGCGAGGCAAGAGGATGACGCCCCTTGCGGATCAACTGATTGATAGTCGGCATTTGTTTTTGTTTCCTTACTTTTCCAGAATTGGGTGTATAGTATACCAATTTATGGCCCTGTTTGGCAAGGGGGTAAATTTTCCCTCTCCCAAGCGGCCTTGGTCCTTACGAAAAGCCAGCATGTAAGCGGCACCGTCAAAATATAGAGAAAGCCCATCACTCCAACGGTCATCCAGAAGTTGGAGACCATCAGCGCGACAAGCAGAAGAAGCATCGCCATGACCGGCAGCAGGTTCTTCCTGCGGATGTGCACGGCCTTGAGCGATATCGTCGGCAGGCGCGACGCCATCAAGGTCCCGACGAATAGAAGCATGAAAATCCCCGTCCATGGATTCTGCAGCGCCGTCGCCAGCGCGGGCGCCTTGCCCTTCGCGTCGAGCGCGAGCGAGAGTATCGCAGGCGACAGAACCATCCAGCATCCGCCGGGAGCGGGAACTCCCGTGAAGAAGTGCTTCCAGTACGGTATGGACGGCTGTTCCAGCATCGTGTTGAAGCGAGCGAGCCTGAAGCAGTCGCACAGCGCGTAGTACAGCGAGCAGCCGAGCACAATCCTTATAAGAGGAGTCGGCACGGTGGCGCCGCCCAGAACGTGCATCGGTCCGCCCGTCATCCAGAAATACATGAACATCGCCGGCGCCACGCCGAAGTTCACGAAGTCGGCGAGCGAATCAAGCTCGGCGCCGAGACGCGAACTGGCGTTGAGAAGCCGCGCCACGCGACCGTCCATGCCGTCGCATACGCACGCGATGAGAATCGCCACCAGCGCGTGCTCGAAGCGACCCTCGGACGAAAGCGAGATGGATGTTATCCCGGCGCACGCCGCCATGGAGGTGACGAGATTCGGCACGATCGCACGCAGCGGTATCTGCTGCTGCTCGCCGAGCGGACCGTCTAGAGTCGGCTCTTCCATCTCAGCCAACCGAGATCCTTATCTCGCCGCTCTTCTCTTCCGGACGGCGCGGCGGCTTGGGTCCGTTCTTGCGAGGCGGGCCGATAAGCGCACCGTGCACGCGGCCTAGCGTCTTCGGGGCCTGCTCGACGAAACACTCGTCGCCGAGAGTCTCCAGCACGCGGCTTATGACGTCCTCGCCGATTTCGCGGTGGGCGTTTTCACGCCCACGGAACTGCAGAGTGAGCTTCACTTTGCAGCCGTCGCCGATGAAGCCGCGAATCTGCCGCATCTTGTAATCGAAGTCGTTGGTGTCCGTTCCCGGATGGAACTTGACCTCCTTGACTTTCTGGACCTTCTGCGCCTTGCGCGCCTGCTTGGCCTTTATGGACTCCTCATACTTGAACTTCCCATAGTCCATGATTTTGCACACGGGGGGAGTTGCGTTCGGCGTGATCTCGACAAGATCGAGACCGCGCTGATCGGCCAGACGCTGGGCGTCGCGAATCTGCATGACGCCGAGCATGTTTCCAGACGCATCAAGAACACGCACCTGCGGTGCGCGGATCTTGAAATTTACGCGAGTGAACTGTGCGATAAGTCACCTCTTTTGTTTGGGTTGGTTTTGATGGTGTGTATTGTATCATAACCGCGGCCGCAGTGCAAGCGGAGCAAAAAGAAAAAGCGCCCGCCCTCCCTGTTCAGAATAAGGCGAAACGCATTTTCCGTTGGTGGACCCGGCGGGACTTGAACCCACGACCCGGAGATTATGAGTCACCTGCTCTGACCGACTGAGCTACGGGTCCGACGTTGGGTGGTATTATACCATAATTTGCCTCGTCACTGCAAGGGCGTTTAATCGCGTTTAATCGCTGGGCAAAGCCCCCCCGCCCACGACCGCCTTGGCGTTCGTAAAATTGGCGGTCTTTTACTTCGTAGAAGTGGCTGTATCCATCGGTCGGATGTGGCATAATATCCGTCTGCAAGAGACACACTGCAGGAGGCGAGAAGGATGGACTACACAGAAAGGATGGCGCGGCTCACCGCGCGCAAGATTGCGCAGACGCGCGAAAAGCAGGAGCGGCTGGGAGCGCGCGACGAGGACGACTACGGCCTTGTTCTGCCGCCCGCGTCGTTCAAGGTGGAACTGCCTGTCCGCGACGCGACGGGGCAGTGGTCCGGGCCGCGCGCGTGGGCGGCGAACTTCCGGTGGCTCATGGAGAACCACCCCTGCTACATCGACCCGGACGACGCGATAGCCGGGCGCTGGATGTTCATGCTGTCGAGGATGCGCCTCGGCTATCAGCTGTCGCGCTCAAACTTCGCGTTCGACTATTCCAGCCTCGAACCTCTCCAGAAGAAATACGACATCACCACGGGCATCGGCAAAGACGCGCATTTCGCGCCGGACTACAAGATCGGTCTCGAGCTCGGCTGGGGCGGACTTGTCGAAAAGGTGCGCGCGACGCGCCTAAGGTTTCGCGGTCGCGCCGCGGCGCGACCCGCCGGCGACGATGCCGACGAAACTGCCTATGCCATCGAACTTATGGACGCCGAAGAATCGGCGATACTCGGCGTTATGGCCTGGACACGCCGCCTCGCAGCGGCGGCGGACGACAGGGCTATGACCGAAGACGATCCGGTGCGCCGTGAAAACCTGGTCGAAACCGCGAAGACCTGCTATAAAATCGTCGAAGCCAGGCCGGAGACGTTCCGCGAGGCCGTGCAGTGGATCGCCATATTCAACATGGCCTCGCGCACATACAACCGCGACGGGGCGGGCGGACAGCTTGACGAGCTGCTGAGGCCCTACTACGAGCGCGACAAGGCGGCAGGCATCCTCACCGACGAAGACGCCGAGTTCTACGTGTTCTGCCTTCTTCTCAACGACCCGCACTACTATCAGATCGGCGGACCTTCGGCGGACGGCAGGGACCAGACGTCGCGAATGAGCTACATAATCCTCGACGCGGCCGCAAAGCTCAAGTCGAGCTGCAACCTCACGATTCGCGTATGGGACGGCATGGATCGCGCGCTCTTCCGTCGCGGCGTGGAGATTCTTCTCGAGAACCGGCTGGGCTATCCGCGATTCTCGGGCGACAAAGCGCTTGTCGAGGGCTTCATGAGGAACGGCTATTCCGCCGAACTCGCCCGCTCGCGCATAGCGGTCGGGTGCAACTGGATGAGTCTGCCCGGGCTTGAATACACTTTGAACGATGTCGTAAAGATCAACATCGCCAAGGTGTTCGAAGTCGCGTTCGCAGAGAGCGACAGTCTCGAATCGCTCGAGGCCGCCTACCGCCGCCATTTCAAGGCCGCGGTGGAGGTCACCGCGAAAGGCATAGATTTCCATCTTGCGCACCAGTATCTCAACGAGCCCGAACTCATGCTCAACCTCCTTTCCCACGGCCCTGTCGAAAAAGGGCGCGACGTCTCGCACGGCGGGGCGCAGTACTACAACATGGCGATCGACGGCGCGGGGCTTGCCGTGGTCGCGGACAGTTTCGGCGCGATTGAAGAGCGCGTCGTCCGGGAGGGTGCGGTTTCCTTCGCGCAGCTTAAGTCGGCGGTCGCATCGGATTTCGGCGGAGAGGATGGCGAGCGCGTGCGCCGCATCATGGCTGCGTCCGGCCGCTATGGTGCAGGCGGCACCGCCGCAGACCGCTGGGCAGGGAAGCTCACCGAAATCCTCGTCGCCGAGATCGCGGGCCGCACCACGCCCGACGGTTTCAAACTCATTCCCGGATGGTTCACGTGGGCTGATACGATACGTTTCGGAAAAAGCGTCGGGGCGACGCCCAACGGACGCAGGGCGGGCGAGCCTATTTCGCACGGCGCAAATCCTCTGCCGGGCTTTCGAAAGGATGGTGCGCTCACGGCCATGGCGGCGGCGATCGCGTCCGTCCAGCCAGGCTACGGGAATACCGCGCCATGGCAGCTGGAGGTGGACGTCGGGCTTGCGAACGACAGCACCGCCGTTGAAAAGATCATGGCGCTGATCGACGGGCACTTCAAGCTTGGCGGGACGCTGGTCAACATCAACGTCGTCGACGCGGAGAAGATTCTCGCCGCCCACAAAGACCCGTCGAAATTCCCCGATCTCGTCGTGCGCGTGACCGGCTTCACCGCATATTTCAATTCGCTTTCACCCGCATTCCGCGAGCTTGTCGTCAAAAGGCTTGTAAGGGAGGAGGGGTTTTCCCGGTGAGAGGCGTGGTCTTCGACATAAGGCGCGGCGTGGCCAAAGACGGTCCCGGTCTGCGCACGAGCGTGTTCCTTAAAGGATGCCCGCTCCGCTGCGTATGGTGCCACAATCCCGAATCGCAGTCGCCGCAGATCGAGCGCGCGGCGACGACCGGCGAAATATGCGGGCGGGAGATGTCCGTCGCGGATGTCATGGAGGAAGTTCTTCGTGACAGGATCTTTTACGAGTCTTCCAGTGGCGGCGTCACGCTCACCGGCGGCGAGCCGATGATGCAGGCAGACTTCACATTCGCGCTCGCCTCGTCCGCCCGCTCGGAAGGCGTGCATGTCGCTCTGGACACGAGCGGCTTCGCGCCCTGGCCTGCATTCGAAAAGATGATGTCTGTCGTGAATCTCTTCCTCTACGATCTGAAATGCATGGACGCCGCGCGCCACCGCGAACTGACCGGCGCGGACAACTGCACGATACTGGACAATCTCCTGCGCCTTGATGCGGCAGGTGCGAAGACGTGGCTCAGGTTTCCGCTGGCGCCGGGTCTGAACGATTCGCCAGAAGACATCGCCGCGCTGCGGAATTTCGTCGCCGGGCTTCGCAATGTCGAGAAGACGGAGATATGCCCCTACCATCCGCTCGGTCTGGAGAAGTACGTGAAGTTCGGCAGGAAGGTGCTCTACGACAATCCCGAGTACGCCAGCGCGAAAGATGTCGCGAGATGGGAGGCGGCCCTTCGGGGCTTCGCATAATTGGCGTTAAAATATTTCGGTTGTGTGGCTGCACAAGGCGGCTGCATATGGCATAATGTCACACGAAAGGAAAAACAGCAAATCATGGACAAGCAGGAAATCAACCAGTATCTAGAAAAGTACCGCCGGCTTCTTCTGGAGTCGGTCGAGTGGTGGCAGAAGTATGCGCCCGACACGAAACACGGCGGCTTTTACAACTACCTGGGCCGCGACGGCAAGGTGCTCTTCACAGACAAGAATGTGCGGCAGCAGGGCCGCCTCGTGCTGCTCTTCGCGCGCGCCTACAATGAAATCGAGAAGCGCAAGGAGTGGCTCGATCTCGCTTTGCAGGGCATAAAGTTCATCGAGGATCACTGCATCGACGAACGCGACGGGCGCACATACTACGACGTGACGGAAGACGGACGTCCTGTCCGCAAGCGCCGCTACGTCGTCACCGAGCATTACACCGTCATGTCGTTCATAGAGCTTTACAAGGCCACCGGCGACGGACAGTGGAAGGACAAGGCCGAAAAGCTCTACAAGACGATCATGATGTACTACTACAACCCCGAACTCTTGCCGCCGAAGTTCTACCCCGCGCGCAAGGTCCGGGCGCACAACATCCCGATGATCATAAGCTGCACGTCTATAATGATGCGCCAGCTCGGCGGCGACACCTCGCTTTACGACAAGACGATCGCGACCTGCTTCAAAGAGGTCTACACCACCTTCCTCGACTACAACAAGAAGGCGCTGCGCGAAATCGTCAACGCCGACGGCACGCCGTGCGAGACTCCCGAAGGCCGCACGATCAATCCCGGCCACTCGATCGAGACGTCGTGGTTCACAATGGAGGAGGCGAAGTTCCAGAAGGACAATGAACTTCTCAAGAAGGCGCTCACCGTCCTCGACTGGTCCCTTGCCTGGGGCTGGGACGAGGTGCAGGGCGGCGGAGGAATCATATACTTCCGCAATGTGGACGAGGCCGAGGGCCACGAGCCCGACCAGTACGAGCACGAGCTAAAACTCTGGTGGCCGCAGAACGAGGCAATCTACGCGACGTTCCTCGCCTACACGCTCACCGGGAACGATAAATACCTCGAATGGTTCAAGAAGATCGAAAAATGGTTCTTCGACCACTTCATGGATCACGAATACGGCGAGATCATAAAATACCTCCGTCGCGACGGGACGCCGTCCTGCACGATGAAGGGAACACGCTGGGCCGGCGCGTTCCACTATCCGCGCATGCTCTTCAATCTCATCAAGCTGATGGAGCAGGAGC
>DGVK01000195.1 GCA_002395905.1 Verrucomicrobia bacterium UBA4286 | reverse complement strand
TCGGCGTCACCGGCGGCGTCATGGAGGCGGCGCTCCGCACGGCGTACTGCCTCATCACCGGCGAGGCCCAGCCGCCCAGCATCGACTTCAAGGAGGTGCGCGGCATGGAGGGCGTCAAGACGGCCACGATCGACATCAAGGGCACCAAGGTCAACATCGCCGTCGCCCACCAGATGGGCAACGTCGAGAAGGTGCTCGACATGATCCGCGAAGACCGCCAGAACGGCGTCAAGCCGCGCTTCGACTTCATCGAAGTCATGGCGTGCCGCGGCGGATGCATCGGCGGCGGCGGCCAGCCCTGCCTCGCGACGGACGAGGTCCGCGCGCAGCGCACGGCCGGCATCTACACCGACGACGAGAAGTGCACTCTGCGTATGTCCCACCTCAACCCCGAGGTCCAGGCCCTCTACAAGGACTTCCTCGACGGCAAGACCGGCGCGCAGGGCGGCGAGAAGGCTCACCACCTCCTGCACACCGGCTACAAGAAGGTCGATGTCTACAAGTTCGCCTGATTGCAGCGACATCAGGCATAAAAGAGGGCGCGGATTCTTCCGCGCCCTTCTTTTTTACGGCGATGGCGTAAGGCGTCAGGCGTCGGGCGAGAAGGCGTGATGTCCGGCGAGCATTACAAGACGCCCGTTGCAGACGGTTCTGCCGAGGCGCACAAGCCGAAGCGGAGCGTTCTCATGCGGGACGGACTGCATCGGCGGGATCTTCCCGTCGATCGCGTCGAGCATCGCGCCGAGCGTAACGCCGCCTTCGACATCGGCGCGCACCTGGACGAGCCCCTCGTCCTTCCACGGCGCAAGACCGTTCTCGGAGAGGGAGAACCTGCCGTCCACGATAAAGCGCGGCGCAAGCGTCTCCATCTCGGGCAGAAGGAGCGCGTCGCCCGCCGCAAGCGACGAGAGCTCTTCGGCGGACAGCGCGAACGCGGCGAACTCCGCCTCGGCTTCAAGCACCGCGTCCCTCACCGAAGGATGGGAAACGTCGATGTTGCGCAGGTTCCCGAAAGCCTCCGCGATCGACGGCGAGATGTCGAGCGTGAAGACGACCGGCTCTTCGCCGTCGATTTCAAAGCACGCCGACGCGTCGGAGGCCTGCGCCAGGCCGACGATCTTCAGCTGCCGCCGCACCGCATTCTCCAGAAGCTGCAGAAACGCGCCGCAGTCCTTCTCGACCAGCGCGAGCAGGATCGCGTCCGGCACGTCGGCGCGCGAATCCCACACGGCGTGAAGCTCGGGGAAAGCGGGAGTATCGGCCAGGCCGAGGATGAGCTCCTCGTCCTCGAAGCGGACGGCAAGCGGCAGGACTTCGGCGGGGCGCGTCTTA
Source organism: Verrucomicrobia bacterium UBA4286 (assembly GCA_002395905.1). Taxonomy (GTDB): domain Bacteria; phylum Verrucomicrobiota; class Kiritimatiellia; order RFP12; family UBA1067; genus UBA1067. The sequence continues at coordinate 7,094 of DGVK01000195.1, read as the reverse complement.
GCCTGCCGCATCGTGCAAGGCGTATCGCCGAGACGGCAGGGCATCGCCCATGCAGGCGAAGAAAGGATGTCTTCATGCGACGCCTTCGACCACGAAGGAAGCGAGGAAAGGATGTCAATCGGTTTCATGGATTTTGGACTTTCTCGTTGTAGATGGAATATGGACTATGTCCACCGCGAACTGGAACGAAGGCATACGTTCGGCGAGTCGCTCGGCGAGCTGCTCCGTAGATTGCGCGACCGTCGCGGCGGCGGCTGGCGTGGAAGGGGTTATGGTGACGGTTATCCTGCCGCTTTTGGCTTCAAGGCGTATTTCCGATCCGTCGAGAACCGTCGGCTTCAGGCGTATCGCGACCTCGCCGTCGCCTTTCGCGACAGACGGCGTGATGCGTATCGTGTCGGCGATTGCCGACGCGACATTCACGAGTTCTTCCGTCCGGGCGGACGCCGCCGCAGGATTGATTTCGACCGTCACGCCCGGCAGAACAACCCGGATGTCGTTCTGCGGCTGTTGAACGGCTGGCGCCGAATCGACGGCGTGAAGCTCGCGCGGCGCCGCAGGCTCTTGCGAAACGGGTTTGGACTCGCCTGCATCTTCCGCTTTCATCGGCTTGGATTTTATAACGACAGTTGCAGGCGTCGGCGCTGGAGTCCGCACATTCTCGGCAACTGCCGCCTTTGACACGTGCTCATGTTCTGCGATTACAGCTTTTGGCGTTTTAACATTCTCGGCAACTGCCGCCTTTGGCGTATGGCCATGTTCCACAGGCACAGCCTTTGGCGCATCCTGCTTCTCGACGATCACGACCTTTGGCTCATCCTCGGTCTTGACGATCTTTACAGGAGTCGTTTGCGCCTCCTCGGGTTTTATTACGACAGTTGCAGGCGTAGCCGCTTGTGTATGTTCTGAAACTGGCGCAGCCGTCTTGTGTTCAGCGACTGGCGCAGCCGTTTCTTTCTCGACAGCAACCGCCCTTGGCGCATAGTCATGTTCCACGACTGCAATCTTCGGCGCAGGTTCTTTCTCGACTTCAACCGCCTTTGGCGCATAGTCATGTTCCACGACTGCAATCTTCGGCGCAGGTTCTTTCTCGACAGCAACCGCCTTTGGTGTATAGTCATGTTCTGCGACTGCAACCTTTGGCGCAGGTTCTTTCTCGACAGCAAGCACCTTTGGCGCATGGTCATGTTCTGCGACTGCAACCTTTGGCGCAGGTTCTTTCTCGACAGCAAGCACCTTTGGCGCATGGTCATGTTCTGCGACTGCAACCTTTGGCGCAGATTCTTTCTCGATAACAACCACCTTTGGCGCATGGTCATGTTCCACGACTGCAACCTTCGGCGCAGATTCTTTCTCGATAACAACCACCTTTGGCGCATGGTCATGTTCCACGACTGCAACCTTCGGCGCAGGTTCTTTCTCGATAACAACCGCCTTTGGCGCATAGTCATGTTCTACGACTACAACCTTTGGCGCAGATTCTTTCTCGACAACAACCGCCTTTGGCGCATAGTCATATTCTGCGACTGCAACCTTTGGTGCAGGTTCTTTCTCGACAGCAACCGCCTTTGGCGCATGGTCATGTTCTACGACTGCAACCTTTGGCGCAGGTTCTTTCTCGACAGCAATCGCCTTTGGCGCATAGTCATGTTCTACGACTGCAACCTTTGGCTCATACTCTCTCTCGACGATCTTTACAGGAACTGTCTGCGTATGCCCTGGCGTGACTGTGACAGTTGCAGGCGTCAACGCTTGTTCTTGTTCAACAACCGGCGTCACCGTCCCGCGTTCAACAACCGGCGGCGGCGTCTTGCGCTCAACAACCGGCGTCACCGCCTCGCGCTCAACGACAGGCGTCACCGTCCCGCGTTCGACGACCGTCGCCGGCTTGTCGGCCGGTTGCGACTGGCGCGGCACTTCCGGCGCGTCTTTCGCGTTCATCGCCGCATGGAAGCGTTCTACCGATTCCGGCGAAGGCTCGCGGCCCGGCAGGACGAGCGGCTTCAGTCCGCTCATGTCGAATACTTCAAATACAGGCACTGTCGGCGTGAATGAGCCGACCGGTGTATCTATGGCAAGTGAAACTGATTCAATCATCTATATTCTGCTTTCTTCCTGTAAAGTCCTCAAGTTCGCTTTCGGCGCGCTGCTCCTGCTCCTGGGCGTCCGCCGCGAGCCACACCGCTTTATGTTCATCGATCTTCATTCTGTTCTTAGAGGCCGCGACGAAAACGGCGCGCGCGGCCGCGGCCTCTTCCTCGCGCTTCGCAAGATCGCCCTCGGCCCTTCGGACGTTGTCAAGCTTGAGCGCGCCTTCTTCATCAATGCGCGCGACGCCCTCGTTCGCGAGGTCGATCTGTTCGCGGCTCACGGCGCGCCCCATGATAGTGTCGTAGATGCGGTCGCGGCGCTCCTCCTTCGATTTTTCAAAGTCCTCGAGCTCGCGCTTGCGGTCGGCGACGGCCTCGGCCGCCCTGCGCACGGCCTGCCGCGCGGCGGTAAGCTCGCCGGACGCGCGGTCTTCGCGCATCACGCGAATCGAGAGAAGGGGCTGGAGGACGTAGGCCATCAGCCGCGCAGCCTCCTTTCGCACGGCGCAAAGCCGCCCGACACCTCGCTGAAGCTCGGCACGGCGAAGGAAAACGCGCGCGCGACGAGCCTTCCAAGCTCGTCGTCGCGCTCGATCGCCGCGGAAAGCTCCGCCTCGGTCAAGAGAGTTGAACATTCATCTTCCATCAACAGTATAACACGCGAGAACGGAAAAGGTTACAAAGTTTTTCCCGTTGCTTTGTGAAAGAAGTTATGCTATACTTCCAACTGACAAAGGGGCTGGACGGTCTGGCTTCGGAGTCAAACAACGGTAAATTGGCAAACCACTAGAACTAAAAACTATGAACATGCTTAGACTTATCGGAATCAGGGGGGAGGGGCGGCTTTGCCTACTTATCTCTGCAATAGTCTCGCTTAGCGCATCCTTCTGCGCTTTCGCAGGGAGCGCGGCGCCTGACGGCACGGACTTCGTCGTGTCGGCGGATTCGGGCGAAACCTACCCTTACAGCGAGGCGGTCGGGAACTATACGCGGCTTGTGAAGCGCGGCGCGGGCGAGGTTGAGCTTACGGCTGCATCATCATCAGACTTTAAAGGTTCGGTCGTCGTCGAGGCTGGAACGCTGACGATTTCGAATGTAGACGCCGTCGGAGGAAGTTCGGTCGCGATTGAAGTGAAGCCTGGCGCGACCCTCTGGCTGAAGGTTCCAAGCAAAGGACAGAACACTCTCGTGTTTCCTCATGATGTGACGATTGCGGGCAAGGGCGTTGGCAATAACGGCGCGTTGCGCTACACCAACACCGGCAGCGCCTATGCCGACAACCTGCTCAACCGCCTGACTCTTTCGGACGACGCGACGATCGACGTCTCCGCGCGCTGGGGAATGGCCGACGGCAAGATACTCGACCTCAAAGGCCATACGCTTACTCGCATCGGCGCGGGCAACTGGATGGTCTACAACCACATCAAATCGACCGGTGCGCCGGGCGAGGTGAACAACGTTTATGGATTGCTGACCATGCAGGGGTCGCCTGACATCGATAATAACGTGACGGTTGTAGTGACAAATATCGACGACAAATGCTTTATCGGTCTATGGTCCGTCAATTCAACCGACACAATCAAAGGTCCGATCAAGCTCTACAGCGGGCGCAACATTCAGGCGCAGAGCGGCTCGGAGCAAAAATACAACCACATCGGGCCGCTGCATCTGGCCGGACCGAAAGACGGACAGGCAACTCTCACCAGCGAATACAACAACAACGCCCGCACGATGTCGGTGGACGGCCCCATCACAAGCGACACCGGCATGGGGTTGATCGTGAGCGGCAAGGGGAGCGTCTGGTTCAACGGCGACGTGTCGATATCGTCGGGGACGACCTATGTTCAGGGAACAGGTAATCTTTACTTGAGCGGCGAGGATTCCAGGCGCGACATGAAATTGGCGCTGAGGGGAAGCACCACGACCACGCATGAGGCGGGGAGAACGTACCTCAGAATGCTGCGCGTCGCCAACGGCGGAACTGCAGCATCGGGCGAGAAGGCGCAGCTGCGGCAGACGGGAGGCGTGATTGGCGTGGGGTCTGGCGACAACGCGCGCATCGGCGAAACTCCTGGGCACAGGGCGTATTACACGCTGGAGGGCGGCAAACTGTTTACCAGCAATCTCGTTTACGTAGCCGAGAAGGTGGGCAGCTTCGGCGCTGTCCGGCAGACGGGCGGATACTTCGAGTCGTATCGCCCGCCAGCGAGCGACGGATCGGCTATCATCATCGGTCGCGGAGGAAACGCGCTCTTTGTGCAGACGGGCGGCACGAACGATTTCTCGCATGCGAACTCCAAGGGCGACCAGAACTTCCGCGTGGGAATCGGCTCCACGAACGGCGTGGCGGAAGTGACGATAAGCGGCGAAGGGACGGAGTTCCGCACGAGCGGACTTGTGCTGGGCGGGGCAAGCACCGCGCCGTCGACAAATATCCTCAATCTCGCCAGCGGCGCGAAGTTAAAGGTCAACCGCTTCAAGAAGTATGAAAATGCCAACGCCAAGACGCTCTCGGTCGTCAACGCCGACGGCGGAATTCTCGCGCCGACATTCTCCTGGGGTTTGACAGGAAGCGTCAGCGACACCAAGCGCAACCCCGACCACTTCGTCGTCTGGAAGAACGGCTTTATTGTTGACACGACGGAGAATGCCACGAAGAATTCGAGCGGCGCCGATGCGACTACTTTGACGTTCCATTTCGACAAGCCGACGGGAAAAGGCGTGGAAAGCATCACGCTTCCCGCCGATGTTGCGAGCAAGAGCTACATCGGCATCGGCCGCATCGTGATCGAGGACGCGACGGGCTGGGGCGCGAGCGCGTACGCGGAGTTTGACTTCGGCGCGAAGAAACTCACGAAGGCCGTCATTACTTCGCGTGGATGCAACTATTCCGACAACGCCAAGGCATATCTGGAAAGCCCCGCCGGAACGACGCGCTACGAGTGCGGCATCACGCTTACCAGCAATGACGGGAAGTGCGGGCCGCTCGTGAAGCGCGGCAAGCCGGGGCTTATCCTGAACTCGGCGGACAGCACCATCGACGGCGGTTACAAAGTCGAGGAAGGCGATCTCGCGCTGGGAGTCGTCCCGAGCGTCGCCGTGCCTGTGAGCGTGGCGAGCGGCGCGACGCTCAACCTCAACAACAAGGGCAATCTCACGGCTTCGACGTTTGAAGGCTCTGGCAGCGTCACGAACGGAAACGTGACGGTGACGGGCGTGATCAAGGTGAAGTGCGCCGACATCTTCGAAGGGCGCGCGGCGACGTTTGGCGGCAACCTGACTATTGCTGACGGCGCGGTGCTCGAGATTACGGACGCCGATAATCTTGATGACTACAAGGACGCGGGCCGCGCCGCAGTGCTGAAATCCAGCAACGCTATTTCGGTTTCAAATCTGCCGTCCGTAAAGTTCACGAACAGCGACGGAACGACCGCCACAGTGCCGGACAGCTGGAAGGTTCGCCTTTCAACCGACGGCAAGTCGCTCAAGTTCGGTTGCGACAAAGGGCTTTTGATCATAGTCAAGTGACGCGCAGTCAAGCCGCGCAGCAGGCCCCGCCCAGAACCCCCGATTGCGGTTCACGGCGGGGCTTTTTCATGCTTACGGCGGGGTGCCGACCCTCACCGATCGGGCTTGGAATCGGGCTTGAAGATGAGCGCGAAGTCGTCCGCTTCGAATATTCGCCATCCGCCGGTGGCGTCCGCGAGGCGGCGTTTGTCTGACGCCGACGGGAAGACGACGAGGCGGGGCGGCGCGTGGGCGGCTTCCGGCGGAGGCGTCTCGGCGCTCGCGGTGTAGACGCGCTGCACAGGGTCGCCGTAAAAGACCGTCGCGTCGCGGTCCCAGAGGAGTCCCTCTTTTTCGCGCTCGTCCGCGAAGTCGCCGCGCATGAGCCTGAGTTCAAGCCACTGGCAGGCGGCGTAATGACTTTCGGAGAGCGAATGGCCCATTGCGCCGAAATACCGCCATGCGGTCCAGCCCGCGAAGCCGAACCACGTAGGCACAGTATAGCCGACGAACTGGTTTACGCGGCCGAAAGAGAGCGCGGTCATAACCATGTCCTGTGAATCGACGTGGTTGGCTATGAGACAGTTTCCCGGCGCGATCCACACCTTTTCGGCGCGAGGCTGGGCCAACGGCGCGGCTGCGCCGTTCCACTCGACCTGCGGGGTCGCGGCGAAAACGCCGTCACGTGCGATGATGTTGCCGCGGGAGAAGGGCATTTCAAGGTTGCGCTCGGTCGCGTGGGAGCTTGTGACGACAAGTTCGGGGTCGATGGTTCACCATGCGTCGGCGAAGACGTGCGCGAGGCTTCCCGTCTCGGAATGGCGGGCGACCGCGCCGGCGGCGTCCTTCCTCCACCAGCGGCCTTTCGGGAAAGCGTCTGAAATCACGGCGACCTCTCCGGTCGCGACGTTTTCGTCCACGCCCGTCGTCGCCAGGACCGACCGCACCACGCGCGGCGACGAGGACGACGCTATGCGCAGAGCGGTCGAATGGTCCGGGCCGGTGACGATTCCCCATATCGCGTCGTCGAAGGGGTCGTCGTCGATTGTGCGCATCATGCGCTTCAAGGCGACGAGCGTTTCGTGATCGAATTCGTCCGGGCGCATGAGAAAGGCGGCGTAGCGCGGGCGGAAGGCGCGAAGGCGGCCGGTGGAGTTCGTCGGGACGGCGGCGAAAGTCTCGGTTTCGGTTTCGGCGGAGTGCTTGGCGGCGAGCGCGTCCGCCGCGGCGCGCCAGCCGGGAAGGGCGAGCGTCTCGGGCGAGGCGACGATGGCGAAGCGCGGCCTGGTTCCGCCGTGCACCGGCGCGTCGCCGGCGCACGGCAGGGCGGCCGCAAAGAGGGCCGCAAAGACGGCGGCGGCGAGAGCGGTGGAAGAGGAGAGCGGTGATGTGCAGTGCATGACGGGGAAGTAGTATACCAAAGCCCGCCCTGCGCAGGCAAGCCGCGCGTTGAATGTGTTGAATGTTGCCAGTGTGCAAATGTTGCCAATTGCCAAT
>DGVK01000159.1:896-20910 GCA_002395905.1 Verrucomicrobia bacterium UBA4286 | reverse complement strand
GGCTGGACGACGTAGCCGCCGCTCTTTTCCGCCTGCCCCGTCAGTCTTGCCTCAAGGTCGCGGGCGGTCAGGGCGGGCATCACGTCGCCGCCGTTTGAGTTCGTCGGAAGCGGGCTATCTGCGCAACGAGAGCCGTCTTTAGGCGGGCGGGTAAATCCTTGCCCCGTGACGCGGCGCGGCGGAGTATCCCCGCGCACGCCTTGAGGCTCAAACAGTATTTCCGCAGGTGCTCGCCAACCGTCTCCAGTATGTCCGACAGTCCGCATACAGACGAGCCAAACCCTGCGTCGCCGCTGCGGAACCGCTCTGGGCAGCCCGTCCACTCGCACCCATTGAGCGTCCAGAGTCCTGTAGGCAAGAGAATACCCGCATTCCCCAATCGAGCGGACGAAGTGCGCGAAGTCGCGCCCTCCGTTGCTGGTGAGAACTCCCGGCACGTTCTCCCATACGACCCATCGAGGTTGTAGCTCACGACAAAGTCGCGCAAAGTGGAAGGCAAGGGAGCTGCGGGTGCCGCTGCCTTCCGCCATGCCTTTCCTCTTTCCCGCGACCGAGACGTCCTGGCACGGCGTCCCGCCGGCGAGGACATCGAGACGCCCGGCAAGTTCAATGACATCTGTTCCATTCGTGATCCTCCATTTCTCGTCGCCGATTATCTCGGCCCTGATTTTCGTCATGTCCCCGAGGTTGGGGACGGTGGGGTAGCGGTGCGCTAGTAGCGAACACGGGAACGGCTCGATCTCGCTGAAGAACACCGGTTTCCACCCGCCCAGCGGCGCAACCGCCGCGCTCATGCACTCGATCCCGCTACATACAGTCGCATAGGTCAATTCCCTTTGTTTTGTTGGCATTTATGGCCTCCTTGAAAAATTACGTCAGTGAAAGAAAGTCTGCCCTGGAGCCTGGCTCCTTCCCGCGCCCTGCCTTTTGAGGGGGTTCAGGGAGGAACCGTGGCCTCGGTGGGACATAACGTCCCACCCGCCCCAGGCGAGTCGAATCCCGCCGCCCAGTGGGGATTTTCTCTCGCTTTTGGCCGTTGACTTCTCCTCGCCGGTTATGGCATACTGTCCCGCGTCGGCCGCCTCGGGTGCTTTTGGGGCCTTTCCCCCAACGGTTTTCGTTTCCCGAGGCGGCCGGCGCTTTTACTACTTGGCCCGCAGCATCCGCCAGAGGGCGCGGCGGAGCGTCTGAAGAGGCGCATCGTCGAAAGAACGCGTCGTCACGCAAAACCTGCATTCGTCATTGCCTGTAGCGGGCAGAAGGACGAGGTTGCTGTCGGCGGCAATCGCAGTCCACGCAGAGGCGAGGTCGTCGATGATGTCAGCAGTTCTTTCCGTTGTCTTGTGCTGGACGAGAACGAACGCGCTGTTCTTTTCCGCCGCGAACTCGTCGATTGCGTCGTGGACTGCCAACGCCTCGCCGCGTCGTTCAGTCCCGGCCTCGTCCGCCGTCAGGCCGTTGAGGGAATCCACGACGATGAGGCTATAGCCCTTGGCATCCGCAAGATTGAGGCAACGTTCGATAGGTGCGGACAGCCTTTCCGCACGGCTCATGTCGAGGAGGTCGATGTTTGCGAGGGCGGCTTCCCTGTCGCCGGGACGGAGCCTTTCAAGTTCGCGGCTCATCCGCTCCGTGAGCATTCTCTCCGACAGGTCTGTGCTTACGACGAGGACTTTGCCCCGTTCGCAACGGCGTCCTATCCAGGGGATGCCCGCAGCGACGGAGACGGCAAGTGCGAGGGCGAGTCTGCTCTTGCCCGTTCCGGGAGGCGCGATTATGTTCAGGGTTTCGCCTGGGCGGAGAAGTCCGTCAACGACGGACTTGCGGCTGTCGCGGTTTTCGCTGACGAGTTCGCGCAGGGATTTGGGTCTTGGGATTTCCATGTCTGGGTTCCTTTCGTTTTGGTGTTTCAGGTCGCGCGGCAGGTCGCGCGGGGATTTGTCGTTTTTCCCGTCCGTCTGGCCGTATGCAGAGGGCGGACGAGGGACGGGGGCTGTAGGTCGTGCGGCGGGGCTTTTACGTAGTAAGCCCCCGCCGCGCTACCTACCAAGCCCCCGTTCCCGACCTCTGCCGGGGGCCTTTCGGATGATTTTTTTGCAGGTCGCGCGGCGTGATTCCGCGCGACCTCGCGCGACCTGGTTTTGGTATGGTCGTGCGGCGTTATTTTCACTCCGCGCTACCATCATCCACCTCCTCCATGCAATCCGACTCGGATAGTTCCGGCGTGACAACGAACTTCGCCCCGCGCAGGGCGACGGGCATGTTCTTCCGGCGCTCCGCAAGCAATGTTCCATCCGCGAGGGCGCGGCTCAGAGCGTCTCTCGCCGTATCCCTCGAACAGCCGTAGCGCTTCATGATCTCGACCACAAACAACTTCGTCGGCCGCAGATTGTCAGGCTCCACAAGCTCCGGCAGCTTCAGGGCGAGTGCCTCGATCTCGTCCACAATCTCCTCGGCGGTCTTGCGGTGCGGCCTCGCCTCCGCCTTGCCCTCCAGATCCTCCGGGTTGAGGTCGTCGTCCCGATACCAGACGGGCCAGTCGAACCGCAGGCAGAACGGGCGGATCGGGGCGAACGACCTGACAGCGCAGTCGACCGCAATGACGCCTTTTTCCTTGTGTGGGCGGAGGACGAGGTGCGTGTCGGCGGCGCGGGACTGCGCTCCCGCGCCAGCTCCCACGTCCGTCACCGACTTCTGCGACTGATTCCCCTTGGACGTGTGGTGGATGAGGGCGAAGGCGCTGTTCAGGGTGCCCGCGTAGCGGTCGAGGAGGTTGTAGAGGGCGGTTATCGAGCCGTTGTCGTTCTCGTTCGTGCCCTGCGGCACAGCGCGGTAGAACGCGTCGATGATGATGAGCTTGTAGTCCTCCTTCCTCAGCTCCTCTATCTGCGCCGAGAGGCTCTGGATCGTTTCAAGCATCCCTCGCTGGTTCTCGATGTGCAGGAACGGGTTTACCGCGCTGCGGGGGATGCCCAGTTTCGCGAGCATTGAGCGGAAGCGGTATGCGGTCGTGTTCGGATGCAGCTCGTTGTCGATGATGAGAACCTTGCCCTGTTCGCAGGGGAAGCCCATCCAGTCCCTGCCGAGCGCGATGGCAAGGGCGAGGTTCATGACGAGCCAGCTCTTGCCCGTCTTCGGCGCGGCGATTACGTTCATAGTCTCTCCTTCCCTCAGAAGTCCGTGTATCAGCGGTTTGTGGAGTTCGGGGAACTCCTCGTCCAGCTCCTCCAGTGTGCGCCGCTTCTTCCTCATGGCGGGGTTCTCCGGCATCGCCACGGTGACTTTCTCGCCGTTCAGGTTGAAGGTCACCTCGTTTGCGACGTAGCGCGCCTTGCCGAAGCCTTGTTTGGCGAGGTCGCCTGCGGCGGCGGTGAAGTCGCCGTGGTGGCAGAGCGTCGCGTAGATGGCGAACGGGCTGTACTTTATCTGCGGCTCGAACGGGGCGGCGTTCGACGAAAACACATAGAAGCACCCGTCCTTGAGCGTTGCGGATATGCCGCTTTTCGGGTCTTTGCCGGGGCGTGTCCAGTCTTCGTTCCGGTCTGGCCGTGTGCGGACGTACTGCCAGCCGTAGTATTTCAAGAGGGCGCGGAAGTCGCCGCGTTCGTTGTAGTCGTCGCCGGGAAACTGCTCCCAGCGGTCGTTGTCGCGGGCTTCGCCGCAAACCGCGCGAAAACCGCCCGTCTCGCCTCCGGCGGGGACGGGCGGGCAGTTTGCCGCAGGGAGTTCGTCGAGCGAACGTGCGGCGTCCAGGAGGGCTTTCCGCGCATCGGGCGGTATAACCGCGAGATTGGCGAAGTCGCCTTGCTGGAGCGTGTAGCCCTCGGTGGGAGCGCAGAGGAAGAGGCCTCCCTCGCCACGGGTCTCGATAAGCGTCTTCTCCTTGCCGTCGCGGATGCCGCGTGCCAGCTTCAGGTTGCCGTCCACCGGCTCGTCCGAGCGGTAGAACACATGGTAGCCGCCGCTCGGGGTCTGCTCGATGACGAGTTTCGCCAGGAGTTCCGTGTCTATCTTGTCCATCCACGCGGCGAAGAGCTCGCCGTGCTGGTCGAAGTCCATGCACTCCAGATTCCCGGAGACATTCCCCGAAACCACACATATCGCGTCATGCGGGTTGGAAAACCACGCCTTGACCTCGACCCTCGTCGGGAGCCGTGTCTGCCATGTTTTCCAGCCGCCTATCGAGGGACGTTTCTTCGCCTTTGCTGCGGGAAGGCACGAGAGGCCTGCGGCAAGATACGCCATTGCCGTTGCGACGGGTATTGTAGCCATGCGGCCTCCTTTACTTTTTTGTGTGGTTATGTCATCCGCTCTGTGAGCGGACGTTGTGGATTGCGTTCTGCCACGGGTCGTAGTGCCTCTCGCCCATGTTGCGGACGCCGAAGTACAGCATGGCGAACACAAGTAGGGTTCCGAACGCGAACAGGGCGGCGTACCTCGCCGCCTTGTACATTTTCTCGCGCCAGCGGATCTGCCTGTCCAGCCAAGCCCAGTATTCGTCGTCAGAACGGAATGTCATCCCAGTCTTCATCGGACAGCTCCTCTCTATTTTCGTTTGACTCGGCGAGACGCCTGTCGATGGCGTAGTCGCCGAGTTCGCAGCCCGTCACCTCGGGGTATTTCTGCCCGGAGACGAATCGGACGGTTATCTCCTTGACCTCGCGGAGCATTCCCGCGAACTCATACTCGCAGACCTCCTCCGCAGTGCGCGGCATCGGGCAGTCGGGATGCGCGTGCTCGCGCCACCATTTCTCGAACTTCCTGCGGGCGTAGCCGGTGTGTTCCGGGCAGAGCCATTCCGAGTAGTGAGTGAGGTAGTCGATGTCATACGTCACACGGACCGTCTTCGGCGAGCCGGGAGGCGCGCCGCGCTTCTCCCACACCTGGTAGATCGCGTGCTTGACCGGGAACTTCTCAATCGTAACCTCGCCCGACAGAATCGCCGCCTTCGCAGCGGTCGCCTCGTGCGCCTTGCGCTCAGGCTCCTTGCGCGGCCATTGGTAGCCGCACGTCGGGCAAAGCATGACGGGAAGGTTCACGATTGTGCGGCAATTCGGGCACTCCTTGGCGAGCGGCCCGCCTCCGCCCTTGCCGGGTTCCTTGACCTTGATCATGTCGATCGGACCGTGCCGCTCGATATTACGCCCGTAGTCCAACACAAGGCACTCGGTCTTGCCGGTCTCGGGCGACAATCGGAAGCCGCGCCCGACCATCTGCACCAGAAGCCCTGGGCTGTTCGTCGGGCGCAAAAGCGCAATCGTGTCGAGGCGCGGAATGTCCGTCCCGGTCGTCAACACGGATACATTGCAGCAGTACTTGAGCGGCGGCTTGTCCGCGAAGAGGTCGGCTTTCACCGTCTCGCCGCGAAGCCGACGGATCGTCTCCTCGCGTTCGAGGTCGGGCGTGTCGCCCGTGACGATTGCACACTCCTCGCCGGAGAACTTCGCAATCTGCGCCGCAACCTTCTTGCAGTGAGCGATTGAGGTGCAGAAGATGAGGCAAGCCTGCCTCTCCCTCGTGAGTTCCACGATCTCCTGGCAGGCGGACATCACAAGACGATCCTCGCCCATCAGCTTCTCCACGTCCTCGGCGACGAACTCGCCCGCTCGGATGTGCAAGCCCTCGGTGTCGGCCTTGACCTTGCCCGCCCTCGCGGTGATGTTCGAGATGTAGCCACGGTTGATGAGTTCCTTGACGCCGATCTCGTAGCACACCTCGTTCAGGAGGTTCTCCGGCTTGCAGATAAGCCCGCCCTGCGTCCTGTAGGGCGTTGCCGTCCAACCGACGAGGCGGACATTCGGATTTCCCTCCTTTGCGGCGTTCAGGAACGTCTGGTAGCGTCCTTCGCCGTCCGGCGGTATGAGATGGCACTCGTCTATCATGACAAGGTCGAACGGCTTGAAGAGGTCGGCCTTGTTGTAGATGGACTGGATGCCGGCAACGATGACGGGTTGCTCAACGTCTCTCGACTCCAGTCCTGCGGAGTAGACGCCGACGGGAAGGTCTGGCTGGATGGCCTTTATCTTCCCTGCGTTCTGCTCGACGAGTTCCTTGACGTGGGCGAGGATGAGAACGCGTCCATGCCATTTCACGACCGCGTCCTTGGCGACCTCGGCTATGCAGAGAGACTTGCCGCCTGCCGTCGGGATCACGACGCACGGGTTCGTGTCCTTGTCACGAAGGTGGTCGTACACGGCCTTGACCGCGTCGCTCTGGTAAGGTCTCAAGTCGTACATGGACGAGTCCTCCTTCGATGGGTCCCAGCATCTCCATGTGGAGACGCTTGACGAGTGAGTCGTCCTCCAGCACACCCGCGTTCACGAGCGAGTCCAGAAGGCACTTCAGAATGTTGTCTATGTCGCGTCTCCGTCGATCAGGCGGATAGCAGTCGATGGACAACGCGACCACCCCGGAGAACTTCTCGAAAAGCCCTCCGAGGCGGCTCACCGCCATCCGTCGGTACTTGCGACCCTCGCGGCTTATGAGGACGCAATGCCCGACGTGGCGGTAGTATCGGTTTACGCTGGGCGGCCAGGGGAGGTCGAACTCTACCGCGCCCACGGCGCGGCTCCCGCCGCCTGCGGCGACTTCTGCGCGGGCTGGGCCGTCTGCGCTGCCTTCGCCTTGTACGCCTTGATGACGTTCTTCGTTGGGTCGTTCCTGTCGAGGCCGACCGTGATGAGGAGCGGGAGGTTGTGGAGCTGAACGGTGTCGTCCAGCTCGGTCACGCCGACCGCCTTGCAGAGGCTTGCCAGCTCCTCGCGCCCGATCTGCTGCGCCTTCGCGCTGGCGTTCTCGTAGTTGATCCACGCGAACACCTTGCGTCCCTTGGCCGGACCCTCCGAGAGGATCTCGAAAGTGAGGTTGATTCCGATGCCGGTGCCCGACTTCGTGGCCCTCGTCTCCGAGTCGGTCACGACCGCCTCGTAGGTGCCGGAGGGGATTGCATCGCGGGAGGTAGTGTCGACTTCGGCCGCATTGAACTTCAGTTGTGCCATGATAGGCTCCTTTCCTGTTTTCGTTTGAGCATGAAAAAAGGGAACCCGCGCCACAAGGCACGGATTCCCCGTTTTCAAAGTCAGATTGTTGCGTTACATCTTTGATCCCGCCTTCATGCCGTCCATGAAGGCCTGCCACGAGAGTGCCATCTCGCTCGGAAGCGAGTAGCGGTTCTTCGCGTTGCAGGCGGGCGATCCGTTCGTGCGGATGATGCGCTCGCCGCCGTCAGCACCTACAGGCGCGGCCTTGCCGGTCGTCGAGTCCACACGCATTCTGCGCGTGGCGAACAGCACCGCGTCCGCCCACTCGCACACCAGCGAGTTCGCCGACTTGTGGAGGCGCGGCTGGTAGCGGTCGTAGGCGGGATGCTCCGGGTCCTCGAAGCGCTCGACCTTCGCGTGAGCGACGAGGATGACCGCCATCTGCTTCCTGGCGCGGATCTCGTTCAGGAGCTTCACGATCTCGCGCCAGTAGGTGAGCGCGTAGGTGTAGCCCTTGCCGTAGCCGCCGTCGGCCTTTTCGATGGACTTGACGCCGTAGTCGGCGCACACGCGGTCCCAGATGAGACGCTCAAGCCAGTCGAGCGAGTCGATGCACAGCGTCGCGTAGTCGTGTTCGCCGTCGCGGATTGCCTTCAGCTGCTCCACTACCTCTGCGTATGAGGTGCAGAGCGGGAACTTCGCACAGTCAATCTCGCTCAAACCATCTTCGGTCTGCACAAAGATCGGCTTCGGCGCGGAGGCGGCGAAGGTGGACTTGCCAACTCCCTCGCTGCCGTATATCATGATGCGGGGAGGCTGCTGCGCCTTGCCCGTCGTTATCGTCTCCAGCAGGTTCATCTGTTGTTCCTTTTTTTCGGGTGTATGAAAAAGGCGGACGGCAATGCACCGCCCGCCAAATTGAGTCGTGGATGGTTGATGGAGGCTACACGTCGAGAATGCGCATATCCTCCGTGCGCGTAGGCCAGAGATTCTCGCGTCGGCACTTGCGGAGTTCCGCAATCGCCCGCTCGTTCTCAAGGGCGCACGTCTCAAGGATGCCGTCGGTGAGCTTCCACACTCCGCAACGCATAGGTTCGCGCTTCTCGACCGCAATCAAATAACAGTCGGCGACAACCTCGCCGTCGCTGGCGGAGCGCAAGACCTCGCGGTAGAACGCCATCTGCTGCGGATAGCCGAAACGCCGCGCGTCGCCCTCGAAGTAGTCGAGCGTCTCGCAGGTCTTGAGGTCGCAGATGACCGGGCGTCCGTCGTAGTCTGCGCGGAACCAGTCCATACGTATCTGGCACGGCTCGTCGCAGTAATGTGTGCGAACTGTCTGTTCCGCAATGCCGTCGTCCAGCAGTTCGCGGGCGACTGGATGTGCCCAGACGCTCTCGCGGAGCTTCGACATGAATGCGAAGTCGGGACCGCTCACGACGTCCTTCGTCTGTGCCGCCGCCCATTCCTTGTACGCCTTCGTGAGCTTCCCGAACGGCTCGCCGGTCTTCGGATTGACCGGCCCGTCGCTCACCATGAACTCCTCGTCGAACTTCGAGCGTCCTTCCAAAACAAGGGTATGGACGGCGCGTCCGACTGCAAGCGCCGCCGACTCCGTCGGCTCGATCTCGCCGTTCATCTTCTTCTTGTAGAGAAGAGGCGACTTCCTGAAATCGCCAAGCAGATGGCTGGAGAGGAACTTCCCGTCCCTCGCCGCCTGGTGGTATTCGTCTGCGGGTATATCCGCGAAAAAAGCGCACTGGTTCATGTGCCGATTCCTTTCCGCCACTTTCGGTGGCTACTATCCTATACGGTAAACATGAGCATCTTCGGCGCGACAAAGATACGGAGACATTATTTTCCAAACTTTTGTGTAAAACGCGCCAAGTTTCCATCGCCCCATTGACAGATAGGGTGCGAAAATGGTATAATATCTCCAAACTTTTGTGTAAAAGGAAGCAAACCGGGAGAATTTCAATGGAGATCAAACGCGACTTCTACCTCGACAAACTCGTCTCGCTCATGTGGAACGGGCAGGTCAAGGTCATCACCGGGATAAGACGGTGCGGGAAATCGTATCTGCTCAAGACCCTGTTCCGCCGCCATCTGCTGGACAACGGAGTGCTGCCGGAGGACATCCTGACGATAGAGCTCGACGACATAAACGCCGCGAAGTACAGGAATCCGCTGGAGCTTTCCGCGTATGTGGATTCATGGATGAGCGGGGCGTCCGGCAGAAGGTATCTGTTCATAGACGAAATCCAGATGTCGGACAAGGTGCCCAACCCGCACTCCCCCGACGGGGAGAAGATAACGTTCTACGACGCGCTGAACGGATTTCTCCACATGGAGAACCTGGACGTGTACGTGACGGGCTCCAACTCGAAGATGCTGTCGTCCGACATCAAGACCGAGTTTCGCGGGCGCGGCGACGAGATACGCGTCCATCCGCTCTCCTTCGCCGAATATCTCTCGGCGGTGTCGGTTGACAAGCGCGACGCGCTGGACGACTACATGCGCTTCGGCGGCATGCCGTTCGCGCTCTCGCGCCCCGACGACGCCAGCCGCGAGGAATACCTCAAGAGGCTGTTCGACGAGGTCTATCTCAGGGACATAGTGGAGCGCAAGCGCGTCGACCGCCCGGACGTCATGTCACGCATCCTTGACTTCCTCTGCTCCTCCGTCGGCTCGCTCACGAACGCGAACAACATCGCCACGTCCCTTGCGTCCGAACAGGGCTCGTCAGCGACCGTCAAGACCGTCGCGGCGTACATCGGTCACCTTGAGGACGCGTTCCTGTTCTCAGAGGCGAAGCGGTACGACATCAAGGGCCACACGTACTTCGACTACCCGCAGAAATACTACTGCGAGGACGTGGGGCTTCGGAACGCGAGGTGCGGCTTCCGGCAGCAGGAGGAGACGCACATAATGGAGAACATCATCTACAACGAACTCGTGCGGCGCGGGTACTCCGTGGACGTCGGTGTCGTGACCTCATACGAAAAGGACTCGCAGGGCAAGACGGTGCGCAAGGTGCGCGAGATAGACTTCGTCGTGAACCGGTCGGGCGAACGTGTGTACATCCAGTCCGCATACGCCATCCAGACGGAGGAGAAGCGACTTGCGGAGCTAAAGCCGTTCTCCTTCACCGGCGACAGCTTCAGGAAGGTCGTCGTCAGGAAGGACGTAGGACGCAGGTGGTTCGACGAAAGCGGCGTCCTCAACATCAGCGTCTACGACTTCCTGCTAGACCCCTCGGCAATCTGAAGGGAGGGAACGGCATGAATACAATCGGAAGGAGGTCGATATGACTGGCGGTCTGGTTCAGATGATAATGCTCCTCAACTCGCGCGAAATGGCCGTCGAGCTGTTCGATGCCTATGCGCCGAGCCTCAAGGTGTCCGAAATGGACCTCGGACGGAACGCACGGGAGCGAGCGGAGATACTGTTCGCGCGGCTAGACAAATTCGCCGACGAAAACCCACAGGAACACGGCGCGCTCTTCCGCACCCTGAACACGATAGCGGCGGTCAACAGCGACAACACGAACTACAGGACCATCACCGACTTCCTCGACCACCACTATGCGCTGAAGAAGGTGTACAATTCGCTTCAATACGCAAAGATGTTCGACAAGCGCCGCCCGCTTGCGATGATGGCCGCGTTCGTCGCGATCCGCACCAAGTCTGGCGAGGGGAACGAACGGGAGGACGCCAATAAGCTGTGGGAAACGCTCCGAATCGCCGCCTCGAAGGTCGAGCAGGGAACGTTCATACACAAGAACATCACTCCGCCCTCGTTCGACAGAGCCCAGATGTCCAGAGGCCTCCAGACGTTCCGCGACGAACTGGAGAAGTACATCCGCACGACCCACCAGCACAAGAACTACATTGCGTTCGTCATACCGTCGGTAACCACCGAGGGGTACGTGCGGTACTACGTGAACACATCCCCGCCGGAGAGGGACGTCCTGAAGGTGCAGGGAGACCAGGCGGTCATAGGCGTAGACACGAACATGACGGGGTTTGAGATCCGCCATTTCTACGCCAGGGACAAGGCTTGGATATCGGAGACCAAGTCCGGCGATCCCGAACACATACTCGACCTGTTCCTGAAGTACGTCCTCGGGTCGGAGGTCGAGAAGCAAAAGCGCCGGCACTGCGAACACCGGCTTCCGCTGTTCAAGTACCCAGACCGTTTCGCGGAGCAGATAACCCTGCCCGAAAGCAGCAGGAAGGCAGGCGAAAAGGTGTGGATTTCCGAAATGGAGATTCAGGTCGCCGACAACCCGGCCAGCGAGGATTTCAAGCTGAAGCCAGATGGCGAGGGCGAGTACACGCCGACCGTCTTCAAAGGCTCGGACGCCCTGCCGATCCACGACCAGATCGCGAAACAGCTCAAGGAACGCTTCGACCCCAAGGACTGGACTGTCCTCCGTGTCGAGCTGAAGGCGCGCCTGCATCCCCACAGCTACGACGAAAACAACGACTGCATCGGCGAGACTTCCGACTTCGCCGAGGTCACGTTCCCGATTAAGCCCGGTGGATGCACGCCACGCCTCGAAAACAAGCACAAGAACGACCGCGAGCTGAGGATGAAGGCTTTGAGCCTCCGCGCCCGCTGGAAGCTGGACGGTCTCAGCGACCAGGCGTATGCATTCCTTACAGAAAAGGAGCGCAATGGAGAAGTCTGACGTTTTCGTCCTCTGCCCTCGCCACGGCACGGCCTGTGACATAGACACCTGCCCGCGCTTCCTGCAGAACGCAGAAGTCCTCTCGTCCTCGGACGGCAAGCGCACCGCCAGCGGATTCTGCCTTGAGAGAGGAAGCCGCTACATAACGGACGTGCCGGCGGAGTGCATCCTCGACCGCAACGACGCAGCGACGCTCATGCTGAAGGAGAAGGATGCGCGTAACGAATCCGAGAAGCTGTCGCGCATCCGAAGTCTTGTGGAACTGAGCGTCTTCTGCGCCGACAGGCACAAGACCGATGCCGAAGAGTCCGAGCCCTGGCCGTTCTTCATAGACTTGATATCGAGCACACTTGAAGATGCCGCCGCCGAACTGGAAAGAGGCGGAACGCCTGTCTCGAACGGCATTGCGCAGCAATGGGAAAGAGCCGTCCCCGAGATACTGTCATTCGACGACGACACCTGCGACTACCACATAGACGACAAGCCTGACTGGCGCAACGACACAATGGAACAGACCCTCCCGAACGGGGAACGCGTCTTCGTGACATGCCATCACGGACCGCACCGGCTTGGAGCCAGCATTGAGCGAGCGAGGAAGTCCACGCTGGTATACCTCGAAAAGGGAGCCGAGGCGGCAGTCCAAAGGGGCTCCTGTGCAAAAGACCTTTGGCTCAAGGCACTTAGCTGCTACAAGAGGGCGGATGGGAGATGGACGCTCCGCGAGAGCCGCCCGATATTGGACGCAATGGCGGATGCGATGGTCGAGGCAGTGTCCTTGATGGCGGCTGAACGTTCCATAGATGGAAGCACGCGTTGCGGCAAGCGTGAAAACAAGTTGCTGCCGGCGTTGAAAAGCCTTGCAGCCGTCGTGGATGCCGCCTGCAGCAACTCGCAGAAAGGCGAATTCCTGTTCACCCAACCACAATACGCGAAATTTGTCAGGGAGTTGTGGAAAGGTCAGGCTTCGTCAGACTATGCAGTTGCGCGCTGCGACTCGGCAGAAGTCGCCGAGCTGTGGTACGCCATAAGGACCAATCTGATCGCATACGCAAAAAGCATGCGGCCAGTCCCGACGAAAATCGTGCGCGACCTTTCATCGGAGTCCTGCTGGCTTCTGTTCCCGAAGTTCGTCGGCGTGGATGACCAGCCGCACGTTCTAGACGTGAAGACATTGAAAGAACTACTTGCCACGCTGAACATTGCAGACGCACCGAGAAGATGCATAAAGCCGAAGAAGCCCAGGGCAGCGACCGTCAAAACCGACATTCAGCCCACGACAGTAGATATCGCCGCGCTGCCCCTCAGGGCGTATCGGTTCGCAATGACAAGGGACTACAAAACCATCGCCGTCGACGAGCAGGTTGTCCCAGGATGCGCTACGGAACCATACATCAACCTCAAGCCATCCGCCGCAAAAGTCATCAAGACCCTCATTGCGGCGGCAGGAAAGAAAAAGAGCGAAGGTTGGGTGAGACCGCCAAAGGGAGAGAACTGGCGAGGAGTATTCCAGCGAAAGCCCTACACGCGGTTCCGCGACGAGCAACTCCAGATAGAGCGCCGCAACGACGGCTTGTTCTACTGGCGAATAATCCCAAACGAACTCTACCGGGAACATTACTGTAAAACACATTCACGCAATCCGCTGTTCTGACGTGTAACGCTTTACACATGGAATGACGCGCGTAGCCCTTTGGCTACGCGCTTTTTTGCATATTGAGGCAATCCGCTTTTGCAATTTTTGCAATTGTCTTTACACATCTTTTACTGAAACCATATAGCCAACTTTCGAGGAGGACCATAGTTCTCCGACACAGTGTTGGCGACGCCTCGAAAGCCACCGGAAAATCCGGGGAAGAACAGGCAAAATGGTTACAGAAGAAAGAACAGGCGGCATTGTCGACATCCTCCAGGCGGCAAAGGAGGTGGCGGCATGACGTGGCCCATGTACGAACTTGCGGCGAAGCTGAACTTCGTCGGCAAGAAGGACGAGTACAAGACGATACGGGTTCGTGAGCGTACGGTTCTGCGCCACGGCTCAGGGGTGAAGGTTCTGCGCGACGAGGTAGTCGAGCGTTCCTGCAGGATATTCAAGGGAAAGGCGGTGCTTGTATGACGCCTGCTGTCCCTCCATCGATCAGGCGTGCGTGGCACCAGAGGAGGCTCCGGCTGTCGGCCGACTTCCCTGACCGCGTCATCGTCTCAGCGGCGCGGCGCTTCATCCCGGCTCCGCAAAGAGCCTTGGATGGCCGTCACAGATGCAAGCGACCCGCCGTGTGGGTGTCGTCATACGAGGACAATGGGCAGAGGATCATTCTGCATCCCTACCGCGAGCTCTACGACGATCCGGCCAACGGCATAAGGGAACTCTCAGACTGGTATCTCCTCTTCGGGTGCGTTCGCAAGACCGCCAAACGAGACCAGTCGAAGAGATGGTGGCTTCAGAAGCCGGAGGAGAAGCTCTCGCCGGAGGAGGAGGCGCGAAAGCGGCGCGAACTCGCCAAGAAGCTCTTTCCCCTTGTGAAGAAGCCGGTGAGGAAGATGCTCTTCTCAGAGGAAGTCCAGAAGGAGCTGACTCAGACGTTCGACTGCATGACGCAGACCGCGATACGCGAAGGCCGCATCCAGGACTGCAAGGCAGACCGGGATGACTACCAGCGCACACTCCAGTACGTCTGCTGGTCCCTCGCGTCGAAGTACGACGAGAACAGACCCGGAAACGAGGGGCGGTCTCCTGCATCGCTCGTCACGTTCATAAAAGGCGCACTTGGCACGAAGGTGCTGGACATGAAGCGTTCGCGGTATGCGCTCAAACGCCTCGGCGAC
The DNA here is from genome assembly GCA_002395905.1 of Verrucomicrobia bacterium UBA4286. Classification (GTDB taxonomy): domain Bacteria; phylum Verrucomicrobiota; class Kiritimatiellia; order RFP12; family UBA1067; genus UBA1067. The sequence continues at coordinate 6,417 of DGVK01000159.1, read as the reverse complement.
GTGTTCACCGTTTCGATACACGCCGAAGCGTCATCCGGGGAGTCCGATTCCGAAGAGTACATCATGCACCTCGACGAACTCGCCGAGGACGGGCGGCAGAGCGTAAGGGAATGCGACGAGAACATGGACATCCAGTCTCTCAGGGCGTACCTCGCGTCTCCCAAGGGCAAGGCATACGAAAAGGCGTTCAACCTACTCTTCCTTGACGGACTGAGCATAGAGGACGCCGCCAAGGAGATGGGAATCTCCTATTCGGCGTTCAAGTTCAACATGCTGCGCCCCCTGCGTGAAATATGCAGGCACTTCGGCTTCGCGCCTAAGTCGAAACAATGCAAAACGGAGTAAAAACAATGAAAAATAGTGAAATACCCCGTTGCTATTCTCCCGTCATTACGGCATCATATCGGTCGAAAAACATGAAAGGCGAAATGGAAGACGACATTCGACATGAGATCGACCGACTCGCAGCGCTCGACCACGAGGCGCTGAAGATGGAATATCTCTCCCGTTTCGGCGGTACGGCGACCTTCGGCGACGTTTTCATGCGCCGCCGCCTTGCGCAGCAAATCCAGGAGGATCGGCTCGGCGGCCTCACCGCCACGGAAATCGAACTGCTCGCGCGGGTCGCCCGCAAGGACGGACGCGCAAACCCACGCGCCACGCGGAAGGCGAACCCCGCCGTGCGCGGCGTCACCTACACTCGGATGTACAAGGGACGCCTCGTCGCCGTGACGGCAGCGGGACATGGGCAGTTCGAGTACGAAGGACAGCTCTATCCGTCCCTTACGGCCTGCGTCAAGGCAATCACGGGGACTCACTACTCTGGACGCAAGTTCTTTGGGCTTGGAGGCGAGCCATGCAGCAGGTGACACGGTGCGCAATCTACACGCGCAAGAGCGTGGAGGAGGGGCTGGAACAGGAGTTCAACACGCTTGACGCCCAGCGGATGGCTTGCGAGGCTTATATCGCCGCTAAGCGTCTCGAAGGCTGGATGTGCCTTCCCGACCGCTACGACGACGGCGGCTATTCCGGCGGCAACTTGAAGCGCCCTGCGTTCCAGAGGCTGATGGACGATGTCCGCGCCGGCTCTGTGGACATGATAGTCTGCTACAAGATCGACCGACTCTCCCGCTCGCTCCTGGACTTTACGCAGGTCTTCAACGAGCTGGAGAAGCACCACGTCTCGTTCTCGTGTGTCACGCAGGAGCTGAACACCTCGACCTCGATGGGGAGGATGTGCATGAACCTCCTCATGACATTCGCGCAGTTCGAGCGGGAGCTTGCATCAGAACGCACGTCGGACAAGATGGCGGCGACGAGGCGCAAGGGATTCTGGCCGGGTGGGACGGTGCCATACGGCTACAAGCGTATCGAAAAGCGGCTCGTCGTCGATCCTGACACGGCTCCGAACGTCGTAAAGATCTTCGAGTGGTATCTCGAACTCGGAACGCCAAAGCTCGTCGCCAAGCGTCTCACCGAGAACGGCATACTCCGTTTCCCTGAGAGGAACAAGCCGTTCGACACGGTAATGGTCGCGACAGCGCTCCGCAACTGCGTCTACATCGGGCGTGTCCCGTTGAAGAACGAGTCCTTCAAGGGAATACACGAACCAATCATCGACATGGAGTTGTGGGACAAGGTGGCGGCTCGGCTGAAGACCGTCGAGTTCAAACCGAGGACGGAGCGGCGCGCAACCTCTCCGGCGCTGCTGACCGGCCTTCTCCGCTGCGGGCATTGCGGCGACGCGCTCTCCTACACCTGGACTGGCAAGAACCGTAGCGGGCAAATCCGCTACGGATACTACACTTGCCGAAAGGACATGAGGCGAGGAGTCTCGACCTGCTCGGTAAAGTCCGTCCCGGCGCAACTTATCGAACCACTTGTCGAGTCCGAGGCGGTCGCGTTCCTGAAGACCCCGACAATGCTCCGCGCCCTCGCGGGGCAACGCCACATCTCTCCTTTCGAGATGCGGAGGCAGCTCGACTCGCCGGAGGAGTTCTGGATGTCCCTGACGCCGGTCGCCAAGCGCGAACTGCTCTCAAGCATCATAGAAACCGTGACGGTCTACGAATCGTCCGTCGACATAAAGTTTAAGGTAAAGGGCGACAAACGCCTCATGGAGGAGTTCAAGAATGAACATCATGGAAACTGAAGACGGGAACGTCCTAGTATCGATTCCGATCCGCTTTCAGACCGTCTGCGGACGCAGGCGGCTCGTCGTCGTCGGGCAAGGCGAGGTGAACGACATCGACCTTGACGAATCGGGGACGCTCATACGATTGTTCGCCCGCGCACGGGAATGGACACGGCTTCTCGAAAGCGGGGCGTTCGCCGACGTGAAGGAGCTTGCGGAGGGGTTGAAGATGGACCGACCATACGTGGTTCGCGTCCTCCGCCTCGCCAATCTTTCGCCGAAGATACTCCGTGCGGTCATAGCCAAGGAACTCCCGGACGATTTCTCGACCGAGCGGCTCTTCAACATCAAGAGCGACCTCTGGAGCGAACAAGAGAGGGAGATAGGCCTCGCATAGCCGATTCACGTCATCCAATGCTTCATGCGGCATGGTCTTTTGGCCATGTCGTTTCTGTCTCGTGTGCATTTGCACACATTCCCGGCATGAAGTTCTCTTTGCGCCCAAAATCGGTCTATGAAAGAATGTGCGCATACCAGACTTGAAGTTTGCATAGGGAATCGGAGAAACGGGCGTTTTCCCTCGAAAATGTCGTGTTGACTAAAGTCACGCGGCGGAGATACAAAAGGGGCGAAAAAGCCCCGGTAAAGCCCCGCAGCGGGATTTTTGCCACACACGGCAGAGAACTCGCCAAAAGCAAAACAGCCCCCTGTATTGGGCTTTATACGCAAGTCTATGAAAAAAGAAAAATCGGAGTTCTCTCCGATTTCGATGCGATTTGGTGGCCAAGGCCGGGATCGAACCGGCGACACGCGGATTTTCAGTCCGCTGCTCTACCAACTGAGCTACCTAGCCACAGGTTTCGGTGCTTAATGGTAGGGGCGCAGGGATTCGAACCCTGGACCCAGTGATTAAGAGTCACTTGCTCTAGCCAGCTGAGCTACGCCCCCATTCACCGGTTTCACTGGAGCGAGGAACGGGATTCGAACCCGCGACAACCACCTTGGCAAGGTGGCACTCTACCAACTGAGTTATCCTCGCGTCGTGAAAACGGTGCATAGTATATCATATTCGGCCGCAGTAGCGCAAGGGGGTATTTTCAAAAATTTTCGGGCGGTCTTCCAGAGCGCCCAAAGCCGCCTCAACCGCGCCGTCCGGCGACATCTTGAGGCGGCGCGGCGTTGAATGCGTTGAAGGTGTTCATCGCTTTTTCAGGTCCGTCGCGCAGAATCGACGCCGCGGCCTTGACCGCTTCGGCGACGACCTCATCCATCACCTTGCGCGCTTCGGGCGGGAACTTCCCCAGAACATGCCCAATCACATTGCCGCGCTCTTTGCCCACGCCGAGTTTAAGACGCGCGAACGACTGCGTCCCGATGCGCTCGATTATGTTGCGAATCCCGTTATGCCCCCCGCACGAACCGCCGGCGCGTATGCGAATGCGTCCGAGCGGGAGGTCTATATCGTCCTGTATCACGAGAAGATCGGCGGGGGTCGCGTTATTGTACTTCACGACCGGAGCGACCGAATCGCCCGAGAGGTTCATGAACGTCTGCGGCTTGACCAGCATCACGTCCACGCCCGCGAAGACGCCCCGCGCCATAAGGCAGCGAAACGCCTTCTTCGGCTCCCATGACGCGCCGATCTCTGCCGCGATCGCGTCCACGGCCTCGAACCCGACGGAGTGCGGCGTGTCGGCGTACTGCGCGCCGGGATTTCCGAGGCCGACTACAATCTTCATCACTCGTGGTTGAAGAGGTCGTTGATCGACGCGTTCTCGTGCGTGCGCTTGATCGCCTCGCCGATGAGCGGCGCGACCGAAAGCTGGGTAAGCTTGAAAGGAAGCTTCGCCGGATCGAATCCCTCGCGCAGCGGAATCGTATCCGTCACGACGAGTTCGTCAAGCTGCGTCTCGTTCATCAGGCGTTCGACGCCCTTCGTCGTAAGAGGGAAGTGCGACACGAAAGCGTGCACCGACTTCGCGCCGTAGTCGCGGCACATCTTAGCCGCGGCCGAAAGCGTGCCGCCGGTCGCCGTCATGTCGTCTATCATGATCACGTCGCACCCCTTGACATCGCCGACCACGCTGAACGCGTCGACCGTCGAATCGCCGGTGCGCTGCTTGGCGACGATTGCGAGGCCGCACGAGAGCTTGCGGCTGTAGCCGTAGGCGGTCTTTGCGCCGCCCGTATCTGGCGAGACCACCACGGGTCTGGCCCAGTGCTGGTCGCGGATGTACTTCAAAATCACAGGCTCCGCCTTGAGATGGTCGAGGGGGATGTCGAAGAAGCCCTGTATCTGGTTCGCGTGGAGATCCATCGCGAGAACGCGGTCGGCGCCGGCGCGCTGGAGCAGGTTCGCGACAAGACGGGCCGTTATCGGAACGCGAGGCTGGTCCTTGCGGTCCTGGCGCGCGTAGGCGTAGTAGGGCAGAACGGCGGTTATGCGCGCGGCAGAGCCGCGACGGAGCGCGTCCATGATTATGAAGAGCTCCATATACGCATCGTTGGGACGCGGCGACCCCGACTGGATGACGAACACGTCCTTGCCGCGGACCGGATCTATAACCTGGCAGAAAGTCTCCCCGTCGGGGAAGTGCTTGATGTCGATTCTGTTGAGCGGACGCCCAAGGTAGTTCGCCACCTTCTCCGCGAGCGCGGGGTTGGCCGTGCCCGAAAACACCATTATCTCGTCGCCGAACTGGCTCATGACCGGATTCTCCTTACTAGTGCTGCGGCGTCTGCCGCGAGTTTTTCGATTGCGGCGAAGTCTCCCGCCGCCAAAGCGTCTTTAGGGACAATCCACGTGCCGCCGCAAGCGACGACCTCGCGAACCGCCAGATACTGCTCGACATTCGCAAGGTTCACGCCGCCCGTCGGCATGAACTTCACCCCCGTGAAGCGGAACGCCCCGAGCAGATTCTTTATCATATTCACTCCGCCGGCGGCCTCGGCCGGGAAGAACTTGACCGTCTTCGCGCCCGCGGAAAGCGCCTGCGAAAGTTCGCTGGCCGTCGCCACACCCGGACAGAACGGCATGAGCGCCGACCCCGCCTCCTCCACTATCGCAGGGTCGAAACCCGGCGCGACGCAGAACGCCGCTCCCGCCTTCTTCGCGGCGTGCAGCTGATCGACCGTAAGAACCGTCCCCGCGCCGACGGTCGCCTCCGGCACCTCGCGGCGGATCGCCGCGATGGCGGCGGCCGCAGCCCTGGTGCGGAACGTCACCTCCAGAACCGGCAGCCCTCCCGCGACAAGCGCCCTGGCGAGAGGCACGGCCCGCGCCTCGTCTTCAATCACGATGACGGGGATTATGCCCGCCGGCCCTAGAGTCTCTGCAATGTCCATACGATTTTTCTACCTTTCATAGGGCGGCGGCGAAACGCGCGC
>DGVK01000159.1:0-736 GCA_002395905.1 Verrucomicrobia bacterium UBA4286 | reverse complement strand
TGGAGATGAAGCCCCATCCGCCGCCGTTGAAAATCGACCACAGTCCGCGCAGGCCGAGCAGCACGGCGAACACGCGCCCGACCCACATCGCCACAAGCGTGGCGCGCTCGCGCGACAGAAACGCGCGCATGAGCGAGCGGAAGATGCGCCCGCCGTCCATCGGGAAGCCAGGCAGCAGATTGAAGCCGCCGAGCATCACGTTCATCCAGAACATGTAGACAAGCACCTCGGCAAGCCATATGTTGGAAACCACCCTCATCGCAAGAATGCCATACGCGACGAGCGCCAGCGCGAAACTTACGAGCGGCCCTGCCAGCGCCGTGAGCAGTTCCTGCAGCGCCTTGCGCGGCAGCGCCGCAAGCGAGGCGCACCCGCCCAGAAGCGAAAGCGTTATATCGCGCGTGCGGTATCCGAACGCGCGCGCGACCAGAGCGTGGCCGATCTCGTGCAGCGTGACGGAAACGGCCAGCACGATCCCCGCCGCCAGCCCGAAACTGAACGAATGGAAGTCGGTGATGAAGAGCAGCAAAAGAACGACAAACGAGAGATTCACATAGATCGGAATCCCGAAAAGGTCGCAAATCTTGTACTTGGCTTGGAGCATCGAGACGTATTATACCAAAAATCTCGCCGACGCGCAGAGCGCCTGTTCCAGCCGCGATGCGCCCACCCCGCGGGCAAAAGCCTTACGCCCGGCCGGAAATGGTCCGGACGACACGCATCGACTCGTCGCGCG
>DGVK01000032.1:40333-44853 GCA_002395905.1 Verrucomicrobia bacterium UBA4286 | reverse complement strand
TGAAGATCATGATCGGGAAGACGCCAGTGTCGATGCCGAACTTGAAGAAGTAGTAGAGGAAGCCGCCCGGTTCGACTATGCCCCCCTGCATCACGGGCAGGCCCGAGGCGAGGAAGGTTATCACGCCGTCATGCATCATCGCGGGAGCGGTCACGCCCGCGAGAGGGCAGTTGGCGAGAAGGCCGCCGAAGCCGATCGGCAGCAGGAGCAGCGGCTCGAACCCCTTGACGATGGCGAGATACATCATGACGAGGCACAGCGGTATCATGATGAGCTGGCCGACGCCGTAGGGCATCCCGAAAAGCGTCTTCACCTCGTGTCCACGCACGAAGTTGCCGATGTCGTCGAAGTAGCCGCCGATCCAGTCGCCGACCTTGACCTTGTGCGATTCGGTCGACAGCGTCGCGGCCTGGATATGGTCGACAACGTAAAAACCGTTCTTGTTGACGTGGCGCTCGCGAGGCTGGCGGCCCATGGCGAGGTTCGGCGCGGCGGGACGGTCCGCCTCGGCGAAGTTGCCGGTTATGTAGGCCGGCGCCTCCTTCTTCATGAAGCCCGAAATGCCGGTGTCGCCGGAGAGGTTCTTAACCTTCGCAAGCGTCGTCTTCCAGGCGGGGGCCTCGCCGTCAGCCGACGCGCAGAGCGCGCAGGCCGCGACAAGGAGAGCCGTTAAGTATTTTTTCATGCTTGAATCACCCTTTCTCACCCGATGCCGTTTATCCGATCACCGCAAGAACGTCGCCGGTGGCGACCTTGTCGGTCGCGTTGACGGTAACCGTCACCGTTCCGTCGCAAGGCGCCGTTACGGGGGTTTCCATCTTCATGACGTCCATTACGAGGATCTCGTCGCCCTTGGCGACCTTCGTTCCGTTCGAGGCGGTGACGCGCAGGACCGTACCGGGGACGGGGGCCTTCACCTCCTGGCCGCCGGCAGGCGCCGCCGCCGCGGGCGCTGCGGCCTTAAGCCCGGCCTCGGCCTTGAAGTCGACCGTCTTGCCGTTCACGACAGCCTTGCCGTCGCCCTTGATCTCCACGCCGTAGGCCTTGCCGTTGATAGTGACGGTGACAGGGCCTCCCTTGCCGGCCGCAGGCTTGGCGTCTTCAGCGAAACGGCAGCCCATCGGCGCCTTGGAAGGATCCTTGAGGAAGAGGATTCCCTTCTCCTTGCACGACGCGGCGATGAAGATGTTCTCGTCCGTTACGGGAAGCCCCGCCTCCTCAAGCGCCTTCTTCGCGACCGCGCCGCCCTTCTTGGGGTCGGCGTCGTTCAACTCTAGAACGGTCTTGGTGGTTGGCGTGGAATAGGGCTTGGTAAGCTCGTTGGAAGCCATGAACTCCGCAGCCTTCTTTACAATCTCGGGATCCGGCGGGACGGGCGTCTTGCCGAAGTAGCCGAGGACCATCTTGGCGTAGCCCGGCGCGAACTTCTTGAACTTGCCGAACATGACGTTCTGGATCGCCTGCTGGGCGTAGAACTGCGAGACAGGCGTGACCGACGTGCCGAAGCCGCCGAGCCTCACGCAGTCGTACATCTCGGCGATCATATCGTCGTACTTGTCCATCATGCCGTTGTCGCGCAGCATCTGGGTGTTGGCCGTCAAAGCGCCACCCGGCATCGGGCTCCACACGATCTGCGGATTGACGTTCATCGCCTCCGGCGGGAGGAAGTACTTCTTCATAGCGTTCTTGAAGGAGTCCTCGGCCTTCTTGATCTTGTTGATGTCGAAGTCGAACTGGAAGTCGGGGTCGCCGTCGAGGCAGTGCCACATCGTGATTATATCGGGCTGGCAGGTGCCGCCGCTCATCGGCGCCATCGAAAGGTCGATGCCGTCCGCACCGCCCTTGAGCGCGGCGAGATAGCACGCGACGCCGTTGCCCGCCGTCTCATGGCTGTGGAACTGGATGTGCACCTTGTCGCCTAGAAGCTTGCGGGCGAGCTTCATCGTGTTGTAGACCGTCGCGGGCGTGGAGGTTCCCGACGCGTCCTTGAACGCGACGCGGTCGAAGGGTATCCCGGCGTCCATGATCATCTTGAGTCGGTCGCGGTAGAACTCGGGCGTATGGGTGCCCTTGTTGTCGATCCCGGGCGGAAGCCCCATCATGGTGACGACGACTTCGTGGTTAAGCCCCGCGTCGTGGATGCACTGGCCGGACCACTTGAGGTTGTTCACGTCGTTGAGCGCGTCGAAGTTGCGGATGGACGTCATGCCGTGCTTCTTGAACATCTGGGCGTGAAGCTTGATCATGTCGCTCGGCTGCGACTCGAGCCCGACGACGTTCACGCCGCGCGAGAGCGTCTGCAGATCGGCCTCGGGTGCCGCCTTGCGGAACGCGTCCATGACGTCGAACGCATCCTCCTGGCAGTAGAAGTAGCAGCTCTGGAATCGCGCGCCGCCACCGGCCTCGAACCAGCGGACGCCTGCCGCATACGCCTCCTCCACGCACGGGAGGAAATCCTTGGAGAGAACGCGCGCGCCGACTACACTCTGGAAGCCGTCGCGGAACGCGGTGAGCATGTACTTGACTGTTTTCTTTGCCATTGTCGTTTTCCTTTTAAACTCTTTGTCTGATGCTGTCTGGTGTGTGCGGCGGCTCTTCAGCCGTTGAGCGCGACCGCTATCGCAAGCGCCACATCGGCGTCGTCGCCCGACGCCTTCGCCGCGGCGGGCTTCTTTTTCGGGGCGTCCTGCGGAAGTATCGAATCATACTTCGCGATGCCCTTCATCGACACCTTGGTCACAACTATGAGAACAGACAGGAACAGGTAAACTATCCCCATTCCCGCCACCATGAGAACTACGCCTTGTCCGATCATGTCTGTTTTTCCTATTCGTTGATGTTAGTGAGTTTGAGAGTGTCGAAGTCGATCCTGCGGTAGTAGCAGTTGCGCGGCTCGCCGGCCTTGTTCTTCGTGTGGCATATCCCGCCGCGGCAGGGCCTCACGACATAAAGGAGCGAGTTCTGCTCGCAGTTGACATAGGCCTCGAGAAGATCGAACGTCTCGCCGCTTGTCTCGCCCTTGAACCAGAGCTTGTTGCGGCTCGTCGACCACAGGACGAGCTTGCGTTTGGCGAAGCTCTCCTTCATGGCGTACTCGTTGGTGTAGGCGACGAGTATCACCTCTTTGGTGTCCGCGTTCTGCACTGCGACCGGTATCACGCCGGGGTCGCACTGCGCCGCGCCCGAGGCGCGCGTTTCCGCCACCTGTCTGCCGACCTTTTCCAGCTTGGTGAAGTCAAGCTGCAGGTCAAGTGATTCTTCTAGCTGTCCCATAGTTGCTCTGGTTCCTGTAAAGTTGCTTTATTATACCAAAAACCGCCACGCCGTGCCTCGCCGCTACTGGTCCTCGGTCACGCGCATTATCTCTTTAACGCTCGTAACGCCGGCGAAGACTTTCGCCCATCCGTCCTCGCGCAGCGTCTTCATTCCCTTGGAAAGCGAGAGGTTGCGTATCTGCGTCGCGTTCTCGCGGCGCACTATCGCGCCCTCGATATCCTCGTCGACTTCGAGCACCTCGAAGAGCGCGCGGCGCCCTTTGTAGCCCGTGCGCGTGCACTTGTCGCACCCGTTCGGCTCGAAAACCGTGTCCCTGGCCGGCGGTATGTCGAGCGTGTAGTACTTCATGTCTAGCGGCGCCTCCCGCCTGCAGTCGGGGCAGAGCCGGCGGCACAGACGCTGGCCCATGACGCCCGCGACGGCCGACGCGATGAGGAACGGCTCGACGCCCATGTCGATGAGTCGCGGGAACGCGCCCGCCGCGTCGTTGGTGTGAAGCGTCGAAAACACCATGTGGCCCGTGAGCGAGGCGTTGATGGCGATCTCGGCGGTTTCACGGTCGCGGATTTCGCCGACCATGATGATGTCGGGGTCCTGTCGCAGGAACGCGCGCAGCGCACGCGCGAAGGTCATGCCTATGTCGGCCTGCATCTGCACCTGGTTGATGCCCGCCATGTGGTATTCGATAGGATCCTCGGCGGTCATGATTCGAACGTCGATCTTGTTCACCTCCGAGAGGAACGAATAGAGCGACGTCGACTTGCCGGAACCGGTCGGCCCCGTGACGAGGAAGATTCCGTTCGGCCTGTGGATGATCTTGTTCACGACCGCGAAGTCGCGCTCGTTGAAGCCGAGATCCTCCATCTTCACGAAGTTGCCGCTCTTCGCGAGAAGTCGCAGCGAGATCGACTCGCCGTAGGCCGCAGGCATCGTCGAAACGCGGATGTCTATATCCTGCCCCGCTATGCGTATTCCGATTCGGCCGTCCATCGGCAGGCGCTTCTCGGCGATATCGAGATTGGCCATGACCTTGATACGCGAAATGATGGCGGACTTCAACCTGTTCAGCTGCGGCGGGACATCCACCTTGTGAAGCATGCCGTCGATTCGGTAGCGTATTCTCAGCTCGGTCTCCTGCGGTTCGATATGGATATCGGTCGCGCCCTGCCTGTCGGCCTCGGCGATGATCTGGTTGACGAACTTCACGATTGACGCCTCTTCGCCCATCTCGTTGACGTCGATCT
>DGVK01000032.1:35247-40226 GCA_002395905.1 Verrucomicrobia bacterium UBA4286 | reverse complement strand
TAGCGGCCGTCCTCGATCATCTTCTCGATCGCGTCCGCGCCGACGCCGTAGTACTTCTTGACGGCCTTCTCGACCTCCTCGCGCGGCGCGAGAGCGGTGTTCACCACGCCGCCGACGATGAGCCTCAGTCCGTCCGCCGCCTTCGTATCGAAAGGATCGCTCGTGACGACCGTCATCGTCCCTTCGCCGACCGAGAACGGCAGAACGTTGTATTGATAGACCGCGCTCGCGGGAAGCTTCGTGAGCGCGTCAGGGTTGGGCTGCCGCCGCTCGAGATCGACGGTTTCCAGCCCAAGCACCTTGCCGACCGCCTCCAGAAATTCAATCTCCTTGTGCCCGCCGAACTTGACGGCCGCTTCGGACAGTCCCATTCCTGGATTTGCCGCGCGATTTGCTGCAATGCGCTCAAGCTGTTCGTCGGAATAGATTCCGGCGGACTTTAGGATCATGCTTGCCAACGACGAGTTCTCTGCCATAGGCGTATATTTTACCATAAATGGGCAGAGTCTGCCGAGCGTTGCGGCCCGCCTCCAGAAAAAACAAAAGCGGAACCGATCGACAGTCCCGCTCTTTACTGGTGGAGATAAGGGGAGTCGAACCCCTGACCTTCTCAATGCCATTGAGACGCTCTACCAACTGAGCTATATCCCCGTGAGGTGAAAACGGCGCGTATTATCTCATATTCTGCGTCGCTTGTCAACCCCCCTTCCCGCTGAATGGATATTCGGCAAGTCCACGAGCAAAACCGCTCCCGCCCGGCGACACTGCGCAAATCGCGTTATGTTGCAAAAATGCATTATACCGTTTTGTGCAGTTATAACCGGCCGCCATGTCAAGGCGGCGGCGAGAACACCTAAGCCCTCGGAAGACAAGGGGAAAGCGGATGTTTCGCCATGCAGCATCGACCCGAGCGCATTTTAGCCGCTTTGGAAACGATAACTCGCCATATTCGGCATAATACTGCATTTTCCACCATTCGCACTGTGGACAGTCCCCTGTTTTTCATCCAACGAACGCCTTCTCGGAGGCTTCGCGCCGCCAACCCTGACCCTAAGTCCGGGCAACCCTGAGGGTAAGTCTGGGCAACCCTGAGGGTAAGTCCGGGCAACCCTGAGGGTAAGTTCAGGCAACCCTGACCATAAAACCAGGCTGGGGTGAGTCCTGTTCTGGCGGAGATCGCCGCAACTGGCTCGCTATAACTGCACAAAACGAAAATTCGGCCAAAATGCAAAACTGCAAGTTATAGCGTCTTCAGGCGCGGGTAGTCGGTCTTGCCGTTGGGGTTGAGAGGGATCTCGTCCAGCTCGCGCACTTTCATGACCGTGGTGTTGAAGTGCAATTTCGTCACGAGGAAGCGCTCGACCTCCGGCGCCGCCGCAGAGGATACAAACACGCGAAGGGCGTTATCCTCGCCGACCACGGCGCATCCCGAACCGACGAACGCGTCCTTTACCATGTCTTCGACCTCCTGAAGCGACACGCGATTGCCGAAGATTTTTACGAATCTCGACGCGCGCCCGGTAAGCGTCGCGTATCCTTCAGAGTCAATAGTCGCAAGGTCGCCCGTATGACGAACCCCCTTCCATTCGTCGCCCTTGAGGAGATCTTCCGCACAAGTCGCGTAGCCCATCGCGACAGCGCCGCCCTCGTAGACAAGCTCGCCTTCCTCTATCCGGAAGAGACCGCCGTCGATGGCACGGCCGATGGAGCCGATGCGCTTCGGCGCGAGGTCGGTTCTTATGGCCGCCATGATGCCGGTCGTTTCGGTCTGGCCGTATGTTTCGCAGAACGCGAGGCCGCGCTCCTTCGCGAAAAGAGCGTACTTGCGCCGCAACGCCGGCGCGAGAGCGCCGCCCGAGACGAACAGCCCCTTGAGCGCGGGGAAGCCGCGTTCGAAGAAGCGGAAACGGTCGAGTATCTCGAACATGTACGGAACGCCCGCCAGATGGGTCGCGCGTGCGCCGAGCATGACGTCGGCGAGTTCCGCGTCCATTACCGTGCGCCGCGTCATCACGAGAGTTCCGCCGACCTCGAGCACCGAACACGCGACGGAAAGCCCCCACGCATAGCACACGGGGAGGATCATCGCCATGCGCGTCGACGCGTCCAGCCCCATCGCGCGGGACTCCGTGCGGTTGTTGGAAATGACATTCGCGCGGCTGAGACGCACGAGTTTCGGGCTTCCCGTGGAACCACTCGTGGTGAGAAGAAGCGCGAGATCCTTCGCGCACGGCCGCCCGTCATAGGCGGTTTTCAGGCGTTCAAGAAGCTGCGGGTCAATGTTCGCGGGAAGCATGAGGGGAACGACGCCGCGGTTGAGGTATCCTACGAACAGGGCAACCGTCTGGAGATCCTGTCCGTTCATGACGATCTTCACGGTATGCGGCGCAAGACCGGCCGCCGCCTGCGAAGAGAGCGCGGCGAGCTCGCGGTACGAAACCTCGCGGCCATCGTCGATCACGGCTATGCCGTCGCGGTCGAGGTTGAAGACGGGATCGACGTCCGTCGGCGCGGACGCCGCCTTCGCGCCGCCGACGACGATTGCGAGCGCGTCGGCGTAGCTCCTCAGCCGGTAGAGATCCTCGGGCGAAAGGGCGACGCCGAACTCGCGCTCGAGCGCAGATGAAAGAGCCATCTGTCCGGCGGAGTCCCACGCCGGATGCTGCTTGTAGACCATCGACGGAGCCTCCTCGGGCGCGACCGAAAAGACGTTGCAGAAAACATCCGTGAGGCGTTCGTCCGAAACGGTCGCGGCAGGACGCGCGGCTAGCTGCGCGCAGGCGCGCGCCCCGGCGGACCGCGTCGCCTCCCCGCCGCCGACGACGACCGGTTTCCCGCCGAAGGCGGCCTTCAGCTTGTTGTAGTGGTCGACATCGCGCCAGCCTATGACCTTCGCCGGATTGCCGGCCGCGATTGCGCATGGAGGGATGCGCCCCATGACCACGCTTCCGGCCTGGACGATCGCGCCTTCGCCGACGTGCGCGCCGGGGAGGATTATGCACCTCAGGCCCACCCATGCGAATTCGTCGATGCGTGTCTCTGGATAAGTGTAGCCCCAGCCGAAAGGCAGTGTGTCGGAATGGTCGTAGTCGTGGACCTGGGTGTAGACGATCGTGTCCTCGGCCAGCACCGCCCGGCGTCCTATGAAGACCGGGCCGTCGCCGCGTATCTTCACGTTCTTTCCAAATCCGGCGCCGTCGCCGATCTCGGTGGCGGAAGTGACCTGCACGCCGCCGCCCAGTATGTAGAGGAATCTGCCGCACTTCCTGGCGCGACGCCTTATGGCGATCGAATACAGGCGCGACTCCAGGTTGGCCTTGAGCCCCTTCCGCCACTTCTTCGGCTTCCAGAAGAACAGTTGCAGAACAATCTTCACCATCAGCTTTATCATAAAAACCCTTTCCTCTTTATACGGCGCGCTCGGCGCGGCCGAGGCCGAAGAGCCTGCCGACCTTGCGCTTTATCTTCGCGACAAGAAGACCGCCCCGCGTCTTCGCGCCATATTTTTTCATCTTCTTCTTGAGCGCATACGCGCGCTTCTCCGCCTCGGTGCGGTAATCCTTGACGGCGAAGCCCTCGTCCGAGAGCACGCGCGCAGCCCGCTCGATGGCGACATCCCTCACGGGGTCGTGGTAGTCGAACTCGATCTGGAATACTCCGTCCGCGATTTCGCGGGAGAGTCTTTCCGCCGGGCTTCGGCCGGGAGCGTGGGCCAAATGGACTACATCGACGGCGGCGCGCGGGAACGCACCTGAAAGAATGCGCCGGACTTCCTTGAGATCGCCGGGGCCGACAGGCTCCATGGACGGACGCGAAATGTAGACGCAGAGGATGCGGCGAGCCTTGTCCGCGAGCGCGAACAGCCTGTCCGCACGCCTGCGGTACTTCTCCCGGACGGCCTCGTAGCTTTCCTCTATTGGCGCGTCGGCGAAGTCGTGGAGATGCTCCAGACCCGTCCGGCGGTTGCGGAACATTCCAAGCCCGTTGATCGGATTAGTCCCTTTGTATTCGAAGTCGTCCTTCTCAAGCCAGCCATCGAAACGGGAGGCGACGAGCCCTGCGCGAAATACGGGGGTCCCGCGCGCGATCCAGTCGAGCGGGAACGACGCAAACTGCAACTTCGCACGGCGCAGCACCATCGAGCATGCACACGCCGCACCGAGGCTGAATACGAGGTCGTATCTTTCACGCTTGGTGTTCATCGCTTCTATTATACCATATATTGCAGCGCCGGGTGCGGCGCAACCGCCCCTGGACACTTGCCTGCGCAATGCCGCGTCTGCTATAATATCCGTAATGCAGACGATGGAAGAGAAACCTGTTTTGAAGCACAATCCCCTCCCCCGGCGCAAGCGGGCGGCATGGGACGCCATCATTGCAACCGAAGGCGTGAAGATGGGGCTCGACGGCTGCCGCGCATTCCTGGAGAACAAAATCGTCAACGACATCTTTTACGAAGGCCTCTACAAAGGGCGTCCGTGCGTGGTGAAGTGCTCTTCGCGCGCACCGGTGTCGATAAAGAACGAATACGACATGTCGCGCCGACTCGCGGCGGTCGATCCGCGAGCGTGCGCGGAAGCGCTCGACCTGTGGACCGCCCCCGACGGACGCCGCGCGTTCGTCGTTCTGCGCCGTCTGCCGGGACCTTCGCTCACCGACATCCTCTCACGCGACGTCGGCGAGGACGAGGCTGTCGCGATCATCGAGGACATGATTCGCATCGCCGAGGCGCTCAAGAAGTCGGGCATTGTCTGGCGCGACATAATATCCGACAACTTCATCCGCGACGACGAAGGCCATTTCCGCCTGATCGACGCGCAGTTCGCGGTCGACCGCGCGGACTTTCGCGAAATCCCCTTCCTGCGCAGCCACTGGTCGTACCGGACTATCGTCTTCGCGAACCACCCGATGATGGCTGGCCGGGGGTGGAACGACGCGGCGATGATGCTTTTCTTCGTGTGGAAACTGTCGGCTTCGCC
>DGVK01000032.1:0-35193 GCA_002395905.1 Verrucomicrobia bacterium UBA4286 | reverse complement strand
ATACTTCGCCGCGAGCCGTAGAGCTGTGCGAAAGGCTTCGCGGCATGGCGAAGGAGTCCGCGTTCCCCGTCGAACTCGCCGCCGGCGACGAACGGCGGCTCAAATGGACGCTGCTTCGCCTGCGCGCGGCCAGGGCGCTCGCCCTCTCGAAATCGCGGAAAGCGAGGCTCGATTCGCGCATAGCCCACGTAAGGATGATCCTCAAGAACGATCACAGCCTCTGGGACGAGGTGCTTTTCGCGCCTCCCCGGGAAAGGAAGAAATGACCCCCCGTGTAATACACTGCGTATGGCTGGGCGGCGCCCCGAAGCCGCCGGTGGTGCTCGAGTGCCTCGAATCATGGAAGCGTATGTGCCCGGGCTGGGAGATTCGCGAATGGGGGGACGAGGCGCTTGAAAACATTTCCAACCGCTATCTGCGCGAAGCCGTGGCGCACCGCAAGTGGGCGTTCGCCGCCGACTACCTGCGGCTCAAAGTCCTCAACGACCACGGCGGCTTCTACCTCGACACCGACCTCGAACTCCTCAAGCCGATAGACGGATTCTGCGCGAACGACTTTACGACAGGCTTCATCGACCGCGCTCCAAACGTATTCCTCAACATGTGCTTCCTGGGCGCGGCGAAAGGAAACCCCCGCATAGCCGAGATGCTCGCGGAATACGAGCGCATTCCATTCGTCCTGCCCGACGGAGAGCTCGACCAGACGCCGAACGTCGTGCGATTCGCCCGATACTTCGCGTCAAAGGGTTTCGATTTCTCGAATGCCCACGCCGAAGTAAAGCTCTCGCCTACGGAAACCATCTACCCCGTCGAGACTTTCAACTCCCGCGAGGGCCATGCCTTCCACCACTATGCGGCGTCGTGGCTTGACGACTGGACGCGCAAGGTGTGGCTGCGCTGCGGCAGATTCAAGCTGGTGCGCTTCAAACGGCGGCTGGAGGCGTCCGCCGGGAACCCTGTGCTGATGAAGGGCGAAAGCGCGGTCTTCTCATTCTCTCCGGGCCGCCGCAAAAGAATCATGCTTGTAAGGAGCGCCAGATGAAGATATCCGTCATCATGCCTGTCTACAATGTCGCGCGGTTTCTGCCGGAGTGTCTCGAATCTCTGCGCGCGCAGACGTTCCGCGACTGGTCCTGCCTGATCGTGGACGACGGCTCGACGGACTGCTCTACGGAGATATGCCGCGACTGCGCGGCGCGTGACACCCGTTTCACAGTGAAGCGAACTGATAACCGCGGCTTATCCGCCGCGCGCAACACCGGGCTCGCATTGGCGGGCGGCGACGCAGTGTATTTCTGCGACTCCGACGACCTCCTCCACCCCGACCTGCTGGCGACGCTCGCCTCCGCGCTCGAGACGGCGGCGGCAGACTTCTCCTACGTCGGCGCGAACGAGTTCCCGGCAGACGGCGAACCGGCGTTCCGCACGCCTACGGCCCCGCCGACGGCCGTAGAAGATCCTTTCGCGCTGTATGTGAGGCAGAAATGCGGCCTCGCCATGTGGCACTGCCTCTTCCGGCGGAAAGCTCTTGAAGGGCTTGCGTTCGACGAGGATGTCCGGCGCGTAGAAGATCGCCTGTTCGTATACAGGTTTCTGAGACAGTCGCCGCGCATGGCGCTCGTCGACGCCGAGCTGTACGGCTACCGTCAGCGCGCGGGGTCGATCGTGCACACGTCCGTCGGGGAAAGCGCCGTCGCCGGATACGCCACGGTGATGCGCCGCCTGACGGCCGCATACGCCGGCGACGGCAGGCTTGACGCTCTTCGCAAAGGCGAGTTCGTCTTCCTTGTGAAATACATCGTGAGAGAGTGCGGCCTGCTCCCGGACGGACACGACCTGAGGCGCTGCAGAGAGATCATCGGCGGACTTTTCAAGGACGGCGTCCTGAGGTACCGCGATTTCAGCCCGAAGTGGGCGTGGCGGATGTTCAAATTCGCACGAAAGCCTCGCAACCCGTAAGCATGAAAAGGTTCCAAAGCAGGCGTTTGCGAAAGTGAAGCTTGCACCTGAGGTCTATCCCGAGGGGGTAGAGGCTTCTCACACCATTGCGCAGCGCCCGCGACTCTTCACGCGTAAGCTGCACGCCCCGCTTGAGAGGGACGAACAAATTGACATGGGCCGAAACGTTGAAGCCGTCGATAAACCCCTTCAACTGCCGGTCGTCAAGCCCCATCTGACGCGGCAGCGATGACGCTAGAATACGAAACGTCTCGATGTGCGAGAGCATCGATTCGGGCTTGGGATTGAGCCACCCTCCCGCAGCCGTCGCGCGCCAGGCATATCCCGTCCAGTCGATGCGGGCGTACTTCCTGCATCGCGGCAGAGCCGAGTAGTGCCATCGAAAATCCTGCTCGACGCGCACGCCTGGGGGGAACGGCATGTCGCCGAACACGTCCCGCCTGTAAAGGTTCAGCCACACCTCGCAGGGAATGTTCGCCTTCAGCCCGGAAAGCCATTCGCAGATGCCGGCGCGGTCGGCGATCCTGACTTCGGCGTCTGGCGGCGGCCCGTCATCCGGGAAACCGGGCGAGGAATCTTCATCGAACATAAGCTTGCGGCACCCGGCGATATCCGCCCCGTGCTTTTCGGCAAGGTTGAAAAGCGTCTCCAGGTAGCGCGGATGGTATAAGTCGTCCTCGTCGAGAAACGCGAGATATTTCCCCCGCGCCGACGCCATCGCCGTGTTGCGGGCGACCGACGTCCCGCCGTTCTTCCGGTGGACGACCCGAAGGCGGCTGTCTTCCTTGGCGAGTTCGTCGATCAATGCGCCCGAGCCGTCCTTCGACTCGTCGTCGACCAGAATCCACTCCCAGTCCGTGAACGTCTGCGCCGCCATGCTCGCAAAGGTTCCGCGCAGGAATTTGATTCCCTTGTATACAGGGGTTATGACGGAGATCGAGGGGGCGTCAGCCATTTTCAAATTTGAACGCGTGCTTCTTCTCCCGTATCTTCGCGGGTGTGAACTCGGCGTAGAGAGCGCGCCATCCCGTCGGATCGCCAAGTTTCTTCCTCACGACGGCATTGCCCGGATTGAACACTCTTACCGTCCTGACGAGGCGGTTCGGCGCAGGGGCGACACGCCCTTTCGCGACCTTCTCAGTCACTATGACGAGCGTGTAGTTGCACGCGCCGCGCAGTTCGAGCGCGCGCTGGACGGCATCAACGCCATCGTTTACGTCCGGCGCAAGAGCCTCTCTGGTGTGGACGCGCAGAATCAACGCCTTGGACGATTCGTCGCGCAGGATTCGCGTAAGCTTGCCGTTGAGATATTCAAGGCGCTCTACGAGTTCTTTCCTGTCGGCTTCCAGCAGTTCAGGGGCGTAGGCGTCCTTGCGCTTGCCGCTCACGAGCTTGCCGTGGAAATAGCTTCCCGTCCTGCGGCAGCGCCACATGAGGAAGTCGGGAGACCACTCGAAGCCCTCGCTGCCGATAAGCCCGGGGTTCTCAATCGACTCGGCAAGCCCGCGCAGATGCCGCGAAAGACCCCACGCGTAAGGAGTGGAGTCGACAAATCCCCAGTCGAGCGAAAACCTGAAGGCCGGCTCGCAGTTCATACCGAGCGACAGCACGTGATCGTATCTCTTCCGACGCAGTCTGGCCAGCGGAACGCGCGGATATATCATTTCGCGGAGGCGGTCGAAATCCATCCGACGGCGAATGAGGAAGTATTGCCACTTCGTCTGCGCGCCGTATTCGCGCATCTTAGCCTGGCGGGTGCGTTCAAGCACTGCGCGTCTCTCGGCGGCGGTTCGGTAGTCCTTCACGGAAGCGACTGACTTCATCGCCTCGGCACACTGCCCGATGTCGACGGAATAGGGCGGCTTGTTCGGCGCGTAGTCCTTGAAATCGAAGGCGATTCGTGTGAAACCGTCGCCCAGGTCCTCGACCGTGCGGTCGTCGAAGCTCCGTCCTTCTTCAAGGGAAACCATCAGGAAGTCGACCTTGACGTGCGGATATAGCGACTGAAGGCGCTTGTGGGCCTCTTTGCACTCGGCGACACTGGCTTTAGGGCTTACGGGCGTATCCATGTAGACGGCGAGAACGCCCGACCGCGCCTCTGCGACAAGCCGTTTGAATCGGGCGACACGCCGGTCGTACTTCGCCTTCACGGCGGGGTAGGATTCATCCAGCGGGACGTCGCGCGGGAAATCATGAGGGTGCACTATGTTGTAGCGCACATTGCGGTACTGGTCCTTGCCGTTTTCCGCATGGTGGCCGGCGAACACGAGGTCTTCTTTATTCAGCCAGTCCGAAAAACCATTCTCCATTATATGAAGGCGTATGTGCAAATCGGAGCCTTCGGGCTTCGGGTTGATTGCAAGCCAGTCCCACGGCAGGGAGAGCAGCTGCAAACCCGCCCGTCGAAGGGTCTGCGAACACGCGCAGGCGCGTCCGATACCGAATATGAAATCGTATTTCCTCATGTGTCTGGGTTGTATTGCTTTGTCGGACATAGTATAAACCATTTCCGTGTTGAAAGTCAACCCCGCCTATGGTATACTATCTTGGAAAATGAACAGGCGAGCGCGACAATCCACCGGTCTATGAAGAGCATCCTCTGCATAGTTCAC
Source organism: Verrucomicrobia bacterium UBA4286 (assembly GCA_002395905.1). GTDB lineage: Bacteria > Verrucomicrobiota > Kiritimatiellia > RFP12 > UBA1067 > UBA1067. The sequence continues at coordinate 30,622 of DGVK01000032.1, read as the reverse complement.
GTTTTCTATCCGGAATTCTGGCCGGAGCTTGCGTCATGTCTGCGCAACATAGGAGAGCCCTTCGACCTCGTTGTCACCTATGTAGACGACTCAAAGGGGATACCAGAAATGGTTCTGGCCGACTTCCCGTCGGCGCGGCTCATCCTCTGCGAGAACAAGGGGTTTGACATATGGCCTTTCCTCAAGGCCCTGCAGTCGGTGAAATTCGAGGACTATTCCATAATGGTGAAGCTCCACACAAAGCGCGACGTGAAGCGAGGCGGAAGGCCCCTCGTGTTCAACCACTGCAATTTCGCCGAAAGCGCATGGCGTGAATACCTTCTCGGCTTCATCCGCGACCGCGAATCGTGGCTCGCGACGAAGGCGCGTCTGTCGATGGACGGCGTAGGCATGGTCGCGGATAGACATGTGATAATGAACCGCAGCGACACGCCGTGGTTCAAGACGCGCAGGTCAATGGATGCGGCGGTCGAGTTCGTGGAAAGGCTCTACGGCGCACCGGTCGCTGGAGTGCGGTTCGTCGCGGGCACGATGTTCGCGGCGAGGCCTCGCGTCTTCTCGAAGCTCGTTTCCCGCGGGTGGACGGCCGACGACTTTTCGGAGTCCGTCCGCGACGGTACGGAGCAGACGGCCCATCTCCTCGAGCGCGTCCTTGGCGCGATAGTCTCCGCCGAGGGTCTTCATATAGATTCGCCTCGCGGCGATCTGACACGCTGGCGATTCTGCGCTTCCGCGCGCGATAACCTGGCGGCGTTCATGCGCTTTTTGTGGTCCGACGAACGCGTCGGGGGCCGCCGCATAGTCAAGGTGTTCGGCATTTCCCTGTACAGGTCGGGCGGCAAAGCCGCCATCCCCGCCCGGGAAGACTGCGTCGTCATAGACCCGCCGGAAAATCCGCTCGACTACGCCGATGTGCTGCGCGCCTATGTTCTGCGAGAGGCGGCGCGGCGCGCGGGCGACACCGCGCGTGTAATAGGTGCCGCGCCCTGCCATGTTCCGCTTTTCAGCGGCAATATCGTCCGCGCCGTGCGCACGCGACGCTTTCTGCGCAAGTATGTGAAGCCTGCCGTCGGCCTGCCCCCCGAAGGGGCACGCCGTGCGGACGCTGGACCGGACCCCATCCGCACGGCGGCCTGCGATTCATGCCGTCCGGAACTCGTGTCTTCGCGCGGCACTGGAAGGAAGTCTCTTTTCTGCCATTTTCATCGCTGCACGAAACTCAACCTGGCCGCCGCAAGGGATTTTGCGCGCGAACACGGAGCGGCCTTGCGATTCTTCGCCGACGACCGTGGCTCGGGAGGCCCGGCGCAGTATTTAGACGCCGTCGCAAACTGCACGTGGGTTATGACGGACACAAGCCTTGGCAGATCGTTCGCCGCCGCGTTCGCCAAGCCGGTCGTGGACGGCATAGCGAAGGAGGTGCGCAGTGACGGATGAGCTTCATTTGATCGTTCTCTGGGAAAAGGCTCTTTACGCCCGCGAGCGCATTCTTGCGGATGCCGCGCGCCACGTGGACATTGTCGCGCAGGCGAACCTGCGCTGGCCCGGCGATCCGGTGGAATGTTTCTCGCGATTCTACGGCGCGAAACTGCAGGAGGCCAAAGGCAAAGTCGCCGTGTGCGGGGGCGGGGAGTTCCTCATGCTCGTCGTCAAAGACAGGCGGCCGAAGTACGGCTGGCGGGAGACGTCGCGCGGGAGCGAACTCGTCAACCTGCGACTCTTTTCGATGAAGAACCGCTACCGCACATGGACGGGCGGCGGACACCGCGTGCATACGACCAACTCGACGGCGGAGACGCGCCGGGACATATATCTGCTTACCGGCCATACACTCGCAGAGTGGGAGAGCGGGGTTCCGAAAGAACCCTGCGACGTTCTTCCGGGCAGAGACGGCTGGGCCGACCTCCGCACACTTTTCACGGCTTTGGGCGAGGCTATGCCGTTCGTCGTTCTGCGCAACTCTGAAATGCTCCCCGACGCATTCGACCCTTCTCTGCACGGCGACATCGACCTGCTCGTCCCCGACGCACAGGAGTGCGCTGGCGTGCTCGGCGCCAGAAAAGTCTTTCCAAAAGAGAATCGCGTACACTATGAAGTGAAAGTCGGGGGGAGCCCCGTCCGGTTCGACTTTCGGTTTGTCGGCGACGGATACTACGACACACGCTGGCAGCGCGCCATGCTTGCCGATGCCGTCGAGAAAGACTCCGTTCGCCGTCCTTCGCCGGAAAACGCGTTTTTCGCCCTCGTATACCACGCGCTCTATCAGAAATGCGCCATGGCGCCGGACTACGAAATGAAGGCTCGCGCGCTCGCCGCCGCCGCCGGAATACCGGGCGGAACCTTTTCCGACTGGCTTCCGCTTCTGGAGGACTTTCTTGCGGCCCGCCGCTACAAGGTCACAACCCCGGTCGACGACAGCGTATATCTGGATCCATGCCTGCCGGACTGGCGCTCTACGGCGGAGGAAATCAACGCGCTGTTCCCGATGGACGGCCTGCGGCCGGCCGGTCTTGAAAGCCGTCGTGTCACCATCGCCCTCCCCACGCTTCTCCTTGACGCAAGACTGCACGGGGAAAGGATTCTGGTCAAATACTCGCCCGTCGCGCCGGAGGCGATTGCAAGCGAGTGGAAATTCGCGCGGCGCTTCCGCGCCATACGCCCGGATCTCTGCGTCGAACCGGTATGCTGGCACCGCACGGCCGGCGGCGGGGCTTTTGCGGCGTTGAAGTTCATGGAAGGGCGCACGCTCCAGACGCTTCTCGAAGAAAATTTCAAGTTCTCGCGGGAGCAGGTGGACCGCATGGCCCGCGATATGAGGGATATATCCGACACGCTGATCGCTGCGAACATCGCCCACCGCGACGTGCGCCCGGCGAACCTTATGGTCGGGCCGGATTTCCATGTCCGCATATTCGACTTCCAGTTTGCAGTCGACATGAACGACCGCCGCGAGAATCCATATTTCGTGGATCATTACATGGAGCTTCTCTGGGTTCTCGGCGACACGTATGCCGAGGGTCACGGCAAATGGAACGACCGCCGTGCGATGGCGAGATGCCTCGAAACCCTGCCCGACTCGCCTTTCAAGTCTGAAGTCGCGGCAGAGCTTTGCAAAGAAGCCGACGCCTACAACCGCACGGCCAGTCTTCCCAAAGGCCTGCGCGCAAAGTACATGAAGGAATTCAAACATCTCGACCGCCGACGCCGCCGGCACAGATGGCTGTTCAGGAAAGACAAACCCGAAGTAATCCGCCGGTGGGAATTCCTCAAATACATCCTTTCCGAATGGGGCGCGTTCTGACACCTCCCCATGAAGACCGCGCTCTATACGATATTCAGATGCACGAACTACGGGGCCGTGCTGCAGGCTTTCGCCCTCGCTCGCGTCATGCGCTCGATGCTGGGCGAAGACGGCGTTGACGTCATCAACCACCGCATGGATCCTCGGGACACCCATCTTCTCGGCAAGATCACGAACCCCAACACCCCGTGGTTCCAACGCTGGCGCAACAGGCGCAAGTTCGCCGCGAGGTACTTCCGCCCCGACCTCTTCGAGACGCGCCGAGCGAAGACGATTCGCCTTATAGAGGAGCACATACGTCCGACGACCAGGCTGTACAAACGTCCCGAGGAACTTCGCGAGATGCCGGCGTACTCGACCGTCGTCGTCGGAAGCGACCAGATCTGGAACCCCGGGCTCAACCATGATTTCGGACGCAACCAGTACCTCGCGACCGACCTTCCCGATGGACAGGACCGCGTCGCATACGCCGCGTCGTTCGGCGTCTCGGAGATTCCCGAGTCCTTCCGAGGCGAATACGCCGCGGCGCTCGGGAGGTTCCGCCGCATAACGGTGCGCGAAGAGACCGGCGCCGCGATATGCGAGTCGCTTCTCGGGCGGCGTCCGCCCGTCGTGCTCGATCCGACGATGCTTCTCACGACGGAAGAGTGGCTCGCTGCGGCCGCGCCACGCAATGCGCATACCGGCAAAGATCCGTTCGCGGCAGCTTACTGGGTTAGGACCGTGACGCAATCAGATGTCAACGCGCTTGCCGCGTTCTCTCTCGCGAACGGGCTCGCCGTACGTCTTATGAGCGCGGGACCTCTGCCGAAACTCGACTTCCCGGCCGGGGTCGTTCCGTTCGTAGACGCCGATCCGTTTGATTTCGTCGGCGCCATCGCAGGCTCAAACGCGGTCGTGACGGACTCGTTCCACGGACTTCAGTTCTCCACAATCTTCCGCAAGCCGTTCCTTGCCCTCGGCGAAATCTCGAACCCGAGGTCGAACGCCTCGCGCCTTGTCGATTTCTGCCGCCGCTATGGTCTCGCTGGCGGCGCACACGACATAGAGGCCTTCCGCAAAAACAGCTCTCTTACGACGGTCGGCATGGATTCGTTCGACTCCGCCGCGTTCGGCTTCGACAGGGATCGCTCTCTCGAAGAACTCAGGAGCCTCGTGTCCGACTCCCCTCAGTAAACACCCCCTGCTGCGGCCATGCGGCCCGCCCGACCTGCCCATGGACGGCACACAGGCGGCGTAAAATATGGTAAAATATCCGTTGTATGGCAGTGAGCATAAAATACAGAAAAGAGTTCTTCGACCGCGAGTACTCCACATGGAAGGCGTACAAGCGCGTATGGAAGTATGCGCGCAAGTACAAGTTCAGGCTTCTTGTAGGTATTCTTTGCGGAATGCTTACGGCGGGGACGCTCGTTCCCTTCTTCCAGATCATCCAGCCTGCTCTGCAGCACGCCGAATCACACGACAGCGCCTTGATCATCGAGGCTGCGGAGCGCGCCGCCAAAGCTGAGTCGGCGACGGAACAGAAACCCGCCGCAGAAGCCGCCGCCGCAAAACCCAAAGCAAAGGGCAACGCCTTTGACAAGGAGATTGCACGCCACGCGAAACTCCCGGCGTGGTATCCCAAGGTCGAAAAATGGGCGGCGAAGTGCGGCATAAGCCTGCAATCCGACAAAGGAGGTATCGGCGGCGCGCTTGTTCTCATCGTGTGCATCATAGTGCCGCTGCTCGCATTGCTCAGACTGGGGCTCATGTATCTCAACCACTACTGCCTGTCGTGGTCGGGTTCGCACGCCGTGGCCGATCTGCGGCAGGAGCTTCTCGAGCATGTGCAAAAGCAGAACATCCAGTTCTTCGGGCGCGTCGACATGGGACAGCTCCTGATGCGAATCGTCGCAGACCCACACACGATCCAGACCATCATGACGACGATTCTCACCGAGGTCGCCCTGGCGCCGTTTGAAATCCTTGTCGCTTTCGCGTATATCATCTGGTTCGCGATCGCGAACAACATGATGCCGACGCTCTGCCTCATCTTCATCGGATTTCCGCTCTTCGTGCTGCCCATCCAGATGATCGGACGCAAGGTGAAGAAATGGGCGAAGAAGTCCATGGAACGCGGATCAATGGTCGGCGCGAAGATACACGAGGTTCTTACATGCATCCGCGCCGTCAAGAGCTACAACACCGAAAACTACGAGAACATGCGCTATGCGGCGACCAACAAGTACCTGCTCAAGTCCACGATGCGCGGCCTTCGAATCGGGCTTATGGTGCGCCCGACGGTCGAGACGATCGGCATCGTCCTCATCTGCGCGTTCCTCGTCTGGTGCTTCATGATGGATGTGAAACTCTCTGACGTCGTCCCCATGCTCGCGCCGCTTATCGTCATCTACAAGCCCGTCAAGGAACTGTCGAAACTGCAGGTCCAGCTGGAAACCTCTATGGCCTCGCTGAGCCGAATCTACTCGGTGCTCGATCTCGACATGGCCCTGCCCGAAAAGGCGAACCCAGTGCACAAGGCAACCTTCGACGATCGCATCGCTTTCGAAGACGTGTCCTTCCGCTATGACACGGCCGAGCAGAACGCCGTATCGCACGCCTCGTTCGAGATTCCACGGGGGAAGATGGTAGCCGTCGTCGGCGGGACAGGATCGGGCAAGTCCACAACCAGCGGACTTCTCGCACGATTCTTCGACCCGCAGGGCGGCCGCGTGACGATCGACGGCGTAGATCTGCGCGACGTCGCAATAGCAGATCTGCGCAAGCTAGTCGGCGCAGTAATGCAGGAGACGATCCTCTTCAACGACACTATCGAGAACAACATCCGCTACGGCTCGTTCGACGCGACTCACGAGCAGGTCGTCGCGGCGGCCAAGCTGGCCAACGCCCACGAGTTCATAATGTCGCAGCCTGAAGGCTACGACCGCATCGTCGGCGAAAAAGGATTCTCCCTCTCGGGCGGCGAGCGCCAGCGCATCGCCATCGCGCGCGCCATCCTGCGCAACCCCCCGATACTTATTCTCGACGAAGCGACAAGCGCCCTCGACACCGTGACGGAACGTCTGGTCCAGGACGCGCTCGACAAACTTATGGAGAGCCGCACGATCTTCGCGATCGCCCACCGCCTATCGACCATCCGCAACGCCGACCTCATACTGGTCATGCAGGACGGCCGTATCATCGAACGCGGCACGCACGACGAGCTCTATGCCGCAGGCGGCATATACAGGAAACTCTGCGACATGCAGCACCAGTCGTGAAACTGGCGGTATACAAGGACAACCTTTCAACGGGGCGCGGCGCGGACCGCGCCGTAAAAAACTTCGCGACCGGTCTTGCCGCCCGCGGACACTCCGTCGCGCTCTTCGAGAAGAACGAGCTCCCTGCACGCCTCGACGAGAGCTGGGACGTCTTCATAGCGACCGGCTCCAACGAGATTGTCGATCTCGCACGCGCCGGCTACTTCAGCCGCGCCGGTCGCGCGCCGGTCGCGCTCCAGCTCCATCTTGCGCCTAGCGGCTTTTTCAAGTGGCGACACCCCTTTCGCAACCGCGAGATACGCCGCGCCTTCAATCTGCCCGACGCCGTCCAACTCCTGTGCAAAAGCTACGAGGCGGAATTCTCTCGCCTCGCGCCGCGTCCGCAGGTCGTTACAATCGGCAATTACACCGAAATCGCCGCACCTCCCGAGCCCAAAGGCGCAGCGCCATCGACGACAATTCTGTACCCCGCCGCAGCCCTCACAAAGGTCAAGAATCAAAAGTTCCTGATTACCGCCTTTGCGAAGCTCGCAGCCAGATTCCCGGAGTGGAGAGTTCGGCTGCTCGGCCGCGACGATACACGCTATGCGGCGGAATGCAAGGCTCTTGTCCACAGGCTTGGGCTCGGGAAGCGGATATCCTTCGCCGGTTTCGTTACAGACCTCCCTTCGGAATATTCGCGCGCGGCATTCATCGCGTTCCCGTCCGCTCTCGAGGGATTTCCCCTCGCCATCCTGGAGGCCGCAAAATTCTCGCTCGCAGCCGTCGCGCAGCACGACCTTCCCGGCGCGACGGACATCATCCAGAACAATCACACAGGGCTAGTGACCGGCGCCTCGGCCGCAGCCTACGCAGACGGCCTCGCCCGCCTTATGGAAAATGAGCCGCTCCGCCGTGAAATGGGAGAGAGGGCGCACGCGCATTGCGACGAGGCTTATTCGCGAGAGGCGATTCTCGATCGGTGGGAGCGGCTGCTGTCGGAACTTTCGTCCACAAGGCGCGGCAGCGGCAGATAAGGCGCGGCCCATGCGAAGATAAGCATATAGCCGAAAAGTTCAAGCCCTTCCTCGATTACGCGCTTGGCGAGATAGATCCCGGATGTGCAGCCAAAGCCCGCCCACAACCTCTTCATCCCCATTATCCGCGAAATCGCCAGAATAACCGCAAGCCCGGTCGCTAGCATGAGAAAACGGTTCGAGCGTTGTATTTCTTCCAATCCGTCATGCAGCGTTGCCCGCCAGCGAAGCGCCAGCGCGAACGCCGTCACCGTGACGGCGGCCACAACCTAGGCCCAGCCGCCGTGCCACAGGAGATTGTCGAGAAGCGCGTCCTGTTAGCGAATCGCCATGTCGAGAAAGAACGCTGCCGTCAAGATGAATGCCGCGCGCCCTTTTTCGACACGCCAGGCCCTTGCAGCCATCGCTGCGGAGGAGGCAGCCACCAGCGAGAACTGCAGCCATTCCACAGGCGAATTCTCCAGACAGCATGTGCCGAGGACCCACACGTCCAGAAAAACCACCGCCGTCCACGATATGCAGATGGCAAAAGTCGTCGAGAAGCCGCGCAGGAACGCGGCCACCGACTTTACATCTTTCTGAATGTTCTCAAAGGGCATCACCCCTTCATTATACCAAAATCTCAGCGCGTGTGTCGCGCCTTGGCGATCTTGGCCGTGGTCTTCGCAGCCGTAACGCCGATTTTGTTCGCGCACTTCGCCGCCGTGATGATCTCGATCTGTTTCTGCTTGACGACCTCGTGAAGCCAGCCGCTTCTTTCACGCCTGTCGTGGCGGTCGTAGCGATCATGGCGGTCATGACGGTCGTAGTGGTCATGACGACCATAACGGTTGTTGCGGTCGTAGTGTTCGTCGCGGTCATGACGGCCGTAGTCGCCCCAGCCGCGGTTCTCTCGGCAATGCTCCTGCGCCGGACCGCGCCCCGTCCATCCGCCGCCGCGAACGCCAGGCGCCGCCAGCGCCGAACCGCAAATCATCATCGCCGCCGCCGCAATAGCCACCGCCATAGTTCTCGCATTCTTCTTGTTCATGTCGCACCTTCTCTTTCTTCTTGGTTGTTACGCGAACCTTTTCGTCGCTTACACCAAGCAAGGAGGCTGTGACGCCGAAATCTGACAGTCTTTTTCGTCAGTCGGCTTTTCGCCTCAGGACTAGCACGGTGATCTCGGAATCGTCAAAGAACCGTATCGGGAAACCGGCCCACTGTCCGGCGCCCCGCGACACGAACATCGTGCGCCCGCGACCGAGGTCGTAAACGCCACGCAGATATCCATTGTTGAAAGCCCTCACAAGCCATCCCATCACCGGTGCAACTCCGCCGTGGGTGTGGCCCGAAATCTGCAGGTCGAAATCCTCCAGGGGTTTCTTGCCGTACTTCACATGGTCGAAGTAGGGCTTGTGCTGCAGCAGCACACGGAACTCGCCGTTCGTCGCGCCGTCGAACGCGCCCGCGACTTCAGGCACAGGGATACCGGCACGCCCGCACGCCGTGTCGCGAACGCCCGCGACAGCCAGCCCCGCCCGCGGCGAGACCCATTCACCATCAAGGAAGAGAAAGCCCCATTCGTCATACCGGCGCTTCCATCCTGGCCAGTTGCTGTAATACTCGTGATTGCCGGTGCAGTGCAGAACGCCGTCCCTCGCCGCCAGATTCTTGAGCGGCTCGAGATTCGCGGCCTGGTCGACCGGCTGTCCGTCCACAAGATCGCCCGTGACCACGATAAGGTCGGCACCTGCGGCATTGGCCTTCTCGACAATTGCCTCGGTGCGCCAGCGGGTGGCTGCGGAACTTGTGTGCACGTCGGTTATGTGGAGAATCCTGTATCCGTCAAGCGATGCAGGAAGATTGGCGAACGAAAGCTCCACCTCGCGGATGTCCGGGACACGCAGGCCGTTATAGACGCCTGCGGCAGCAAGCCCCCAAGACAGCAAGGGAAGAACGGCCAGTTTGACTCTGGGCGGGAGGAAAAACAGCAGAATCGAAAACATGAGAAGCAGGCACATGCCGGAATACGCGATATTCCATATCCATATCAGCTTCTCAGGCATGACTGGCGCAAACGCCGCCCCTCCGACAAACTCGAAAACCACAAACTTGACCGCGCAAAGAAAGAGTCCAACCGTCCACAACACGCGCCCCAACGCGCCGAGTCTGCACCGCCGTACGAACGTAAACACCAGAATCAACGCGAAAAGAATCGGCTGATACTCCAGAATAGTCTTGATCATCACCACCCTCTCCTTTAACCTGCTTTAGCAATGAAATGATATTATACCATATTCGCGCCGCCGCCGCACAGCCGCGACGAAAGCTCCGCCGCGCTGCGTTCGCGCTCCGCGCGCATTTCCTGCGGCGAGTGGTCCGCCGCCCATTGCGCGTCCTCGTGCGCAAAATATCCGTGCTGCTTGAGCACGGCCTTCTCCGCCGCCATGTCGCTCTTGTCGACCGTCCCCAGGACGTCTGCCGCGATAACAAGCTTCCGCTCCTTCATCGACGCCGCCTCCCTGCTGCCGTACGCCTGATGCCATCCGGCGATTTCCGCCACGCCGTCCGCGCCGATGGCGTCGACAGCCTCGACGAAATTTTTCAACCCGCCGCTGCCCAGCGCCTTTCGAGGGACCAACAATAAAAGGCCACTGTGTGCAAGCTCTCAAACAGCATTCGTCATCACGGCTGGCGACGCACCCATACCTGAAATAAGAATCGTGCGCATTGACACAGCAGGTTTAATTTCGCAGCACCTCTACAACCCCGCCGCCTTGCAAATCTCGTAGTAGATGCGGCCGCCGCTTTTGCCGCACGTGGAAACGGTGAAGCGCAATGCGCCGTCAGCGGCACGCGAGGGGATTTCGGAGAGTCTGTTCCCCGCTGTGTCCAGTTCAAAGACGGTGTAGGCGGACGGGTTTGAAAGTCTCAGCGCGACGTCGGCCGCGCCGTTTTCGACGAGTAGCCCGCGTCCCCAGTGAAGGAGGAATCGGCGCGACTCGTCAGCGTAGCGCGCACCGCCACCCTGCACGTCGGTCAGGTGGACGAGCAGAATGCGCGACGAATCGACCAGAGAGCGGTCGTCGAGCGACGAGACCCACATCGTCGCCGGAACGATTGCCTCGCCGCCGCACGGAGAAAGGGAGAAGGAGAGCGGCCCCGCATCCATTGAGCCTCGCTCCACGAACCCTCCGCAGGTGCGATGCGACACGATAGCCATCGAACCGCGTTCGGTGTCGAGCCGCAGCGAACCCGGCGCGGCATCGCGCCGAAGGTACAGACAGACCCCGGCGCGGTCGCCCGCCGCCATGAGAGGATCGGTCGCCAGGTCGAAATTGCCAGGCGGGAGGCTGGGCGAGTCCTTGAGGTTGCGGCTGGAGTGGGAGTAGGTGAATCGCCAAAGCCCGTCCCACTCCTGCTCGGATGCGAAAGCACCGGTAAGGACGCCTCCCATTCCGCGGTAGCGGCCGGGCCCCGAGAAGTTCCATTCGCTGATTGTGTAGGGCTTGGACGCGCCTTTCGCCCATCCGCGATGGAATATCGGCGGCTTGCCGGTGATGACCGGGTTGCAGTTCTCGCAGCGCGACGGCAGGCGCCACGGCGTCTCCAGGAACACGGGGTGATCGACGTAGAAGTGGCAGTCGACATAGTCGTAGAGCGGCGTAAGCCCCTGCCCTTCGCCGTGCCAGCGGCCGTTGTTGTCGTTCGAGAGGAGTGCGCGGCAGCCGAGCGAGCGCACGAACGCAGACCCCTTCTCCCACATCCGCCGTCCGATCCACGCATCGAAACGGGCGGATACTTCGTCAGGTCCCGCGACGCCCTGCGACGGCGGGGCGCCCTTGCCGCCAAACTCCCTCCAAGCAGCGACGACCACCGGATCGGACATCTTCTTCGCGGAGCCCCATCCCATGTAAAGCTTGCCTTCGTTGACCAGGACGACGAACGGCATCCCCGGTTCGTCCTTGTAGGCGCGGCCCGTGTACGGGTTCACGTGCTCGAGGAACGAGCGAGAATGCTCCGCCCAGTCGCGGAACGCGGCGTCGTGCAGCGGGATGTAGGTCTTGTAGAGGCTCTTGTCCATCTCTCCGGCGCGGTCTATGCCGATGTCGCGCCACTTTACCGGGCGCGAGACGTACAGGTCGGTCGTTATGTACATCCCTTTTTCGATTGCGCGGGCGATGAGATAGTCGAGTCTGTCCTTGTTGTCGTCGGAGGCGAACCAGTCGCCGTCGTGGTGGTGGATGCGTATCGTGTTGTAGCCGAGCCGGGCGAAGCGCTCGACGAGCATATCCGCATCCTCGTGTTCCAGATAGTTCGCGGCGAAGCAGAGGTTCACGCCGTAGAAGCGCTGCTCGACTCCCGGCATCCCCTCGAACTCGAATCGTCCGCCTGCTGCCTTGAGCCAGCCGTGCTTCCCCGCCGGTGCGTCAAGCAGACCCATCTGCGAGAAGTCGAGGGCGCTGCCCGGCGTTATGTCCTTCTTGTAGTCGAACCGCGTCCAGCCGCTTTTCCCCGTTATCGTGATGGGGCGCCCGCGGGTAAGTTTCAGCGGAGCGCCGTCGGACGAAGCGACGACGACATTCCATTCGACGGAATCGCCAGGCGCGAATTTCCTGCGGTTCGGCGGCTCGAAGAACCGCACTGTCCACCCTCCTCCCCAGGGACGGGAGTCCTGAGCATATACCGGCAGCGTCTCAGGGAAGGAAAGGACAAGCGAACGGCCTCCGGCGATGGGGATTTCATAGTGCGAAGCCTTGCTCGCGCCGAGTCTGGATGCGAACGGCGACGAGACGTTCGCGACAAGCGCCAGACACTGCAACTCTACCGCCGCGACGCAATCGACACGCACCTTTCCGGCGAGAGAGCCGTCGGGCCGAGGTTCCCAGCATGCCCGCCCCTTGAAGATTTCCTTGCCGTCCGCCAGTGAAACCGTAAACGGGCGGCCTCTGCCCGCGGCCGTCATGTTGGCGGCATCTTCATCCGCTCCCGCCCAGTCAGCTTTGACGGACGGCGAAGACCAGCCCGGGAGGTATACGACGAGCGAGATCTCCCCGCCCGGTATGTCCAGCCACCCATAGGGCGACGTGGTGACTTCGACGGGCTCGACTCCCGCCGACGCGGCGACGACACCGCAGAACACCGCGATGCAGGACACGACATCCTTGACATGAATCATTGCTTGACGCTTTTATTCAGGGTTTCAGGTTGAATTCTTCGAACACGGCGGTATTATACCAAAAATGCGGCGATACCGTTTTCAATCTGTCTTTTTCGGCGGCATGGTATCTGGCATGCCGAGCGCGAGGTACTTGGAACGGGCGTAGTCGAAGTATTCCAGGTCGACGATGGATGAATCATCCACGCCGATGGAATTCAGCCAGGCCCGGCGAGCGGCGATGTCTGCGCCGTCCGTGCAACCTGGAACGGCGAGGCAGCGAACCTCAATCTTAGCACCAACCGCGACAAGTCTTTCCAGATTGCGGCGGATGATCGAGTTTGATACGCCAGTGAACTTCATGTGCAGTGCATCGTCGTGCGCCTTGTAGTCCGGCAGCCACATATCCGTGACAGGCAACAGCGCGTCAATCGCTGCCGGCGGCGCATAGAGCGACGTATCGAGGCAAGTGTGCAACCCCGCCGCCTTGAACGCCTTGAAAAGTTCAGCCGCCCATTGCCAGAAGAACAGCGGCTCGCCGCCGGAGAGCGTCACGCCGCCGCCCGACCTGTCGTAGAACGGCTTGTCCTCAAGTGCCTTGGCGACAATCGCGTCAATCGACATCTCCTTGCCGTAGAGCTTCAGCGCCCTTGTCGGGCAGGTCGACTCGTCCATGGTGCAGCGCTCGTGGCGCATGCACAGGTGCCTGAAACGCGCCCACTGGGCGCCGGAGTCTATCGACTCGGGGTTGTGGCACCATATGCATTTCAGCGGACAGCCTTTGACGAAGAACGTTGTCCTTATCCCCGGCCCGTCCCAGATGGCCATTCGCTTGGTATCCAGCATGAGAGGCGTCTTCACGTCACCACCCCCTCATGACATTTTCGGCGCGGCGGATGTATGCATCCTGCTCCTTGCGCGAAAGGTCGTTCCATCTGACGTTCCAGCCGCATACGCGCACCTGAAGGTTCTCGTAGCGTTCGGGGTGCTTCTGCGCGTCGCGGAGTTCCTCCGCGCTGAACACGGTGAACTGGATGACGCTCCCTCCGTTCGCGTGGAAGACTTCGACGAGCGAGCGCATGGCCTTCAGCCCTTTGTCGCCAATGCAGACGGACGGATGGAGCATCATGTCCAGCGGGTAGTCGCCGGGAAGCGTGGTTGCGCTGCTCGCGGCAAGCGTCTGGACGAGCGCTGTCGCGCCCTCGGTATCCGCTCCCATGGTCGGCGAAAGGTTCTTCGAGATTTCATCGCCCTTGCGCCGTCCGTCCGGGGTGGCGCCCGTCCTCTCTCCAAGTTCGATATACTGCCTGGCGCAATGTCCGCTCGCGAGGAAGATTCCGCCGCGGGCGTTTGGCTTTCCGTTTATCTGGGCGGCGAAGCAGTTGATGACGGCGGCTCCCAGCGCATTCGCCTCCTGATCGTTGTTGCCCCACTTGCGCGGCGAGCGAAGCATTCTGAGACGCAGCGCCTCGTGCCCCTTCCAGTTCCCGGCCATCGCGCCGCCGAGAGAGGCGAGCGTCATTTCGCGGCGCTCGTATGCTATTTCCTTGACTGCGAGGAGCGCATCGACCGCCGTTCCCAATCCGACGGCGAGGATTCTGCTGCCGTTGCCGCGGGGACATCCGTTCGCGAAGGCGTCGCGCCGAGTCCGGAGCGCGTGCTCCGTTGCGAGCGTCATGCAGTTCGCGGGGTTCACATCGGCCAGCACCTTCTCGAACTCGAAGGCGATCTCGCGGCAGCTGTTCGTGGCATCAGCGAGACGCCGCAGGTATTCGGAGCGGAACGACTCGAAGTCCGGCCAGTCCGCCTCGCCGCGACTTGCCTCGTCCAGCATCTTCTCGATTGGCTTCAGGAAATTGACGTGACCGACGGCGGTGTCGTTCGCGGCGTCGCGCAGTATGAACTCGTAGCAGCCCTTTACGACCATCGTGCGGCAGTCCTCGTCGCTCGCGCCGTACCACTTCTTCAGCGCCAGCGCCGTCGGCTCTTCGCCGATGAAGGAGATCGAGCGGTGGCGACGCGCCATGTCGAGCATCTTGTCCCACGCCCAGTCCGGCGTGTTGGGCGCGACCTTTGCGAGAAACTTCGGCGTCGCCAGCGCGCATTCGTCCATGACGTCGAGAATGATGCGCGAGACGTGGTTGTAGGCGCTCGTGCCGTCGGCATTAGTGCCACCGAAGCCGACGGGCTGGTTCCAGTAGTTGGAAATCGAACCCCACTGCCACAGGAAGTGCTTGAGCTGCTCGCGGAACTCCGCCTCGCTTGTGCGCCCGGCGGCAATGTCGGCATCGTAGTACGGCGTGAGGAACACGTCGAGCTCCGTGAGCGAACGGCACTGTATGCCGTCGAGGTGTTCGCTGTAGAAGAAGTACAGCCACACGAACATCATCACGTCGTAGGCCGTCACGGGCGCGCCAGCCCTCAGCCGCTCCAGACTTTCAACCTCCCTGGCGAGGCGCACCGACTCCGGGTTGGAGGCGAGATTCTTTTTCCCCTGCGCAATGAAGCGGTCTATACCGGCAAGCATCGCCTCCATCGCGATTGCGCACGAATCGTAGAACGAATCGCCCTTGACGGCGCACTGCCCGAGGCGCTCCTTCATGCCGGGGAATCCAAGCGGCAGGATTGCTCGCCAGTCCGGGACGGAGTGGTCGAAGTCCTGCCACATGTTCCAGGTGCCGTCGGCATTGCCGCGCCGCCATTTCTCACGCACGCTCGCAGGGATTTTCGCGGCGTTCACTTCGCCGGCGCGGCTGCGTATCACGCCGCTTATCGGCCTGTCCCAGCGATTCCAGACGGAAATCGCAGGAAACCAGTCAAGCGGCGAAACGTCGATCGCCATCCGCTCCGCCTGCGCGGCGAAACATTTCGCTTTTGTGACGCGCCACGGCTCGCCGGCCGCACGGCCTGACGAAACAATGCCGGAAAGAACCTTCTTGAGGGCGGGAACATCCAGTCCCGTCGATCCATCTGTCACGTCTTGGCGGAACTTGCGGCGGATGTAGGTGTCGGCGTCGGCGATATCCTCGACGAACGGATCCCACCACGTCGTATCGAAGAAGCAGCGCTGCCTGCGCTGCGTCGCGGCGGCAGAACCGCACCGCCCTGACATGGCGGCGAACGCGACCGCGCCGCCGATGAACATCCTCCTAGTCGTCTTCGGCACAATTCCCTCCTTCGCGACTCGCCGGTCCCTAGCGGATTATGATCATCAGGCCGCGAGTGCCTATAACCTCGACCACACCCTTGCCGGAGAAGTGCGTGTCGTCCTTGTGCGTTGCAGACGACTGCGGACTGCCCCATGTGCCGGAGGCAAGGGGCTTTCCGTTGAGTGTTATCTCCCTGAACAGGTGGTGCACTCCCTCGTCAAGTACAAGCTCCGGTTCCGGGTTGGGCATTTCTGCGTTCATGTTCGAAGTTGAAGTCGTCATTGCAAGCGTCGTGTGGCGAGGGTCGGCGAAGCAGGCATTGTGCATGAGGCGCAGCGACGGGTGGCGGTTCGTCGTCTCGGCACCGATTGTCGCCGTCTTGCCCGTCCACTTCCCGCCGGGAGCGATGACGAGGGGTCCGTTCTGGACGCCGAGCGCACCTGTAGAAGTATTCTCGGAGGCGAGGACGATCTGCCGCGCGCCGCTCTTCGTGAAAGATACGGCGCCGGCGAACACGCCTTTGTTCGTCGCGGCAATCAACGCATCGTCGCAGTATGCGAGGATGCTCGCCGGCCCGTCGCTCGTCACGCGGCTCGATTCGCCGGCAAGCACGAGGTCGCCGAATTTCTGGTCGAGTCCGTGCAAGTCAAGAACGCTCGAGCCCCCAAGCGTCACGTCGGCCCAATATGTCATGGCGTCTTGCGCCCGGCAGTGCATCTTGCTGTTCGACTTCAAATTGACCTTGAACTGGTTGCCGGAGTTCAGCAGATGCAGAGAGCCGCCTTCGTCGAACGAGAATATCGTGTCGCTGTTGACGATCGGCGTGCCGTCGACAGCTAGCGCGCCCGCATCCTTGAACGCTACGCCGCCAAACGCGCCCCCGCCAGTGAGCAGCGTCACGCTTCCCAGCGAGAGTTTCCAGTTCAGGATATCGCCCGACTGCGTAATCGCGCCGGAAATCACGTTCGTGCCGTAGCCTTCACGCGAGATGAAACAGGAAGAATCAAAATTGGCGGCCTGGACATCGAGCGGCTTGTCGATAGTGCAGCCGTACATCTCCAGCCTCGCGCCCGCCGACTGGTCTACAACGACACGCCCGCCGTCCGCCGCCGACCCGAAGGGCCGCAGCTTGGAGAAGACCTTTGCAACACCGCCCGAGAGCCTGACGGTTCCGGCGAAATCGTTCGTGGAATTGATCGACAGCGCGCCCGAGCCAGTCACGGTCAGCGTCTTGTCCGCCGCGCCGCCGAGGTTGCCCTTGAGCCCGAGACGCTGTCTGGTCTCGGACGAAAGGTTCCACGTCTGGTCGGCGGCAACGGTCACCGGCAGGTCGAGATTGCCGAAGCGCCACGAGGAGCCAGCCACCGCATTTGGCGTGAACTCGATGCCGTCGGCACCGATGGAGATCGGCGATCCAGAAAGCGTGAAGTCGCTGCCCGGCAGGTCGAAGCGAAGTCCGCGCACAGTCGCAGGGGCGGGGACTTGCGCCGACGTGCCGCCCGTTGCGAACCTCAGGATAGTCATTCCTCCCGTGAGATCTGGCGAGGTGTCGCCTTCCCAGTTTTCCGCCGTCGCGAACGAGTTGTTAGCGCCGCCGCCGTCCCATACGGCTTCGACAACGCCAGCATCCGCAGTCGCCGCAGCAGACCAGGCGACTGCATCTGAATCTTCCAGTCGCGCCACGGTCTCGCCGGCGGTGAACGCATCGGAAACCTCGCTTGCGAAATACGACCCCGAAACGCGGTCGTAGAAACAGGGCGTGCCGTTCGCCACGCACGGCACGAGGTCGCGCAGAAGCCGCCCACCTTCGCTGATCTTCACGTCGCTTATCAACGCCTCTCCACTCTTGGCGATGCTGCCGCCGTTGCCAGAATCGCGGCGGAAGAAGATCGGCATTCCGTATGTCATATTCGTGAACTTTGTGCTGCCGGATGCAAACGACACCTTGCTGACGCCATCGATGGACGCGCCGTCGGGGCCGATCGAGAGGGTGTGGAAACCGTTGTTCGAGCCGTACGCGGCGAAACTTCCAGATGCCTTGTTCTCCGCGTCCGACGGAAAGAACCCGTAGTGCGTTTCGCCGTTCACCTCAAAGATGTAGAGATACTTGGAAAGTCCGAACAGGCAGACGTCGGCACCGCACTTGCCGCGAACCGCCACCGTTGTGTCGAGCGTGGGGACGATGCCTGAGTTGGCCCAAGCCTCACCTGCGGAGCGCAGCCACTCCACTTCGCGGTCGTATGGAAAATCCTCCGCCGAACGCCAGACAAAGCGAACTCGCCAGACATCGCTCCACCAGTCCGTCGGTACTGTCGCCATCACCGACGTCGCATCGGCAGCCACTTTGCCGATGAAATTGGTCTCCGCCCAGCCAGATACCGACTGTCCGGCGTCCGTCGGGCCGCCTACCATGTAGAGGACGCCCGCGCCATGAGCACCCCCGATGGCAACCGACATAGTCCCTTCCTGCCGGTCGATCGCAGTAACGGTGAGGGTCGGCGCGATGGCGATGGCGTCCGAGACGGATTCCACATCGCCGCAGTCCTCCGGCGCCGGACATATCTCCGCTCCGGCGGTGAACGAGCCGGGGGATTTCGACACTTCCACCTTGCAGAACGACCTTTTGACGCGGTCGTACATAGTCGCCACGCCGTCCTTGACGCACGGCACGTAGTCGTGCTCCAGTCTGCCGTTCTCGCGCAGTTGCGCGAAGTAGATTGTGCACTCCCCCTGCTTGTCGACTGACGACGAGCCGTTGTTCTTGCGGGCGAAGAGCGTCAGCGTCGTCGAGGTTGAACCGGAAAACGACGTCGGGTCGAAGACGAAGCGCCAAGTGCCGTCGAGGTAGGCGCCAGTGGAATTGAGCCAGTATTCCTGCGCGGCGGTGGTATTCGGACGGAAGTTGAAGCTGCCTGTCGTGTTACTGCCTGTCTTGCTGCCAGCGAAGCCGCAGTACCAAAGCCCCGCGTCAGTGTTGCGAAAGAGGTAGGCGCGCTGGGAGACGCCGAATGGCGCGACGCCAACGGCGCATCCGGCCTTCACACGGATGTCGCTGTGAACGGTCGGCACGAAGCCAGTGTCGATGTACGCCCGCCCGGAGGAAGTCAGCGACGCGAGCCGCGAATCGTATGGCGGCATGCTCGTCATCAGGAAGAACCGCACGACGCCGGTCTTCGCCAGCCATGCGGATGGAATCGTGAACGACGCCGATGTGTCGGCGATGCCTACGGCGCCGACCAGTGCCGTCTCGTGCGCGTTCGTCGCGACGCTCCCGATGTCGCCGGGCGCCCAGGCCGCAATCAGCGCCTTCTCGCCGTCGCCCGCCTCCGCAGCCGATATCGAGAGGACGGTCGCTCCCGTCTCGCGGTCGCATGATATGACCTCGACAGTCCGTGCATGGGATTGCGCCGCCGCGAACGCCACCGCCGCGAAAAGCGTCGCACCTGCGCCGCAAAGTGCAGAAGTTCTGCCGATGCAATGTGTTTTCGATCTACTTCCTTTCATAAGGTCCTCCTTGGCCGTCCTCAACCGATTATGGCTTTTGCCATTGTTGGTGTATATTGTCTCATATTTTGCAAGGCTTTTCTTGTATGATATGAACTTGGAAAATGTAAAATCCGCTCACGCATCGATACCGTTTCGTGGTATAATACACACCATCATGACAAGGAAAGAGAGGAAACACATCCAGTCGGCCTTCTTCAAGAAGGCACGGATAAACACCGCCATGTTCAAAGCGGTTATGGATGCCATGCCGAACATCGCATTCTACATGAAGGACGCGGACGGACGTATCATGGCCTTGAACCGGCGCAACTGCGACTTCTGCAACATCCACGACGAACTCGACGCCGTCGGACGGCGCAGCAACGACTTGTTCCCCCGAACCCTAGCCGACGACTACATCTCGCTGGATAAAGCCGTTCGCAAGACCCGCCGGCCTCTCATCGCCGTCAGAGACCGCTACCCTGCCGACAAGTCGAACGACTGCAACACCAAGAGCATCTTCCCGTTGTTCGACGAGGACGGACGGCTCGTCGGCACAACCTGCCTCTACTACAAGACTCCTGCCGTCGATGGCGCCCCCGACTGGCACGGCCGCCTCAAACCCATTACTGAGTATGTAAACGCACACTACGCCGACAACATCACAATCGACGGTCTCGCCGCCATGATCGGGACCTCCCCGGTCAACTTCCGCCGCCAGTTCACCCGCACTTTCGGCACTTCCCCGGGACACTACATAACCACTATAAGACTGAACGCCGTCCGCCGCCTGCTCGAAACCACCGACAAACTTGTCGCAGATATCGCCGTTGAAACCGGGTTCTGGGATCAGAGCCACCTGACAAAGCTTTTCAAGCGCGAGCGCGGCATGACGCCTGGCGAATACCGCCGCCGCCACCGCTCCGCCTGACGCGCACCGACTTTTTACGCGCGCGGATGGGCCATGTGGTAGGCGTCCTGCAGGCGGCCTATCGAGACATGGGTGTATATCTGCGTCGTGGAAAGCGACGCGTGGCCGAGCATCTCCTGCACGCTCCTCAAGTCCGCGCCTGCATCCAGAAGATGGGTCGCGAAACTGTGGCGCAGCTTGTGCGGCGAAAGATCCGTCGGAAGCGAGGCCTCGGCGAGATAGCGCTTCATGCGCCGTTCGACCGCGCGCGCGAGGATGCGCGCGCCCTTCTCGCCAAGAAACACGTCCGCCGCGTCGTCCACGAGCGCGGGATCTTTGGCGCACATGAAGTCCCTGAGCCTGCGCAGCGCCGCGAGCGCCTTCGATCCGAGTATGACGAGTCGGTCCTTGCGGCCTTTTCCCGTGACGATGACACGTCCGTCGCGCCAGCCGATCATGCCCCACTTCACCGCGATGGCCTCGCTTATGCGGCATCCGGTCGAATACAGGAATTCGAAGATGGCGACATCCCTTAGATACTGCATCTCGGGCAGGGTCTTGTCGCGAAAATCCCTCGCCGGCTGCTGCAGGAAGCGGTCGATCTCCTGCGCCGTGAGCGTACGAGGGACCTGCTTGGCCATTCTCGGCCCCCGAAGCATCACGAACGGATTGTCGATCACCATTCCTTCCCGCTGGAGAAGCCTGTAGAACGTGCGCACTGAAGCGAGCTTGCGCTGAACCGTCGCCGCGCTCGCGCCGCTCTTTGAAAGATCCGCCAGAAAGCGCCGCGCGTGCGCATCGCGAACCGCCGCCCACGCGAACGGCGGCCTGGCGTCGCGACCCCACGTCATCGCGGCGAACTGCGCTATGTCGGTCATATAGCCGTCACGGGGGTTCTCCGTCGCGTTGCGCTCCGCGACGAGCCAGTCCTCGAAGCGGCGCACGAGCGGATCGGCACCGGCCTCAGGATTTGGCTTCGTCGATACCATCGAGAACCTCCGCCTTCTTCTCTTCGGAGGACGGTATGTTCACCAGCCCCAGCGCCTCGGCGCGCTCGTCGAAGTTCGGTATCTGCGCTTTGTAGGCGACGGCGACGCGCTTGAGCGCCATGGTCTGGCGCGGCGAGAGCGAGTGGCGCCGCGCGAACTGCGTCGAGAGGCTGTCCACGAAACCCTTGTCGTCATACGTCTTGCGGCCCTTTTTGAGCGGCGGACGCCACTCGGCGACGGACTTCATCATCTCCAGAATCTCCGGCACCGCCGGATCGCTCGGCATCGTCGTGAACCCGCCCGGAACGAACTCAGACAGCTTTTCGCGCACCTCTTCGCAGTCCGGCAGGGAGCCGGCGTTCTCGCCGACGGCGCGCGCGAGGATCGAGAGCTGCTTCGGCGAGAGGCCGCGCCCGTGGTCGACCTGCTCGCGCAGGCTCTTGAGGAACGGGTTCTTGTTCATACCGCCGATTCGGTCCATGAGCTCGAAGCAGTAGTTCACCATCTCGGGATCGGCCTTTTCGCCGCGCACGACCGCGTTCCCCGCGAGCCCCAGCTCCTTGAGCTTCTTCTCTACGCCCGGGATCTGGTCGGCGTAGACAAGCGCCATCCTCACGAGGAACTCCAGCTGACGCGACGAAAGCGCCTTTTCTCCCTTGTCGGCCTGTTCGCGCACGCTCTCGACGAACGCCTTGTCGTCGTAGACGCGCTTGCCGACCTTCTTCGGCTCCTTCCATGTCTTGACGTTCCCGAGAAGCTTGAAAACCTCGTCGAACATCGCACGGTCGGGCGCGGGCTCGGCGCAGGCCGCGAGCTCTTTCACAAACTTGGAGTAGAAGTCGCTCAGCATGACATCCATCGACTCGCCCTTCTCCTCGACCTTGTCGAGTTCGGCCTCCATCTCTGCCGTGTAGCCTACGTTGAAGAGGCTGTCCAGCTTCTTCGTAAGCCAGTCGCTCACAAGCTTGCCCCTCTCAAGCGGCACGAGCTTGCGCTTTTCGGTCTTGGCGTATTCGCGCGCTTTGAGGGTTTCGATCGTCTGCGCGTATGTCGACGGGCGTCCCACCCCGTTCTCTTCAAGCGCCTTGATGAGGCTCGCTTCCGAATAGTGGGCGGGACCCTTCGTCTGCTTCGCGTCGGCGAGCCAGCGCGCCGCGTCCAGCTCTTCGCCCTGCGAGAGATTCGGAAGCTTCTGCACCTCGTCGGACTCTTCATCCTGCGCGTCGTCGTCCGCGGCGACCTTGCGCTTGCGCAGCGATATTTTCATCACCTTCAAAAAGCCCTCGAAGTCGATCTCCGTCGCACTCGCCGTGAACACGTAGGAGTGGGCGAGCGCGGGCTTGCGCGGCTCAAGCGAAACGGTCTTCAGCGTCGTATTGGCGTCCGCCATCTGGCTCGCGACGAAGCGCGCCCAGACGAGTCCGTAAAGGCGCTGTTCGGGCGTGTCGAGGCCGGCCTTCTCGGGCGTGTCGAGGATGTCCGTCGGACGTATCGCCTCGTGCGCGCCCTGCGCCGTCTCGCGCGATTTGAAGAGGTTCGGTTTCTCCGGATAGAACTTCTCGCCGTAGTTGGCGACGATGAAGTCCTTCGCCGCGCCGCGCGCCTGCTCGCTTATGTTCACCGAGTCGGTTCGCATGTATGTTATGCGGCCCTGCTCGTAGAGCGACTGCGCCAGCTTCATCGTCTTGCCGGGCGACATGCCGAGAACGCTCGACGCCGCCTGCTGGAGGGTGGACGTGGTGAACGGCGGCAGGGCGTGACGCGTCTTCGGCTGGCGCTTGATATCCGTCACCTCAAGATGTGCGCCGGCGAGGTCGAGAAGCATGTTGTCGGCCGACTGCCTGTCGCCGACCTTCGGCTTTTCGCCGTCGTAGCGCGACAGCTTGGCCGTGAACGGCTCTTCTGCGGAGCCGCGCTTCTTGGCTTCGACGCCCAGCAGATAGTAGGTCTCGGGCGTGAACGCGTCGATCTCGCGCTGTCGCTCGACGATGAGACGCAATGCGACTGACTGCACCCGCCCCGCGCTCAAAGTGCGGTTGTTGGGGCACTGGATGTACTTCCAGAGAAGCGGCGACACCTTGTAGCCGACGAGTCTGTCGAGGATTCGACGCGCCTGCTGCGCGTCGACGCGCGGCATGTCGATGTCGCGCGGCTCTTCGACGGCCTTCTTCACGGCGCTCTTGGTGATTTCATTGTAGGTGACGCGGCGGAACGGCTTGCCGCCCGCGACCGGCTCCAGGACCTCCTTGAGATGCCACGCGATGGCCTCCCCCTCGCGGTCGGGGTCGCTCGCGAGATACACTTCGCTCGCGCTCTTCATCGCGGCCTTCAACTCGGAGACGACCTTCTGCTTCCCCTCCGAAATGACATAGCGCGGCTCGAAGCGCCACTTCCCCTCGCCCTCGGGTTTTATCGTGATCGCATTGCTTTCCTTGGGCAGGTCGCGGATGTGGCCCACCGAGCTCTTGACCACGAATTCGTCGCCAAGATACTTGCCGATCGTCTTCGCCTTGGCAGGCGATTCCACTATCAAAAGTTTCTTACCCATGCTGAATGGTGCTCCTTCTACTTTTACAGGCGCATATAATACCGATATGTCGGCGATTTGTCAACTCCCCGCCCGGCTGTGCCGCAAAAGATTTGAACCAATCTCTGCATCCCTGCGCCTCTGCGCGAGATATTCAACTGGCGAATGGAGAAGCGCCGCCTTTAGATGTTTCGAGTCCCTTCCCAAGGCGTTTTCACCTCTACCCCGGGGTGTCCCGACCTCCTCCCCCCGACGTCCTGAACAAATTGGTTAGCAAATTAGCCCAAGTGGTTAGCAAGTTGACGCAAGTGGTTAGCAAGTTGCGCCAATTTGCTAACCATTTGTTCAGGACATCGGGGGGAGATGTTCAAGACACCGCAGGGGGGCGTTCAAGACATGGCAGGGAACGGCTCAAGTCAAGGCAACGAAAGCCGCTCTTTCAGCTCGCGCGAGAACCGGCGCGCAGCGCCATCATGCTTGTCTGCCACCTGCACCCGAACAGCGCCTGCAGATAGACCACCGCGTCATGGATCGTGCCGGCCCTGAAGAATATCCAGGCGAACACCACACCGATATCCACGGTCGCAACAGCGAGAACCCTGAACAGAAGTCCGGTGCGGATGATTGGGCCGGCGATCCGGCGTTTGACGGCCTCAAGCGACAGATAAAGAGCGTGGAGCGCACCCCAGACGACAAACGCCCAGCTCGCGCCGTGCCACAATCCCGACAGCAAAAAGACGATCCATATATTGCGCAGCATCTTGGCGAAGGATACGCGGTTGCCTCCAAGCGGGATGTATACATAATCCTTGAACCATGATGAGAGTGAAATGTTCCAGCGGCGCCAGAAGTCGGAGAATGATTGCGCAAGATAGGGGCTGTTGAAGTTGAGCATGAGTTCGAAGCCGAAAAGCCGCGCAACCCGCCTCGCAGGATTGTGATATTATAGCGAAAAGCCCTTGCACATGGCAAGGGCTCAAATGAACGCGAGGTTCGAAACGCAGCCTCAGTAGATGAACAGCATTGAGCGGTATTTGGGGAGCGGCCACTTGCCGTCGTCCACAAGCCCCTCAAGTTTGTCGACTGTTTTGCGAAGGTCTCCCATCTCCCGCAGAATCTCCGCGCTATCGCCCTTGGCGACCGCTTTTTCAATCCTCTCGCACTTTACGTGCAGATCGTCGAGACCGGCGCCCAGCTTGAGCGAAAGCGCCTTGAGACCGGTTATGCCTACCTTCAGGCCATCGCGCGAAGCGCGCCCTATGGCCGTGGCAAGACGGCTGAACTCGTCAGCCACCACTGGCCGTATCATCGAGCGGGCTATCTCCAGAGCCACCCTTCCTTCGATAAGCACGCGGCTATTGTAGTCCGCCGCGGCGATTTCGTGGCGGCTGGCCATCTCGCCTTCCGAGAGAACCCCGTACTTCGCGAACAGCGCGCGGTTGGCGGGATCGTCGAGCGGGGCGATCGCTTCAAGCGTGCTGCGCAGATTCGGCAGGCCTCTCTTGGCGGCCTCCTTCGGCCAGGCGCTGCCGTAGCCGTCGCCGGAAAAGAGCACTCGCCCATGCTTGCGAATCAGACGCTGCAGAAGCTTCTGGAGTTCGCTGTTGAAGCGGGACGAGTCGTTCCCGACGAGCGCGTCGAGCTTGTCGCATATCGCGTCCATCGACTCGGCGACGATCGTGTTCAGCACCGTCTGGCTCGCGGCGCAGTTCTGCGACGAACCGGGCGCGCGAAACTCAAACTTGTTGCCGGTGAACGCGAAAGGCGAAGTGCGGTTGCGGTCTGTCGTGTCGCGAGGAATCGGCGGCAGCGCGTCGACGCCTATCTTCATTGCGGTTCGGCCGGCCTTCTTGCCGGCGCGGCCGGTCTCGATCTCCTTCATCACGGCCGAAAGCTCGTCGCCGAGGAATATCGATATTATCGCGGGCGGCGCCTCGTTCGCGCCGAGACGGTGGTCGTTGCCGGCGCCTGCGGTGGACATCCGCAGCATGTCGGCGTGAAGATCGACCGCTCTTATGATTGCCGAAAGTATCGTAAGGAATATCGCATTGTCGCGCGGGTTGTCGCCGGGCGACAGAAGGTTCTTCCCGCCGTATGCGATCGACCAGTTGCAGTGCTTGCCGGAGCCGTTCACGCCCTCGAATGGCTTTTCGTGCAGCAGGCATACAAGGCCGTTGGCCTCGGCGGTCTGCTTCAAGACCTCCATGACGAGCATGTTGTGGTCGACGGCGAGGTTGAGATCCTCGAACATCGGCGCGAGTTCGAATTGAGCGGGCGCGACTTCGTTGTGGCGCGTCTTCGCAGGTATCCCGAGTCTCCACAGACGCTGTTCGACCTCGGTCATGAATTTTATTATGCGCGGCCTTATTGCACCGAAGTAGTGGTCGTCGAGCTGCTGGTGCTTCGCGGGGGCCGCGCCGAAAACGGTGCGACCGGTCTGCAGCAGGTCGGGGCGCTTCAGGTAGAACGCGCGGTCTATGAGGAAATATTCCTGTTCGGCGCCAAGCGTTATCGACACATGGGCCTTTGGACGCTTGAACTTCTTCATCAGCCGCTCGGTCGCGCGGGTCACGGCCTGGATGGACCGCAGAAGCGGCGTCTTCATGTCGAGCGCCGCGCCGTTGTAGGAGCAGAACGCCGTCGGTATGCAAAGTGTCGCGCCATTTTCGTGGCGCTTTATGAAGGCCGGGCTCGTAGGATCCCACGCCGTGTAGCCGCGAGCTTCGAAGGTCGAGCGAAGCCCGCCGGAAGGAAACGACGACGCATCCGTCTCGCCGCCTATGAGATTCTTGCCCGAAAACCTGAGAACCGCCTGCGCCGGGCCGCTAGGCTCAAGGAACGCGTCGTGCTTCTCGGCAGTTCCGCCGGTCATGGGCTGAAACCAGTGGGTGAAATGGGTCGCGCCGTTCTCGACGGCCCAGTCTTTCATGCCGTGCGCAACCTCGTCCGCAATCGACGGGTCGAGCGGCGTTCCTTCGCGCATCGTCGCGATAAGCTTCGAAGCGACGGCCTTCGGCATGTGCTTCAGAATCGCCTTTTCGGAAAAAACATCGTCACCGTAGTTCTTCATGAGGGTGTATTATACCAAAAAAAAGAGGACGGCGACGAGCCGTCCTCCTCTTTTCGGTCGCATGACCGAGGCAATATCACTTAACCTCGACCTCGGCGCCGGCCTTCTTGAGCTGCTCGGCGATCTTCTCGGCTTCGTCCTTGGCGACGGCTTCCTTGACCTTCTTGGGAGCGCCGTCAACAAGATCCTTGGCGTCCTTGAGGCCAAGACCGGTGATCGCGCGGATCTCCTTGATGACCGCAATCTTGTTCGCGCCGGCCGACTTGAGCACGACGTCGAACTCGGTCTTCTCTTCGGCGGGAGCCGCACCGGCTGCAGGACCGGCGACCGCGACAGCGGCGGCTGCGGAAACGCCCCAGGCCTCTTCGAGAGCCTTGACGAGCTCGTTGATTTCGAGAACCGTCTTGCCAGACAGCTCCTTGATGATCTCTTCGTTTGTCATTTTCTGTTTTCCTTTTTAGTTCAACCTTCAGCGTTTCTCATCTGAAGGAAATTGTTTGTGTTTTTCTCTTGTCCCTTTGGTTCCTTGTCCCTCGCGCACCTCAGGTCCCTCATGTAATGAGCAACTCAAGGCGCGCGGGAAACTTGGGCCTTTACGCCTCGGCGGGAGCCTCGGCGGCAGGAGCGGCGTCGCCGCCCTTCTTCGCCTTCTCGGAGAGGACGCGCGCGAGACGCGTAGCAGGCTCCTTGAGGAGCATGAGCAACGTGGCACGCAGCTGATCCTTGCCGGGAACCTTCGAGAGCGCCTCGACCATGGCGGCATCGACGATCTTGGAGTCGTAATCGGCGCCTTTGACGGACGCCTTGCCCGCGAGATCCTTGTCGTTGACGAAATCCATGATCGCCTTCGCGACGGCAGTGGGTTCGCCCTTGCCTATCACGACCGCGGTCGGGCCGGAGAGCATGGCGTTGACATCGTCGCTCCAGCCCTTCTCCTTCGCAACCTTCGCGAGGAAGGTGTTCTTGATGACGAGAAGACGGCTGTCGAGCTTACGCAGGTCGGCGCGGAGCTTGGACATCTTGGCGACGCTGGCGCCGCCGTGGTTCACGATGAAGCAATAGTCGGAGTCCTTGATGCGGGACGTGACTTCGTCGAGGATTGCAACCTTTTCGATTCTCATTTCAGACTGCCTCCCTTACTCGGCATCTGCCGCGACGATCACGGGCACGCCGACGCCCATAGTGGAGGAAATGCTCATGGCCTTGATGAACACGCCCTTGACGGACGCGGGCTTGGCCGCGTTGACGGCCGAGACGATCGCCTTGATGTTGCCGACGAGAGCCTCGGGCTCGAAGCTGCGCTTGCCGGCGACAACCGCGAGGTTGCCCGTCTTGTCCATGCGGAAATCGACCTTGCCGCCCTTGGCCTCCTTGACTGCGGTCGCGGTATCATCCGTGACAGTACCCGTCTTGGGGTTCGGCATGAGGCCGCGCGGGCCGAGAATACGGGCGCACTTGCGCACATCCTTCATGGCCTCGACGGTGGCGATCGCCACGTCGAAATCGCACCAGCCTTCCTTGGTGATCTTCTCGATGAGATCGGCGAGACCGACATAGTCGGCGCCTGCGGCCTTGGCGGCCTCGGCGGCATCGCCGCCGGCGAACACCGCGACCTTGACGTTTTTGCCCGAGCCGTTCGGAAGCTTCACCGTGCCGCGAACGGCGGTGTCGCCCTTTGTGAGATCCTTGCCGAGGCGGAAATACACGTCGACCGTCTCATCGAACTTCGCGCCTGCGTTGGCCTTGATGAACTTGACGGCCTCCTCAACGGAGACGGCCTTTTTCGGAGCCTTCTTCAGCGCGTTGAAATACTTCTTGCCGTGCTTCATTCAACCACCTCGATTCCCATGTTGCGAGCCGTGCCGGCGATCATCTTGACAGCCTGCTCCGGGTCGTCGGTGTTGAGGTCGGCCTTCTTCATCTCGACAATCTTGAGAAGCTGGGCCTTGGTGACCTTGCCGACCTTGTTCTTGTTGGGAACGCCGCTGCCCTTGGCGAGACCCGCCTCCTTCTTGAGGAGCGTGGACGCAGGCGGCGACTTGAACTGCAGCGAGAAGCTGCGGTCCTGGTAGACCGTGATGATCACGGGGATGACGAGCCCCGAGTCCTTCGCCGTCTTGGCGTTGAACTCCTTGCAGAACTGCATGATGTTGACACCAGCAGAACCCAAGGCCGGGCCGACGGGCGGTGCGGGATTCGCAGCGCCGGCCGGGATTTGGAGCTTGACAACTCCAGTTACCTTCTTGGCCATATCAGTATTCGCTCAGTCGCTCGCTTCGCTTTGCTCCGCTCGCTCCTTCGCTCAACCTTTCTTCCTTTACCGTGCGGCTCCTCCCGGGGATCCCTCCCGGTGATAACGGACCGCAAAACCTGCCGTCTACTTGGCTTCCTCGAAGATGTCCTGCACGGCCACCTTCTCGACCTGCCAGTATTCGACGTCGACCTGGACCTTGCGGTTGAAGATGTTGACCTCAACCTTGAGTTTGCCCTTGTCGGGATCCACCATTGAAACCTGGCCCGTCAAACCCATGAACGCGCCATCGGTAATCTTGACCGTCTCTTCGACGGCGAAATTGATCTTCGGACGCTCCACCGCCGGCGCACCCGCCGGACGGTCGTTGAGAATCGCGTCCACTTCGCTCTGCTTGAGCGGCATCGGGCGGTCGCTGCCGACGAACCCGATCACGCCCGGCGTCTCGCGCAGGAACTGCCACGTGCGCTCGTAGATCGCCCGGCGGCCGTGCTCGTCCACGCCGCGCGCCTCGTCATAGAGCGCGAGCTCGCAGAGGAGATAGCCGGGGAACACGCGCTTGGTGACCGTGCGCTTCTTGCCGTCCTTCTTTTCCGTCACCTTCTCGGTCGGGATCACGCACCGGCCGATATAGTCCTCCATGCGTTCGATCTTGACGCGCGCCTCGATCGACTTGAAGGCCTTCGTCTCCTGGCCCGTGAGCGTGTGAAGGACAAACCACTGCTTTTCCATCGTCGTCCCCTTAGCCCTTGATCAGATTGAGACAGAACTCGATCGCCTTGTCGCAGACGAGCGTGGTGACGGCCAGGATGAAAATGAACGAGATGACGACCAGCGTCGACTCCCAGAGCTCACGCTTGCCCGGCCAGGTCACGCGCTTCGCTTCGGCGCCGACGCCCGTCAGGTATTCCTTCGTCTTCTTTGCAATGTCCATCTTCTTCACTCCGTTGTTGGCAGGGTAGGAGGGAATCGAACCCCCATAGGCGGTTTTGGAGACCGCTGCACTGCCATTGTGCTACTACCCTATCGGCGAGACTTACTTCGTCTCTTTGTGGGTCGTACGCTTGCGGCAGCTCGGGCAGAACTTCACCTTCTCCAGACGCTCGGTCATCGTTTTCTTGTTCCGAGTCGAGGTGTAGTTCCGGCGCTTGCATTCACCGCAGGCCAAAATCGCAAGATCACGCATTGTCTTCTACTCTTCTTCGTCCGTCTTTGTTCGAGCCGCACCCGCCGCCCCGCGCCCGACCACTGGTAGGCCGGGGCTGACGGGCAGGCATCTCACAGAAGACTTTTCGTCTTTACTTGATGACGGTCGAGACCGTGCCGGCGCCGACGGTGCGGCCGCCTTCGCGGATCGCGAAACGCATCTTCTCTTCGAGCGCCACGGGAGCGATGAGCTTGACCGTGATCTCGACGTTGTCGCCCGGCATCACCATCTCGACGCCCTCGGGGAGCTGGATGTCGCCCGTCACGTCCGTCGTGCGGATGTAGAACTGGGGACGATAGCCCTTCATGAACGC
>DGVK01000092.1:252-5083 GCA_002395905.1 Verrucomicrobia bacterium UBA4286 | reverse complement strand
CGCTGCGCCTGAGCAGATCATCGCTGACTCCCTTTGACTTCATGTATCTGTAGAGGCCGTCGGACGGCGTCTTCGGGGCATAGCCAAGGGCAAACGTCTTCATGGTATCCTGAGACAGTCCTCTCGACGACAGGTATTCCATGCCGCCCGTCCCGGCGGAAGACCGAAGGCAGCAGTAGTAATATGTTCCGGCAAGGCGGTTCACGTCCAGAAGCTCGGACCTCTCGCCCATAGCCCTCTTCTCCGCCGCCGATATCTCCCTCTCGGGAAGTCTTATATTGGCGCGCTCAGCCAGATAGGCAACAGCCTCGGTGAACCCCATATTGTTGTATTCTTCCACGAACGTGATGACGTTCCCGCCCTTATGGCATCCGAAGCAGTAGAACATCTGCTTCTGTCTGGATACCGAGAAGGAAGGCGTCTTCTCGTTGTGAAACGGACAGCACGCCATCGCGCTTGAACCAGAGCGTTTGAGCTGTATGCCGTAAGACGAGATGAGGTCCTCCAGGTCTACCCTGGCCTTGATCTCCTCCACAACGCTGTCGCTCACGCCCGCCATAGTCCGGATGATCCCCCCGCCGTCAGAACTTTATGGACGCGCCGTCCTTCGCGAGCTTCGCGCGCATGCGCGGACGCGCCTTCCCCGCAAGCACGAGGTCGGCAAGAGGGTCTTCAAGGTAGTCCTGCACGACGCGCCGAAGCGGTCTTGCGCCAAGCGCAGGATCGTAGCCCTTCCCGGCGAGGAAAGCCGCCGCCTTCTTGTCCAGCGTGAGCGATATGTGGGCATCCTTGAGCCGCGCCTGCAGCTTTGCAAGCTCGAGTTTGAGGATGGCCTCCATGTCGCCCTGTTCAAGCTTGCGGAAGACGACCGTCTCGTCGAAGCGGTTGAGCAGCTCGGGACGGAACGTCCTTTTGGCCTCCGAAAGCAGCTTCTCCCGCAGCATCTCGTAGCTCGTCTCGGCGGTCTCGGTCGCGAAGCCGAGCGTATGGCCCTCGCGGGCGAAATCAAAGCCGAGGTTCGCCGTGCATATCACAATCGTGTTCCTGAAGTCCACCACGCGGCCCTGTCCGTCGGTAAGCCTGCCGTCGTCCAGTATCTGCAGGAGCATGTTCATCACGTCTCCGTTCGCCTTCTCGAACTCGTCGAAGAGAACAACCGAATACGGCCTGCGCCGCACCTTCTCGGTAAGCTGCCCTCCCTCGTCGTAGCCGACGTATCCCGGCGGCGCGCCGACGAGACGCGAGGCTGAATACTTTTCCTGGAACTCCGACATGTCGAGCGTGATAAGCGCCTTCGAGTCGCCGTAGATCCTCTCGGCGAGCATCTTGGCGAGATGTGTCTTGCCTACGCCTGTCGGCCCGAGGAAGAGGAAACTTCCTATGGGACGCTTCGGATCGGCAAGAAACGCGCGGCTGCGCCGCAGAGCACGCGCGATGGCGGCGATCGCAGCCCCCTGCCCGACGACAGCCTCCGAGAGGGACTTTTCCATCCCGACGAGCTTTTCCGCCGTCGTCGCGTTCATCTTCTCGACGGGAACGCCGCTCATGGAGCTCACCGTCGCGGCGACATCCTCCTCCGTCGCCTCCACGATACGCTCGGCGTGACTCTCGCGCCATTTCGCGATTTCGGCCTGCAGCTCGGCGGCGGCCTGCTTTATCGCGTCGCGATACTGCGACGCAGCGTCGAAGTCGCCACGCTTGACGGCGGCGTCCTTCCTGCCCCGCATGGAGTCTATCTCGCCCTGGCGCCGCACTATGGACTCGGGACGCGCGCTCGCGCCCATCCTCAGGCGCGCACCGGTCTCGTCCATTGCGTCGATCGCCTTGTCGGGCAGCTGGCGCGCAGGCAGATATCTCGCCGTGAGCGAAACCGCCGCTCTTATGGCGGCCTCGCCGAACTTCACGCCGTGGTGCTCCTCGTACTTCGGCGCGATACCCTTGAGAATGCGCACCGTGTCCTCGACCGTCGGTTCGTCGACCTGCACGCTCTGGAAGCGCCTCTCCAGCGCGGCATCCTTCTCTATGGACTTGTGATACTCCTTCAATGTCGTCGCGCCGACGCACTGCAGCTCGCCGCGCGCAAGCGCAGGCTTGAGAATGTTGGCCGCGTCCATCGCGCCCTCGGCGCCTCCCGCGCCGACGAGCGTGTGTATTTCGTCGAGGAAGAGTATTATGTTGCCGCTGCGCTTCGTCTCGTCGATGATGCGCTTGAGACGCTCTTCGAACTGCCCGCGGTACTGCGTGCCCGCGACGACGCGCGCCATGTCGATGGCTACGACGCGCTTGGAGAGCATTTTTTCCGGCACGGTCCCGAGGTGTATCGCCTGCGCGAGCCCCTCGACGACCGCCGTCTTGCCTACGCCCGCTTCACCTATGAGGACGGCGTTGTTCTTCGTCCTGCGCGAAAGTATCTGCACGACGCGCCTCAGCTCCTTCTCTCGCCCTATCACGGGGTCCAGCGCGCCCTGGCGCGCCAGCTCGGTGAGGTCGCGCCCGTAGGCGTTGACGGTAGGTGTTTTCTGCGCCTTCCCGTTTGCGCCGCGCGTAGTGCGGGCGCCGCCGTCTTCGCCGTCCTCGCCTGCAGTTTCGGCAGACTCCCCGCCTTCGTCGTCCTCTTCCTGGTCCTCTCCGCCGCCGTCCTCCGGTTTCTCCGCGTCGGCGCGCCCCTGCATCCCGGCCGAAAGGAACTTTTCGACGCTCACGCCGGCGTTGAACAGCAGCTGCGCCGGCGCGTTCTCGCCCTCGCGCAGCATGGCCGCCACTATGTGGGCCGTGCCGACTTCATTGCCCGGCCCGGCTTCGATCTCGGCGATCTCGATGACTTTCTTCGTACGCGCCGTGA
The DNA here is from genome assembly GCA_002395905.1 of Verrucomicrobia bacterium UBA4286. GTDB lineage: Bacteria > Verrucomicrobiota > Kiritimatiellia > RFP12 > UBA1067 > UBA1067. Next base: position 2,241 of record DGVK01000092.1, on the reverse strand, counting down.
CGGGAAGCGGCCCGCGCTGGAGCGTGCCGTCGGCGTTGCCCGAGATCATCGCCTTCATCGACTCGGAAAGATCGTCCAGGGCGAGCCCCAGCTTCACAAGCCGCTGCGACGCCTCGCAGCCCGGAATCGCGAGAATCGCAAGAAATATATGCTCGCTGCCGATGTGGTCGTGGCCGAGCTGCCTCGCGCAGCTGCCGGACGCGTTGAGCGCGTCCATCGCGTTTTTACTGAACTTCGCGCTCACAGAAACCGCCCTTCCGCGTCTTCGCCCAGGACCACGTCCTCGAAACGTCCGTTCACCTCGTCGGCGAGTTCCGCGTCGGCCCTGTCGCGCTCCTCCTGGGTCGCGTCGTCGCCGCGCGGTGAAAGATCGCACCCGGCCATCATCTTCTCTATCTCGCGCAGGCCTATCCCGTCAAGCAGTCCGTCTATCGCGGCCAGTCTTAGCGGTGAAAGAAGGTCGAAAAGCTCGCCCGGCGAAAGCAGGCGGCAGTTCTTCATCACGGCAAGCGCGCGGCACATCGAGTCGCCGAACACGCGTGGCATCTCCGTGGCGAGGCGGGTTCGCGCGTTGCGCTCCTGCTCCACAAGCTCGGCGGCTGCGCGGCGCGCACGCTCGTGCGAGCCGGTGTACTGCAGAGAGAACACGTGGCCTGCGTCGTGCACGCCGTCAACATCATTCCCGACAAGCCTCATGTCGAGCGCATGCATCGCGCGGTGGACGGCTTCCAGCTCCCCTATGAGGTGAAGCCCTTCGAGATGCAGCCTGCCGCCGACGCGGTACGGCGCCTCGACGCGCGAGCACGGGAAATCCCTGTATTCCGGCTCGGGCTTCGCCTTGGCCTCGTCCTGCCGGTGCTCCTCGTGCGCGCCGACGACGCCGCGAACGGCGTTCATGAGGGCCTCCACAAAAGGCGGCGGCGGCGCACCGTCGACACCAAGGCGCGTTACGGAAATAGACATGCCTGGAGGCAGGCCGGACGCCTTCCTCGTCCGCTGGCTCTTCTTCTGGCGGCGCATGCGCTCGCGTTTGGCGCACGCGCGGCAGACGTAGAGTTCGCGTTCCTCGTCGCTCTCGTTGAGAACGATCGCCGTCTCTGCGTCCTTCTGATGACACAATTCACACTTCATTGGGGTAGATTATACCAAAAATGCGCGCGGCGCGCACCGGGCGGTTTTGATATAATACCCGAAATGACAGGAATCGGATCAATCGTCAACGCAGGTGCGATCATCGCCGGCGGATGCGTCGGGCTCGCGGCAGGCCGGCTTATAAGCCGCCGTGTCCAGGCGACGCTTGTCTCGGGGATGGCGGTGGGGACCATGTTCATCGGCGCGGCAGAAACTTTTTCGAAGATGCTCGTCGAGAACGGCGGCGGGACGTTCTCGACCCGCGGCGCGCTCATGCTGGTCATGTCTATCGCCATCGGGGCCGTGGCGGGCGAACTGGCAGACATCGACGGCATAATGGAGCGCTTCGGCGTGTGGCTGCGGCGGATCTCGCACAACGACGGCGACGCCGCGTTCCTCAACGGATTCGTCTCGGCCTCGCTCACGTTCTGCATAGGGGCGATGGCGATACTTGGCGCGTTGGAAGACGGGCTTGCGGGCGACCCCTCGCTGCTCTACCTCAAATCGGCAATGGACGGCATATTCACCATCGCTCTAACCGCCTCGCTCGGGAAAGGCGTCATCTTTTCGGCAATACCCATACTTCTGCTGCAGGGTTCGGTCACGCTCGCCTCAAGCATGCTGCGTCCGATCATGACGGCGGCGGTGCTCGACGCGATCGGCCTCGTCGGGGGCGTGCTTATCGCCTGCGTCGGCTGGAACATCCTCTGGGGCGAGAAGAAGATACGCGTCGCCAACCTTCTGCCTGCCCTCATAGTCGCCATCGTCTGGACGCTCGTAAAAGGCACCGTCTGAACGCGCCTCGACCGCTCTGGAGACGCTTGGCCCAAGCTTGGGCGAGACTTGGGCAAAGTCTGG
>DGVK01000092.1:0-161 GCA_002395905.1 Verrucomicrobia bacterium UBA4286 | reverse complement strand
GGGCAAAGTCTGGGCGAGACTTGGGTAAAGTCTGGGCGAGACTTGGGCAAAGCTTGGGCAAGACTTTGTCAAAGCTTGGGCAAGGCGGCAGGACGGCCGCCCGCTCGTCCAAGTTATCGCGCGCTAGTCGCCAGTTGCAAGGCTTCTTATTGCATTTGCAT
>DGVK01000089.1:641-17374 GCA_002395905.1 Verrucomicrobia bacterium UBA4286 | reverse complement strand
AACGGCACGATGCCGATGAAGGTGACGCCGTTGCGGTCGGTCCAGGGCTTTTCGTATGGATCGCCGGTCACAACGACCTTCCTGAAGTTGTCGCCGATGTGACGGAGCGAGAAAGTCTCCTGTTCGCGCTTTTCGTTGTCGGGGATGTTCCATGCGGACTGGATGTAAAAGCGCATGTCGCCTTTGTTGACGACGAAATCCACTTCGTAGCGCCTGCGGCAGCGCTTGCCGTCGACGGTCGCGAACATCTCCACGACACCGACATCAACCGCGTAGTCGCGTCGAATGAGTTCGTTGTATATGGCATTCTCCATGAGGTGCGTGTTTTCGTCCTGCCGGAAGTTGAGCCGGGAATTGCGAGAAATAACTAGTGCCTGTCCCCGCGTTCTCTGTGCCGCACGCGAGCCGCAGGAATTTGGTATACTGTAAAGGCAATGCTTGAGATGAAAAGACACATGCTCTTCTTGGTCTTCGCGCTTGTCGCGGCGGCGAAGGAAAGGGGGTGTGCAAATGGAACGCACGCCTAGAATCTCCGTCGTGATACCGACGTACAACCGCGCATCCATGGCGTGCGAATGCGTGGCGAGCGTGCTGGCTACGGGATGGGCGAACCTCGAAGTCGTGGTGGTAGACGACTGCTCGCCGGATAATACGGGGGAAATGCTGAAACGCGCTTTTGGGCAAGATCGCCGCGTCCGCTGCGGAACGCTGGCCGGAATTTTGGGAGTTTGGAGACGCCGTTGAGATGGAGTTGCGTGGCATTGCATCCGGCGCATCCATGAATACGATACATCGCTATCGCCTGCGCCAAGACGCGCGTTGTTTGGCAGGGTGCGGGGCGGGGGTGTGGTGCTTTCCGCGCTGGGCAGGAAAGTGGATGAGGCGTTGTTGGCGATGCCGCGTCTCAATCCGGGGCTTTCCATTTTCGGGCGGGTGGTTATGCCAGACCACGTGCATTTCAACTGCGCCCTCGCGCCGGGGTTGAAGGAGCCGCTGAAGGTGCTTGGTTTCGCAGTGCGGCGTTTCAAGAATTATACGACCAAGTTGGCCAAATCGGCCTCGTTGGCCGAGCACAGCTCGGCCATCAAATCTGGCGTTGCCGGCATTCCGGCCACGGCATCTGGCGCGGCGGATTGCCAGGCTATTGGATTTAACGACGCAGTCAATAATAGATTTGATGGTCAAACTGCGCTTGGCCAATCAGGTCAATCCGGTCTTTGGCAGCAGGGGTATCACGACTACCTGCTGCTTTCGCGGACAATGATCGATTCGACCGAGCGCTATATCGCCTACAACCCGCAGAAATGGGAACTGATGTATGGCGAGGAAGGCTGCCTTCGCGTAATCGAGCCGCTTTCTTCGCCTCGTCTTTATATCGGCGACTACTGGAAGGGCGCGGGCAACGTCGGGCTGCTTTCGCCGATGCAGAAACTTGTTTCACTGCGGGTTTCGCGCGAAGTTTCCTCGCCCGATGCAATATACCGGGTGGTGAAACGCATGGAAAACGCAGTCGAAAAAGGTTACGCCGTGATAAGCGGTTTCATATCGAAGGGAGAGCGGGCCGTGCGCGATATGCTGTGCCTGCGCAACGATGCGCGGTTCATACGCGTCTTGCCCTCGTGCATACCCAACCGCCGTTTCAGGCCGGAAAGCGTCTACGTGGCGCCGTTCGCGGAAAACCGCTATCTGGAAATCGCGAAAGGCAACGACGAGGTGGAGTTCAGCCGCCGTGCCTGCCTCGACCTCAACTCCGAGATAACAGAGATTGCGACATCGGGCGCCGGTCTCGCTCTTTATTGGAAAGCCGCCGGGCTGCAGGTGCTTTGCCAAAGTCCTGCCCACACTTTGCATTCCTAAGCCTGCCTGACCTGTAAAGAACTCCGAGTCTCGCTCTGCATCGGCGGCTTGTCGGCGGCGGAAGATAAATGGTATAATAACACTTCACATTCACTTCCAAGAAAGGAGATAGTCCATTATGATTGATAAAGTGCTGGCGGCGACTGCCGCGGGAGCGGTTGCGTTCGCTGCATCTGCCGCGATAAATGTCATTCCGATGCCGAACAAGGTCGTGGAGAAGGAGGGCGTGTTCAAGTGCGAAGGCGACTGGTCGGCGAAGATTGAATACGCCGCCGACGAATCGATTCCCGCCGAAGGCTACCGCCTGAGTGTGACGCCCGAGAAGATTTCGGTGTGGTCGTCGGACGACGCGGGGCGCTTTTACGCCGTCCAGACCCTCAAGCAGCTCGGCAACCCGATCCCGTGCGTTGATATCGAGGACGCGCCGCGTTTCAAGTGGCGCGGGCTTCACTTCGACGACTGCCGCCACTTCATGGGCAAGGAGTCGATCATGAAGACGATGAACGCGATGGCGCTTCACAAGCTGAACGTCTTCCACTGGCATCTCACAGAGGATCAGGGCTGGAGAATCGAGATAAAGAAATATCCGCTTCTTACGGAGAAGGGCGCGGTGAGGCCGGGCAGCCCGAAGCCGGTTGTCCTGCGCACGCCCAAGGACGTCCCCGAGCCGGGTTCGCACTGGGTCAACAACAACATCCCGTACGGCCCCTACTTCTACACGCAGGACGATGTGCGCGAGATCGTCGCCTACGCCGCCGCGCGCCACATAACCATCGTGCCCGAGATAGAGCTGCCCGGCCACGCGCTCGCGGCGATTTCGGCCTATCCGGAGCTGGGCTGCACAGGCGAGCAGTTCACGCCGTGGTGCCGCTGGGGGGTGAGCGAGCATATTTTCTGCGGCGGCAGCGACAGGACGGTCAAGTTCCTGGAGGACGTGCTTGACGAAGTATGCGGGCTTTTCCCCGGGCCGGTCGTGCACATCGGCGGCGACGAGGCGCCGAAGAAATTGTGGAAGACGTGCCCCAGGTGCCAGAAGCGCATCGCCGACCTCGGGCTGAACGGCGAGGAAGGACTTCAGGGCTGGATGACCGACCATTTCACCAAGTATCTCGCCTCGAAGGGCAAGCGCGCCATCGGCTGGGACGAGGTGCTCCACGGCAATCCCGGGAAAGACACGATCATCATGAGCTGGCGCGGCGCCAAGGGCGGAATCACGGCCGCTTCTCGCGGGAACGATGTCGTGATGACGCCGGTCGATCCGTGCTATCTGGACAATCCGCAGGGGCTTGACGACGACCCGTACGAGTATATCAACTACGGCTTCCAGGCGACGCTTGAGCGCTGCTACGGTTTCAATCCGGCGGCCGGCATCCCCGAAAACGAGCAGCATCACGTTCTCGGCGGACAGGGCAACAACTGGACCGAATACACCTGGAGCGGCAGCGAGTATGAATGGAAGATGTGGCCGCGCATGAGCGCTCTCGCGGAGTGTCTCTGGACCGAACCCGCCAACAAGAGCTGGCCCGGCTTCAAGGTGCGTATTGCGGCGATGCGCCGCCGCATGATACGTGAAATGCACATCAACTGCGCACCGCTTCAGTGAGCGATTTCCTGCTATCGCTCAAGGACGTCACGCTGGCGTTCGGCGGCCCTCCAGTTCTGGACGGCGTGTCGCTTTCGATCTCGAAAGGGATGCGGGCGGCGCTTACGGGCCGCAACGGCGAGGGGAAGTCCACGCTCATGAAAGTGATCGCGGGCGGCTTGGCGCCGGACGGCGGCGAGATAGTCCGCGCGCCCGGTCTCAAGACGGTCTACGTTTCGCAGGAGGTCCCGGCCGACCGTCCGGACGACCCTGCGTTCAACGCGCTTTCGGGCGGCCGCCGGCGCCGCAGCATTCTTGAATCGGCGCTCATGTCGCAACCCGACCTGCTGCTGCTCGACGAGCCTACGAACCATCTGGACATGGAGGCGATCGACTGGCTGGAAGGGATGCTGCGCCGCCGGCGCGATCTGGCGGTTCTCGTCGTGACGCACGACCGTCGCTTTCTGAAGCGCGTCGCGACCAGGATATTCGATCTCGACCGGGGCGAGCTCTCGGGATGGGAGTGCGACTATCCTACGTTCGTCAGGCGCAAGGCCGAGCTTCTTGCGGACGAGGCGGTCTACTGGGAGCGCAAGTCCAAGAAGCTCGCGCAGGAAGAGGCGTGGATACGCCGCGGTGTGAAGGCGCGCACCACGCGCAACGAAGGCCGCGTCGCCGCGCTGATGAAACTGCGCGAAGAGTTCGCCGCGCGCCGCACGGCCGCAGGAACGGCCTCCATGAAGCTCGACACCGCCGCGCCCGGCGGCGTAAGCGTTCTCAAGGTGAAGGACATCTCCTTCACCTACCCGGGCGCTGAAAAGCCGGTCGTTTCGGGCTTCACCGCCAACGTGCTGCGCGGCGAGCGCATAGGGATCCTCGGCCGGAACGGGGCGGGAAAGACGACGCTTCTGAATCTTCTCACGGGACGGCTCGCGCCGACATCAGGCGAGGTGGTGCGCGGCACGAATGTGGAACTCGCCTTTTTCGACCAGCTCAGAAGCGAGATGCGCCCCGAGCTGACGGTCGGCGAGAATGTGGCCGCCGACCGCGATGAAGTAGTCGTCGGCGGCGTGAAGAAGCACATATACTCGTATCTCGCGGATTTCCTCTTCACGCCCGAGCGCGTGCGCACGCCGGTCAAGGCGCTTTCGGGCGGAGAGCGCGCGAGGCTTATGCTCGCCAGACTTTTCATGCGCCCCTCGAATCTGCTCGTCATGGACGAACCGACGAACGATCTCGACGTAGAGACGCTCGAACTTCTTGAAGAGCAGCTTCTCGCCTATTCGGGGACGCTGCTTCTTGTGAGCCACGACCGCGAGTTTCTCGACAACGTCGTCACCTCGACGCTGGTTCTTGAGGGCGACGGCTCGGTGCGGCAGTATCCGGGCGGATACGAAGACTATCTGCGGCAGCGGCCGGCGGCGCGAGGGGAACGCGGGGAAGAGACGTCCGGGCGCGAGGCCGCGAAGGAGCAGCCTGCCGTCCAGACGCAGCAGCCGTCGCGCCAGAAGAAGCTTTCATACAACGAGAGGCGCGAGCTCGACGCGCTGCCCGGAAGGATCGACGCGCTCGAAAGCGAGCTTGCCGGCATGAGGGAGGCGATGGCCGACGGGTCGCTTTTCAGAAGTGACCCTGCAAAAGCCAAGGAGCTTTCCGACAGGCTGCCGCTTGCCGAGTCGGAGCTTGAAACGCTTGTAGAACGCTGGGCCGAGCTTGCGGAACGGGGAGGGGAATGATGGATCCATCGACAAAAGCGAAGCTTAGAAGATACGCCGCCAGATTCGAAACGCCGTCGTTTCTCGAGGGCGATCCGTCGTGGTTCATGCATCAGGTGGAGGGCGCCGCCAACCGGGAGGCGACGGCGTTTGTAGCCTCGTCGCTGAGTTTCGGCGCGCGCAGTCAGTTCCTGCCGAAGATACAGTGGCTGCTCGACCGCGCGCGCGGCGACATGGACTGCTGGGTGCGCACGGGCGCGTTCGAGCGCGACCTGCCGCCGGATGCGTCGCGGTGCTTTTACCGCTTTTTCACGTTCGAGACGATGAACGCCTTCCTGCGCGCGTACAGAGAGCTGATGACGCGGCATGGAACGCTCGGGGAGTTTGTGAAGGCGCGGTCTGGCGGCGACGCACTCAAGGCGGTAGAGGCGATCTGCCGCTTTTTCTCGGAGAACGGGGACGGCGCGGTGATCCCGAAAAACGCCAGATCGGCGTGCAAGAGGGTTTGCATGTTCCTGCGGTGGATGGTGCGCGACGGTTCGCCGGTAGATCTCGGGCTGTGGTCGGATTTCATCGACAAGTCCACTCTTGTCGTCCCGCTCGACACGCATGTCGTGCAGGAGGCGCGGCGGCTTGGACTTCTTTCGAGCCCGTGCGCGTCGATGTGCGCGGCGCGCCGCCTCACGTCGTCGCTGGCCGAGGCGTTCCCGGGCGATCCGTGCCGCGGCGACTTCGCGCTCTTCGGATTTGGTATAATATCTTCCAAATGAGCGAACTCGTCATACTGCGCGCATCCGGCACGGAAGCCCTCGTCGAAGAGATGAACAGGGTTGCGGCTTTTCTCGACCGCGTGCCTTCGGCGTCTCTTGCCGACATCGCCTGTACATGCGCGCTCGGCGAGGGGGATTCGGCGGTGGCCTTCGTCGTGGAAACCGTTCAGGATCTGCGCACGCGCCTCATGTCGGCCGCGTCCAGGATCGCCGGCGGCTCTCTGCGGCGCATAAGGGACAAGAGCGGGACCTACTGGAACAGCGTGCGGCTGCTCGGCGACGGCGGCGGGAAGCTCGCGTTCGTGTTTCCCGGCGTGGCGTCGTTCTACCCCGATATGATGCGGGATCTCGCCATAGAGCAGAGCGCGTGCCGCAGCGCCTTCGACGAACTGGAGGAGGCTCTTGCGCAGAACGGCGGCGACTTCACCCCGTCCAATTTCGTGTTCCCGCCGGCGTCTTACTACCGCCATGATGCAGATGTATTCAGCTCGGGAGCGTATGCGCAGGGGTTCGTCTCGGCCTATACAGGGTGCGTCGCGATGGCGAGACTTCTTTCAGACTGCGCGCTTCATCCGGACGGTGTCGTCGGCTTTGCGGGCGGCGATCTTGCGTCGATGGTTCTGGCCGGATTCGCCGGGAAGGGGTTTGACCGCCCGACGAGGGTGAAGCTCATCCGCGACATATACCGTGTCGTCGACAAGGCGGTGGATCATTCTGGCCTGCCGGAGACGGCGATGGTGTCGCTCCTGCTGCGCGACGAGCACGAGGCGGACGCGGTCCTCGCGTCGTTTCCTCCCGGCAGGGCCGTTCTCGCTGTGGACCTGTCGCCGCGGCAGAAGACGTTCGCCGTGGACGCGGCTTTCGCCGACACTGCGATGGAGGCGTTCGCCGAAGCGGGCGTGAGGGCGATGCGCCTCGCGTTGAACCGTCCTTTCAACACAGAGAAGTGCGCGAAGCTGGTGCCTGCGATACGCAAGTTCACGGATGCGTGGATGAAGGGCGATCCCGATATCGAGGTGTGGTCCTGCGCCACCGCCGCGCCGCATTCCGCACGGCTCAGGAAGGCGCGCGGCGAGATGGCTGAGCGCTGGGCAAGCCCCGCCAGATTCGGCGCTACCGTGCGGGCCATGCACGAGGCCGGTTACAGGGTCTTTCTTGAGGTGGGGCCGCGCGGCCTTATGACGACGGCTGTCGACGACGCGCTCAAAGATCTGGACCACGCGGCAGTCGCGACGAACTCGATCCACCGCAGAGGAGTGCCGCAGGTTATGCATGCCCTCGCCCAGCTCGCCGCGCTTGGAGCGGTTCCCGACCGGTCGGCGGCGTTTCGCAGACGCGGCGCGAAGGTGCTGGACTTCGATGCGCAGATAGCGCCTTCGACGCGTCGTGAGACGGAGATGCGTCTGTCGCGCGCGTTTCCAAGAATGACGCTGCTTTCCGAGGACACTCCTCTCAAGGTCGCCACCACGGCGTTCGTCGATCCGAAGGGGAGGGGCGCGAGAGCGGCGCAGCGTGCGGCCGCAGTCGCTGCGCAGGCGCGGCGCGCGAGGCAGTTCGATTTTGGTGCGCTGAATCCGCTCGTCTCCGACGCCGACGCCGTAAGCCACAGCCCGGGCGTGTCGATAGAGGTCAAGAAGACGTTCAGTCTCAAGGAGGCGCCGTTCATAGGCGACTTCGCTCTTGGCGGGAGCCAGATATCATACGCCGAGCCGGAGCTTAGAGGCTTTGTCCAGATGACGATGCCGCTCGCTGCGGAGATTATGGCCGAGGTCGCGGCGATGCTTGCGCCAAACCGCATTCTTTCGTCGATAGAGGATCTTGTGTGCCGCCGCGCCGTTGCTTTCGAGGACGATGTGCTCACGGTTCTCATAAGAGCCGAGCGCGTCGCGTCCGGAAGCCCCGACCTGGCGGCCGTGAAGGTTCAGCTGCGCGACGACTCTCCGGGAAGCGCCTATACGTGGCCTGTCATGGAGGCTACGTTCGTGCTTTCGAAGAATCCGCCGCAGCCGCGTCCCGTGAGCGTTCCCGCCCAGTTCAATCCGAGGACGGTCCACTGGTCGGGACGCGACATATATCCTTTCAGGCTGTCGTGCGGTCCGCGGCTGAGAGGTATAACATTCGCCGAGACCTGGAGCGAGACGGGTATAGATTATGAAGTGGAGGTTCCGCAGCTCGCAGGATGCGTTACATACACGCGCTTCCCGCTGTGGCTGGTCAACCCGCTGCTCATGGAGGTCGTCGTAAGCGGCTACACTCTGTGGCACAGCCACGAGCGTTTTTCGCGGTGGATAGGCAAGGAGCGCATGGACGACGCCTATTCGTCGCCGTTCCGCATGAGGCGGATGGACATCCTGGCGCCGCTGCCCAAGGAGGGTTCGCGCGTAAAGTGCTATCTGCGGCTTACGGGCGTGACGCCGAAGAGCCATCTGTGCGACATCGTCGTGTCGGACGGCGACGGCGGCGCGATAGCGACGATATCCGGCTGGGAGGAGCGCGTAGAGCACGTGAGAAGCGAATACCGCGACCTCATAATGCAGCCGGCGACGAGCTTTGTCACCAAGGGTCTGTCGCGGGAGCAGATGGGGAATCCGTCGGTCGACGTATCGTCCGCGTATGTGACGGAGGTTCCGTATCCTGTGTTCGAGCGCAATGATGAAGTGTGGCTTCAGACGTTCGCCCACATGGTTCTGGGCGCGAAGGAGCGCGCGGATTTCCGGAGAATGCCGGGTTCCGCCGCGCGCCGCACGGAGTGGCTCTTCGGGCGTATAGCCGCCAAGGAGGCGGTGAGGAGATTCTTGAAAGACTACCATCAGGCGCGGTGGAGCTACGCTGATGTGACTGTTTTCGCGGACGATCTGGGGAAGCCGTATGCCGTAGGCGCGTGGATGGATCAGCTCAGGTCCAAGCTTGACATCGCGATCGCCCACACCTCGCGTTTTGTAATAGGCCTCGCGGCCGCGAACGCAAGAGTCGGCGTGGACGTGGAGTCTGTCGGGCGCGACCTGTCGCAGGAGTTCACCGACGGCGTCTTCATGCCGGACGAACTTGAACTCGCGGCGAAAGCGGCAGGTCCCGTGTCTCATGCGATACTGCGGTTCTGGTGCGCGAAGGAGGCTGTTTCAAAAGCGCTGGGGACAGGGATACGCTACAGCCCCAAAGAGATGGTGGTAAGCGGTTACGAGCCGGATGTCGGCCGCCTCACGATGAGGCTTGACGGCGCGTGGGGGGACGCCTTCCGCAATCTCAAGGGACGCGATCTGCCGGTGACAGTAAAGACGATGCACGACCATGCGCTCGCGTTCTGCTTCCTGCCAGCGGCGCTTTTTGCGGAGGATTGAATGAAGACGGCGTTTCCTGAATATGCATGCGAGTATTCGAAACGGCTGGCGGAGTCGTCGCGACGCTTCGCGCTTCAGGTCTACGACCCGAAAGGGCGGCGTGCGGCGGAGCGTTCCGGCGACGGGTATGAAGAGGATCCTTTCGGAGAGCTTTCGCACGCATCGAAAGTAAAGGGCCTTAAGCAGCGCTTTCCCGACCGCGTCCTGGTCATGACGGCGGACAGGTGCTTCATGAACTGCCGCCACTGCACGCGGCAGTGGCTCTTCGGTCGCACCGAGATTGTGGAGACGGCGAGGGATCTTGCGCGTTGCGTTGAATATGTGAAGGCCCGCCCGAGGGTTCGCGACGTTCTGCTTTCGGGCGGAGACCCGATGACGCTTTCCGATGCGGACCTCATGCGGTTCGTTGACGCATTCGCGTCGCTGCCGTCGATAGAAATGGTGCGCGTCTGCACGCGGGCGCCGTGCACCAATCCGTCTCGCGTGACCGCGCGCGTTGCGCGGTTGCTGGGTCGCTCGAAGAAAGTGTGGGTGAACACACAGTTCAACTGCGCGGATGAACTCACGGAGGAGGCACGCGCTGCGGCCGCGCGGCTTGTGGACGCCGGGGTGCCGGTCGGTTGCCAGACCGTTCTTCTAAAGGGAGTCAACGATTCGTCGGCGCAGATGCTCAAACTCTTCCGTGCGCTCACGGCCGCCAGGATACGACCTTATTATGTGTTCATGTGCGATCCGGTGGCGGGGATAGACCGCTTCAGGGTGTCGCGCGAAAAGGCGGTCGAGATAGAACGCAAGTGCGCCGAGTCGATAGGCGGTCTTGCGTTGCCGCGTTTTGTCATGGATGTTCCCGGGGCGCGGCGAAAGATGCCGGTCTGACGCCCTTGCCGTCACGGACGTTTATGCAAGCAGACGGTCCGGCGCGTTCTGGCCGGCAAGGTCGAGGAATGATCCGACTGCGAGGTCGGCGCCTGCCGACAGCAGGACTTCGCGCGGCTGTGTGAACGCTATGCCTACGGCCTTCATGCCTGCTGATTTCGCGGCCTTGATCCCGGAGACGGCGTCCTCGAAGACGACGCAGTTCTCCGGCGCGCAGCCGATGAGTTCCGCCGCCGTCAGAAAGCATTCGGGGTCGGGCTTGCACTTCGCATACATCGTTTCATCGACAATCGCTTCAAAGTCGCCGCGCAGCGAAAGGCCGTCCATCACGAATTTCACATTGCCGGAAGGTGCGCCGGTCGCGACGGCGCATGCGATGCCGTCGGCATGGGCTTTGTCGAGAAGCGCACGAAGCCCTGCCGGAAGCCGCATGTGCGGCGCGTAGAGTTCGCGGTATATCTCCTCTTTTTCATCGCTTAGACGGCGCGACTCGTCGTCCGAGACGGGGCGGCCTAGCATGCGCTCCTGATAGACGCGGTTTGTCATGCCCATCCATGAGACGATGTCGCTCTCTGGCAGTTCCCTGCCGTGGGTGCGCGAAAAGGACTTCCATGCCTGTATATGGTATGGTACATTGTCAACGATTGTGCCGTCCATGTCGAAAATGAACCCTCGGCGTATTGCGGCGGATGTGGCCTTGTCGCAAAGATTGTCCTTCATGAAATGTCGTCTTTCTCTCGGTGGTCGTGAGCCGCGTATTATACCAAAACCGGAAGACCTGCGCTCGTGCAGGTCAAGGTTGGTGGTTCATGGTTGCGAAGGACGGCGAAAATTATGGTATAATATGTGCACAAAAGAGCGTTTAATATGGCAGCAGCCCGAAGGGCGGAGTCGGAGCGGTGACCGAGGCGGGCTTCCGCACGCAGCGATAAAGGGATTTGCCAGAAGTTATCGGATAAACTTGCGTTTACTTCCAGAACTTGCGTTTAGTTCCGGACACGACGCGGATTTCCTCGCCGTCCTTCTGGTACAGGCGTATCCAGTCTATCCAGTATTCTATGGGCAGCTTGTCGTCAGCCGTGATGCGCATTTCGGGCGGGCACCATCCGTGGCCGGGCGTGAATATCTCGTTGTTGATGTGGATGTTGTGGAAGTCGTGGTGCCCGGCCATGCCAAGCGCGGCATTCGGACAGTAGTCGTGAGCCTCGTCTATTGGAAACGCCGCGTACTTCTCGCCGTCGACGTAGAACGACATCTCCTTCGGCGTCCACTCGAAGCCATACACGTGGAACTCGTCGTTCAGCTTGGAGCAGTCCTTGAATGTGTACGCGCGATTGAGGCTGCCCTCTCCGCCTGGCAGCATGAAGTGTCCCTTTTGGCCGGCCCACTTGTGCAGGTTCGCCACGGCGGCGTTTGTGGACGAGAACACCTCGAAAATGTCCACCTCGGATACCCACGACGCCTTCCGCAGATTCGGCTGCACGGTCATCCAGAAACTCGGCCACGCGCCATGCCTGAACGGCACTCGCGCCCGCATCTCCAGATACCCGTACCTGAACGCCATTTTGTCCCGCGTCGAAACGCCGCGCGGCAGCATCTGCGGCTTGGATGGGTTGCCGGACGGCACGACGAGCAGATGCAGGTTGCCGTCCTCGACCCGCGCCGTGCGCGAATCGTTCGTGTAGACGCAGTCAGTGGAGTTCATCGTCGCATGGAACTTCCACTTCGCCCCGTCGAGCGACGAGCCGTTGAACTCGTCGCTCCAGACAAGCCTCCGTCCGTCCGTCGGCGCGGCAGCGCATGAAAGTGCCGCCGCTATTGCAATCAAAGACAACACGAATCTGTTCATCTATTGCCGTTCATCGGATGATAATAAACATTCCGTCGGGCTGCCACTTCCACGTAAGGCGCACTTTCGCAGGTGACGTCCCTTCCGTATAAGTGTACGACGAGCCGGAATACGACACCGGCGCGCTCCACGCACCGTTCTCCCACGCCTCTATCGTGTAGCCGACGACTGGCCGCACCTTGCCTTTCCCGTCCGTCGCCGCGCCAGCCGTGAACGTGCCGGAGCCAAGCACCTCGTACTCGCCAGCCGCGAGTCCCTCGTAGTCCGTGTACTTGCCCGCCACGACGACGTTCGTTACGGAAAGCACTCCGTCGAATCGCGCGACATCCACCTTGTAGTTATGCGCGATTTCGGCGTCGGAAAGCGGACGGTTGTACACGCGCAGCGCCTTCATCGTACCTGTAAGTTGGTTTCCTGCTTTGACGTCGTTGTACTTGTTGCCAATCATCCAGTAAACGCTTGGCATTGTCTTTACTGCCGTTCGGTTCTGCGTCTCTTCCACAACGCCAGATTTGTAGGAATAGAACTTCGCAGTGTCCATGACGAATGCGGCGTGCTTCCCGTCCCACGGCGCCTTAAGGTTGGCTCGATTGCCGCCCCCGGACCAGTTGTCCGCCTTCCAGCGGCAACGACCTTCTGTCTTCCATTGATGGACACTCATGTCGTAGTCGGTCACGCCATCGGAATTGAACGAAACATAGCGAGGCCAAGAATCGTAGGACGGTGAAAACTGCTCGGAGCCCTTAACATCACATGCCATCTCAATAGTGCCGGTCTCGCCAAGGGAAAGTTTCTTGGTCAGCAATGCGTAGCTTGGTTCGTTATTTGAACCAAGGCAGAATCGGTAGCCGCCATCAGTCCAGTGGGATTGATCGTTTGCCGCAAACGTCACCGTACTTGCACGCGAAGAAAGGTCTGCCCATGTCGTCGCCGCGCTATCGTGCGGCTGATCTGCACCTGTGTTGCGAATGCCATCAAGCCACACAACAAGCCCACCCTGCACATAGTCGCCTACATCATAGTCGGAAGCGCTACGAATACCGGAAACTGGAGCCCACTTCCACGTCAAGCGGCGAGCTGCAAACGGCGCGGCGGGAGTAGTGTAGGTTGTAGCGTTATCTGATGTCTCGTCAACACGCCAAGTCTCGGTTCCATTGTCCCATGTTTCGACAATGTAGCCTACGGGAGCATATTCAATGCCGTTTGCCAGCTTGGTTGCGGTTCCAGAGGTAAACGTCCATCCAGTCGGAGCATAAACGCCAGGCGTTTCGCGTCCAGTGAAACCACGCGGATCTGCAGCGATTTCGACACTGTTGGAGCCGGCAAAGAAGCGAGCCTCGTCCATCGCGCGATTTTGAGCGATCTCAGCTGGCGATAGTTTCTTCGAATAGATACGCACGGCATTAATCGTACCGGTGTACATGCGATCAGAGCGTTCACCCTCATCAATTGTTGAAGGAATCGAGCCAACCGCCCACTTTGTCCCTGACGAGAAATCAGCGGACGATGTTCCTCCTGCAACATAGCCGGGATGTGCCGTCGGATACTCAGCACCCTCAAAAATCCATGCGTCGCGACCGCCCGATGCGGTTTTCTCAAGCACTGCGGTTAGATAGCGTCCCGCCCATGCGGAAGTTATATATGGACGGCCTGAATCGTTGCCTCCGCTTGCGCCGGTGAAGCTGTCCGCAAGCAGAAACGCCCTCTTTGAATTGGCAGAGTTGTTCCAATACATCTGCAACGTTGCAGAACCGCCTGCACTTCCATAGAACAGCATCGGCCAATTGCAAATGTTGGGGGTTGACTGCGAGAAGCTTCCTACGGTTTGTATTGTCAAAGTATCGCCGAAGGATTGTCCTGCTAACGTCTCAAACCAGGCATTTCGGTAAAAGGCAAAAGCTTTGTCCGTCCAACCTGCCGTTCCGTAAGTCGTGACGCCATTCGTGGAAAGCACCGCGTCGTTGCCTGAAACCGAAAGGTCCTTCCAAACGATGGACGAGGAATCATGGACGCCTACACCGGCGTTCCAAACACCATCATACCAGAGAACAAGTCCATCCGTAACATAACTTCCATTGAGCGTGCCGTTTGCTGGCGTCCATTGCCAAGTGATGCGAACCTTCTCGCTCTCGGAAACGGTCACGGCGAACCCGGCAACCGTGACGGACGAAGACCATGCACCGTTCTCCCATATTTCAAGCGTATAGCCTGTGCAAGCATAGGTCTTAGAACCGACCTTGGCGGACGGCGACGCAGTGAAAGTGTGAGAACCTTCGACCGCATAGACGCCTGTCGGCTCCACGCCTTCCGCCCCGGCAACAGCCGTCGCGACAACGGCGTTCGTGACGGGCATCACGCCGTCGAAACGCGCCGCGTCAATCGCCGCGTTCTGCGCTACTTCGTCCGCCGTAAGCGCACGGTTGTAGATGCGGACGCTCTTCATGATGCCAGTGAGCTGACGCCCGTAATCGACCTGATTTCTGCGCGATCCGACCATCCACATCGTTGCAGGTATGCTGCCCTCCGCGGCAGTCGCGCGCGCAACGGTGGTTTTCAGAACGCCTTGGTCATAACCCTTGCGGGTGTCGTCGCCAATGCCTCCAATCGTGAACGATGCCTGTTTCCAGCTCCAGCCAGCTATTCTGCAATAATCGTCGGAGGTCGTGCCGACCCATTCTTTCTGTCTGAAAAAAAGAGGGCTGTCGGAAGCACCCATGCAAATCTTGTGATCGTTGTCGCCGCTGATGAAATGAGGCCCCCAGTTCTTGGTAGTCTGCGAGTTCCAATCTCCCTCAAATACAAACTCGAATGTCGCCTGTGTCATGGCTGGCGCGGCGGAAGCAAGCGTTGCGTGACTCGCGCTCTCATCCCAGCAGAAATAGTAGCCAGAACCATTGCGCCAGCCAGAACTGGGGTTTGACACGATGTTAGCGGGGTTGTTCGCATTCGCAAGGTTTACCCATATCTTGGCGTTCGGGTCATGCGGTACATTCGCCCCGACGTTGCAAATACCGTCGAGGTGCAGAACAAGCGCGTCCTGTGCCGCATAATCGCCAGTCTGGTACTTGAGCGCCGCGCGCGCCTGCATTGCGCCAGCAAACGCAATCGCCGCCGAGAATGACATTACCGTAAGTCTTTTCATATTGGCTTCCTCCTTGGTCATGGTTGGGCGAATTATACCATTTGCAGACTATCGGCGGCAAGAGCTAGACATATCTCTTACAACAAAAGAAACATAACCTTTTCATCAACAGTATGATATAATATTCACCCATGAAACCCGAACAGGCAAATGTAATAGTCGCAATACCAACCAATGGCAACGACGGACGCGAAGAGATGTCCGGCGTGTTCGACTACGTGAACAGGCATCCGCACTGGTCATTGCAGATCGTCAACACGCGAACCGACATCGTCAACGGCGTGCTTTACGACGCACTGAAGAATGCCGACGGGCTCATTCTGGCGATTGCATACGACACCGATCGGTTTGCGAACAGGCTCATAAACGAAAATCCCCGGCTGAAGATGGTCATAGCTAACGACCATCTTGTGCCGTTGTTCGACAAGAATCCTCGCTGTCGCACATTGCTCATAGACAGCGTCTCCGTGGGCAAGGATGCAGCACGGTACTTCAACTCTCTGGGACGCTTCGCGTCATATGGCTTCGTGCATGGCGCGATACGCTATCCGTGGTCGGTCGAGCGAGAGGAGGGATTCCGCGCCTCGCTACCGCGCAACATGCCGTTCTTTGTGTTCCCCAACAGGAAGATTCCCGATGCAAAATGCGAAGCATCAACTCCCGTGATCTCGCACGACGAACTGGCAGAATGGCTCGGCGATCTTCCAAAGCCATCAGCTGTGTTCGGCGCAAACGACTTGTTCGCAAGGGAAGTGCTGACGGTCTGCAGGCAGATGGGGCTGAATGTTCCAAAGCAAGTGACGGTAATCGGATGCGACAACGACCCGCTTATCTGGTCAAGTGCGAGTCCACATCTCTCCAGCCTGCAACTGCCGTTCCGCGAACTCGGCTTCAAGGCGGCTGAGATACTGGACAAGCTGCTGCGCGGGAGAAAACCGCCGATGCGCACGATCCGCGTGGGAGGAACGCATTTGTTCGAGCGCGAGTCGTCGGCGCATATCCCTCCTGCCACTGCGCTCGTCGAGAATGCCAGAGAATACATCAAAGAACACGCATGCGACGGCATCGGCGCGATTGACGTAATCCGACATGTCAGGACGTCGCGCAGTCTGCTGGAGCTGCGTTTCAGACAAGTCTGCGGAAAGTCCATACTTGAGGATATACTTGATGTCCGCCTTGCCGAAGTACAGCGGCAGCTGGAAAAGACAAACCGCAGCATCCTGCAGATCGGACGAGACTGCGGCTTTAAGGCCCCCAACTACCTCAAACGGCTGTTCAGGAAGCGTTTCGGCGCGTCTATGCGCGAGTACCGGGCAGCTAAAGGGCCTTTTTCGGCGGCTTCGGCTTCATAGAAGCGCCTCGCGTCAGAATTGTCCATACTCATCCCTTGCCAATTGTCTTCTCATCGGAGTTTCTAGTGGAAATCTTTACCACGGAATGCTCTGAAACGCCTTAGAAGTGTAAAACGTAAAGTGTAAAGTGTAAAACGGTGGGGTCAAAAGGGTCAGAGCTCAGTTCTATGGGAGTGCGAGGGACACACCCCCCGGGGGTCGGGGCCGGAATACCCCCAGGGGTTGAAGGGTGCTGGTTGGGGGGTAGCACCG
>DGVK01000089.1:0-506 GCA_002395905.1 Verrucomicrobia bacterium UBA4286 | reverse complement strand
GCCGTGACCCTGTCTACGAGGAGCATATCAACCGCGAATCGTTGTGACGAGCCTGCCGAAACAGGCAATGTCTCTAATGGAATGGAATGGTTATTAAACAATGGCTCTAATGGAATGGAATGGTATTAATAATAATATATATTCCAGTACCGGTAAAACAAGTACCAGTATTACAACCCATTCCATCCCATTCCACTCCATTGAAGCAGGAAGCGGACCGCTTCATCGCAAAAATCCGCCGCGCTTGAGCGCAAAGGGAAGAGCGCAGCGAGACGCGCGGCGGTGTGAAACGCGGTGAAAGCGGCATTCTGCCGTCCAAAAGCGGCGGTTAAAAACTTTTTTATTTTTCCCCCTTGCGCGTCGAGGCGAGAAAATGATATACTATCCTCTGCTTGACCAAATTCGGGCGTGGCGCAGTGGTAGCGCAGTTGACTGTTAATCAATTGGTCGCTGGTTCGAATCCAGCCGCCCGAGCCAAGTTGAGCGTTGATCTTTGAAAACCGGGA
>DGVK01000204.1:13179-13404 GCA_002395905.1 Verrucomicrobia bacterium UBA4286 | reverse complement strand
AGAACTCCGAGCGTTAGCCCGCGCCTACAGCCGTTGAACCGTGCAGCACGCAAGCGTGAACCGACCGACTGTCGCGGTCGTTCCCAGGGAGCAGCCGTCTTCGCCCTGCCGAGTACATGACAAAAAGGTCTGACCTTTTATACAATATCGTCTGACCTTTTGATGAAAAAGGTCAGACCTTTTTATGCAAATGGTCAGACCTTTTTGTTAATATCGTCTGACCTT
>DGVK01000204.1:4215-13067 GCA_002395905.1 Verrucomicrobia bacterium UBA4286 | reverse complement strand
GTCTGACCTTAAATACTTCTTCCCCGCAGTCCACGGATGCCGACCCTGCGGCCATTCAACGCCTGCACCCGGGGGCAATGGTGGAAACCCCGGGCAAGGCCTGGGCTCAGTCTGGGCAAGACTTGGGCAAAGCGTGGGCAGGACGGGTGCTTCTTCTTCGAGGAGCGCGAGCGCCCCGAGGATTACTGATACAGTTAAAACCTCTGCGCAAGGCGCTGTTCAGGCACACTTACGGCGTAACTATGAGCCGGTGGCGGGCCGCCATCAGGTGTCCGCCGGACTGAGGACGGCGTCGAGGCGCTTCGGGCTGACGGGGACCGGCGTTTTTAGTTCGGGTGCGAAGAGCGATATGCGGTACTCCTCCAGCATCCACCGGAACTCTGCAAGCACCGCCGCCGAGGGGCGCGCCGCCGCGTCGCGCACGGCAAGCGCCTCACGGTAGCGGGTCCAGTAAGGCGCAAAACGCGCTTCCTTGGAGCGGTCGCCGGACGGGTTGGTGCGGGCCCGGTCGAGGCGCACTGCAATCCCCTTCAGGTAGCGCGCGTAGTGCCTCAGCCGCGCCAGCGGAACAAGCCTCGGGAAGCCCCTGTACACCAGCCACGCCAGCTGGGTTGTGACCGACTCGACAGTCTCGTCGCAGAAACCGCCTTTTGAAAGGCGCTCGTGCAGCGCGGCGGCGTCGGCAAGAACGTCGCCGAAAATCTTTGACATCTCGGCCTCGACCCTCGCTACATCCGCCGCGCCTCTGGCAAGCCGCGCGTCGAACGCCGCCGCGTCGCGCACGGGCGGTCTGCCGCGAACGAGCGCCTCGCGCACGGCCCCCTCCAGAACATCCGCCGCGATGCGCTCCGCCGGATAGTCCATCTCTTTGAGAAACACCGCCGCGCCGAAGGGAAGCGATTTCGCTTTGAAGGTGCATTTAAGTCTGCCCTTCAACGCTGTCGCGAACAGCCTCACAAGCCCTGCCGCATGAGACGCCTCGGCCTCTTCGCGGCTTCGGAACAGTCGAACCGTCACACCGCCCCCTTCGTCATGCAGGGCCGCGTGGCTCTCGACCTTCCATCCGGCGCGGCCCGAGACGGACATTTCATCGAGCGAGGGGAAATCCCACCTTGTATGCACCTCGGGCCTGTCGTCCGCCCGTGTGCCGCCCGCGCCGCCGCATACGGCCAGCACTTCATCCAGATCGCGCGACGCCGCCAGAACCTCGCCGGTTTCGTCATCAAGAACGACGTAGCGCACCATGAGGTGCGGCGGAGGTTTCGCCCCGCTCCACGCGTCCGCAGGAATTCTGAAACCCCATTCGGAGTAGACCGTGCGGCGGACGGCCTCTTCAAGCGACTCCGCGCCCGGCCGCAGCACGGACGCAAGCACGCTGATTTTTTCGTCAAGCGGCGCCAGGACGCGCCTCAGCGACGAAGGCAGGGCAGAGAGCATCCAGGCGAGTTTCGCCGGGAGAGCTCCCGGCACGAGCCAGTCGGCACGCCACAGCGAAAGAGCGGCGGCGTCAGACTTCTTTACAGTGCAGGTTATGCCGTCCTCCTCGGCGTTGCCGGGCGAGTGCCTGTACTGGAGTTTCATCCGTGCGCCGCCGACATGAATTGAGTCGGGGAAGTCCGCGCTGCCGCCCTCGCCGGCCGGGATCCAGTCGCTGCGCTTGAGGCGGAACGCCGCGCGCTCTTCGGCGTTTGCGCGTGAAAGCCATTTCCTCAGCGCGACAGCCGAGCATATGCCCTGCGGCATGACACGGTCGAAGAAACGTTCAAGACCCGCCTGGTCGAACAGGTCGGGGCGGCGCAGCTTCCCGGCACGGCGGCGCAGCTCGCCGATCACGGACGCATTCTCGCGAACCTCGCGCGGCGGGTGGGGGAACTCCCCTTCTACCAGGCCGAAACGTATGAAAATCTCTCGCGCGCCTCTGGGGTCGATCCGCGAATAGTCGCATCTGCGCGACGGCACGACGACCAGTCCGTAAACCGTGACCTGCTCCGTGGCGCGCACGAAGCCTGTCGACGCGTCCCAGGTCGGTTCGCGATAGCTGCGGCGGCAGAGGGGACCTGCGGCGGCCTCTATCCAGCCGACGTCTATCGTCGCGGCGTCGTGGGCGAAGAGGCGCGAAGTGTCGACCAGTTCGCCGGCGACAATCCATTCCGGCGGTTTTCTGGCGAGCACGGAACCCGGGTGCATGGCGAAGCGCACGCCGTGCGCGCCTTTGTAGCTGCGATCTTCAGGATCGAACTTTCCTATACGGGAAAGGAAGCCCGCGAGCAGCGCGCGATGGACGGCGTCCGGGCCGCCGTTGTCGCCAATCGTGTCGAGACCGAGCCTTGACGCCATGTCGCCGAGCTGTCGCACTAGGTCGCGCCATTCGCGCATCTTCGGATATGAAAGATAACCGGCTTTGCAGAGCTTGCGCGTCTGGCTTTGAGACATGTCGCGCGTCTCGTCGGCGAACCAGCGCCAGAGTTTCAACGTGGACAGGAAGTCCGAGCCTGCGACACGCCATCTGGCGTGGGCGGCTTTGGCCTTGTCGCGTTCATCTGCGGGACGCCGCCGGGGATCGTCGCAGGCGAGCGCGGCGACGATCGGAAGCGTGGAAGGCAGCGCGGCCAGATCGGACGCCGCGAGCATTATGCGGGAAAGGCGCGGCTCTACCGGTATGCGCGCGAGCTTGCGCCCTGTGGCGGTAAGCGCGGGGCGAGAACCTTCTTCCGCGGCGACCGCGCCAAGCTCGACAAGTTCGTTCAAGCCTTCGCGTATGCCTGCCGGACGCGGCGGATCCATAAACGGGAACTGCGCTATATCTCCCAGTCCGAGATCAAGCATCGTGAGAATGACCCCGGCGAGCGACGAGCGCAGAATCTCCGGCGGCGTGTACGGCTCGCGGGAGGCGAAATCCTCCTCGGAATAAAGCCGTATGCAGACGCCGGGCCCGAGACGTCCGCAACGGCCGGCGCGCTGACGCGCGGAGGCCTGTGAAACGCGCTCGATCTGGAGCCGCTGCACCTGCGTGCGGTGAATGTAGCGCGATATGCGGGCGAGGCCCGAGTCTACCACATAGCGTATGCCTGGCAGAGTGACAGACGTCTCAGCGACGTTGGTGGAAAGGATTATGCGGCGCCTGGGCGACGCCTGAAATGCGCGGCGCTGCTCGCCGGCCGGCAGCGACGAGTAAAGCGGTATTATGTCGTTCGCCTCGCCGAAACGACCCTTGAGGCGTTCGGAGCTTTCGCGGATGTCCCGCTCGCCCGGCAGGAACACCAGTATGTCGCCGCTTGCAGGCAGCGACATCACTGCGCGCAGGACATCGCCTGCAAGGTCGCTCTCCTCGCCGTCCGGCGGGGGATTGTAGACTATGTCCACCGGATGAAGGCGGCCCGGGACTTCGATCACCGGCGCACCGCCGAAAAAGCGCGAAAAGGCCGCGACGTCAAGCGTCGCGGAAGAGATCACCACCTTCAGATCCCGGCGGCGCGCGATAAGCCGCTTCACGACGCCCAGCAGGAAGTCGATGTTGAGCGAACGCTCGTGAGCCTCGTCGATGATTATAGTGTCATACGCCCTTAGAAGAGGATCGTGCCGCGTCTCGGCGAGCAGCACGCCGTCGGTCATGAACTTTATGCGCGTATCGTCCGACAGCTTCTTCTGAAAGCGGTGCTGATAGCCGACGATTCCGCCTGGAGCGGTTTTGAGCTCCTCGGCGACGCGCTCGGCCATGGCGACTGCGGCCATGCGGCGCGGCTGCGTGACGGCTATGCGGCGTCCGTCGGCGGCGCGGCCCAGCTCAAGCGCCATCTTCGGGAGCTGGGTTGTTTTCCCGCTGCCTGTGTCACCGCAGACGACGACCACCTGGTTCTTGCGCATGGCGGCGAGAATCTCGTCGCGGTGCGCGACAACAGGCAGTTCCTGCGGATACTCTATGGCGAAACCGTCCGGCGGCACTTGAAACTATCCTCCCGGTCTCAGCAGTTCCGACGGGTCGAACCGAGGGGACTGTCCCCCGCCATTTTTCGGGGACTGTCCCCACGGATATGCGCCAAGTTCAACAAGCGCCTCGCCTGCAAGAAAGAGAGAACCGCAAATCAAAGTGGGGACAGTCCCCACTTTTGAAATGGCATTTTTGAGAGAATCAGCTGGCACAGCGCATATTCCTGCACTTTTCATTTTACAGGCAACAGCCTCCGCCGAAAGCGAGCGGGGGTTGCCGGTCTTTACGGCAATGCCCATGCGAACAAATGGAGCCAGGGTGCGAAGCACCTCGTCCACATCCTTGTCGCCGCAAAAGCCTGCTATCAGATACTCTTGGCGAGGCATATGCACAAGAGCCTCGGCCAAAGCATGTGCCGCTGGGGGATTGTGGGCGCCGTCGACTATGAAATTGCCGATAACCTGGAATCTTCCCGGCCAGACGACTGACTTGAATCCGTCCTCATAGTCCCTCGTTCCAAGTGTCTTAAGTGCAGCAATCGCAGTTGTGGCATTCTCTCTGTTAAATGGCCCCTGTAGAGTAAATTCGTCAGGAATATCATTTAGCGAGACCTTTTCGGGCGCATATACAAAAGGGGCGCCAACTTCGTCCGCACGGCGCCGTATTACATCCAACACCTCGGCATCGTTTGCACCAACGACAACGGGGACTCCCGTTTTTATGATACCCGCCTTTTCTAAGGCAATTTTCGAGGGACTGTCCCCAAGCCAATCGCAATGGTCAAGCCCTATGCGAGTGATTACAGTGAGGACGGGCTTGCAGATGTTTGTCGCGTCGAGGCGCCCGCCAAGGCCTGTCTCAAGAATTGTGAAATCAGGCTTGCGCTCGGCATAAAGACTGAAAGCGACAGCGGTGAGAGCCTCGAAAAAGGTCAGGTCAACTGAGGACTGTCCCCAGTTGGATGGGGTCTGTACCCGGCTGGAAATTGCATTTTGGACTAAAATGGAGTGTTTTTCGAGGGTTTCGTCATCCGCCGGCAATCCATTAAGAAAGAAGCGCTCGTTCAGACGGACAAGGTGTGGCGAAGTATAGCGACCTGTTTTGAAACCAGCCGCGCGAAGGCAAGAGTCCAAAATGGCGCACACAGCGCCCTTCCCGTTCGTGCCAGCGACATGAATCGCCCTCACTGCGTTCTGAGGATTGCCAAGGCTGGCGCATACATCACGAATAGCGTCCAATCCAGGACGCATTCCGAAACGCCGCTTTGCGGCAAGTTCCTCAATGAATTTCACAGTGAAACCGCCACGGCTGCAACCGAGCAGGCGGCATATCCGGCAAGTATGCACCAGAGAAACTTGTCGGAGAGCAGAATCTTCTCCGGGCGGCCGGTGTCACCGTCACCCCATGCAAGATACATATACCTTAGTATTCCGGCAAGCACGAAAAGCGAGGTGGCCCAGAGGCCCGGAAAGCGTGCGCCCATCTTGGAAGTAAGAGTGTATGCGAGATATTCGGCGAATGACAGAGCGCCCGAAACGACGATGCAGAGCTTGAGGGTGTTTGGATGGTAATGGCGCAGGACCTCGCGCGATTCGGCGGCGGTCTCCATCTCGTTCTTGCGCTTGCAGAACGCGAGGAACATCGAGAGCGTGAGCGTGCAGACGAGCAGCCACGACGAGATGTAGGCGGTTATTATCGCCGCGCCTGCGACCGCGCGAAGGACGAATCCCGCCGAAAGCGTGAAGACGTCGAGATACGGTATGCGCTTCAAGAAGCCTGTGTAGAGGCACTGCATGACAGTATAAGCGAGAACTGTTCCGAACGCAAGCGTGCGCGAGGGGAGTATCATCACCACAAGCGCCGGATACGCAAAGCCGACCGCAAAGAGCGTGAGGCCCACGCGCACGGCTGTCATGCGCGAGACGAGCCCGGAGGCCACCGGGCGGTGGCGCTTCACAGGATGGATGCGGTCGGCGTCGTAATCCGAAACATCGTTAAGCAGGTAGAACGCAGATGATATGAGAGAGAACGCGACCGCCATGCCCAAAGCCATCAGGAAAGACTCCCATCCGCGAACAATGTCGCGCTGGCTGGAATCTGCGACCGAGAAGAACCACGCCATCATCACAGCGCCGTTCTTCGTCCACTGGTCGACACGCAAGGCGCGAGACCAGAGCCTGGCCCATTTCATCAGTTTTCTTCCGTCTGCCATTTTATCAGTCCCCAGAGAAGCGAATGTTCGGTATGAGTGGGCTTTGCCACAGACTCGTAAAACGTCCAGTACGGCGCCCAGTTGCGGTCTATGGCGTCAATCCATCTTATCGGAATTAGATTGAGGCACCTGCTGTATGTGACGCATTTCTTTGCATCAAGCGTCTCTGTCGCCCAGAAGGGCCACAGCCTGAAAAAGCCGCGGCCTTTGGCCCAGAAAGGGAACACGCGCGTCTCTTCGACCTCGCCGGACGAATCGCGGTATATCTCGACCAGCCTCCATCCGAAGCGTGTCACGCCGGACTCCGCCTTTCCTTCGCGGTAGTCTTTGAGCAATACTTTCTCATAGAAAGGGAAAATCGAAAGACGATCCTTCGCAGTCGTCGACTCCTTCTCGAAGAACGGCCAGGGGCAGCGCAGGCGGCAGCCCGACGCTGTCTTGGCGCGGCCGAAGAACGGCGGTATCAGCATCCACTGTTTTTCACGCTCGCGCGAGACGTCGGCCCAGAACGGCCAGACCATCCACGACGACCCCTCGCCGGCGGTGTCGCGGTCCTTGCGGTATTTCGCCCAGGTTACGAAAGGCCACAGCACATAGTGGTGATCGCTTTCACGCCGATGCCCGGTCCCGCAAAGCGGCCACACCCCCCACGAACCGTCGTCGCGCCAGTGGAAAAAAGGGAAGATCACTGCATTGGACGTCATCCAGCGCTTCTCGGAAGGGCGCGGCGTCTTGTACTGCATCCACACCGGCCACAGACAGAAGCGCCAGTCGGTCATGAGAAGGAAATGCGGGTGACGCCCCCAAAGAGGGAACAGGCCCCAGTAGTTGCCGCTTTCAGGATCATTGCCGTTGAACCATATGGGAAGCAGCATGAACTGGTAGCCGCCGTCCTGCTGCGTCTGGCAGTGCATCACAAAAAGGAAACGCCACCAGTCGCGATGGGACGTGAACAGCGGCCACAAGACGTCGGTCGTGTCTACGGCGGGATGCGTCGCAGTCGCGGCCGTCCGCTCGCGCGACCAGAGCGGACACAACGCCTTGTGTCCGCTCCACTGCTGCCAGAACGGTCCTATCTGAAGAGTTGAAGCTAGTATTGCTTCAGCGAACATTCTTCATCAATTCGTCGTATTCGCCCTTCTCGAACTCCGACAGCTCACCTATGCGGCTCTGAACCTTGCGCAGGGTCACACGCGCCATTTTCTTGTCGCCTTTCATGGTAAGCACGCGCGCGAGCGATATAAGCATGCGGATGTCTTCCGCGCGGCCGTCGACCCTGGAAAGTTCAACAGCCTTCTCGACGCAGCGCTGCGCCTCGTCGAGATCGCCGCCGGCATCCATGAGAACCGCGCCTATCGTCTCCCACGCGACATAGAGATTCGGGTTGGTCTTTACCGCTTCGCGTGCATAACGCTCTGCCTCGGCGAAGTTGCGCTTGCGGCGGAGGACCTCCGCAAGATCGTTCATCGCGAGAACAACGGGACGTTTGGCGTCGGCGGATTTGCGCAGATAGCGCTCGGCCGAGTTGAGGTCGTTGCGCCTCAGCGAGAGGGATCCCATGATGTAGTTCGCCAGCGGGCTGTTGCGGTTGCGCTTGAGAACGTCCCGCGCGTGACGTTCGGCCGACTCGGGATCGTCGAGCGAAATGTCAAGCCCCATGACGAGATCCTGCGTGGCCGCCACGTCCGGACGCGCCTTGGCGGCGACCGCGAACGCGTCGCGGGCCTCGCGCCGCTTCTCGGCACCCTTGCGCATGAGAAGGAACGCCTTGGTCGTCTGCACGTAATAGTCTTCGGGGCCGCGCGCCTGCGCCTCCATCGCGGGAAGGATGACGTTCTCCAGCTCCTTGTCGAAAACCGCCTTCGCGGCAGGTTCCTTCGCGGCGTCGCTCTGCTGCATTGTGACAGCCGCAAGAAGCGACCATGCCCGCAGATCGGAAGAATCGGAGTCCGTCACCTGCTTGAGTATCGATTTGGCCTGCGCAAGATCCTGGCGCATGAGAGCCGCCATGGCGAGTTCGACGCGGATGCGCGGGTCGTCACCGCCTGCAGCGACGGCGCGGTCGAGGAATTCGAGAGCCTTCTCGTTCTCGCCTTCCATCAGCGAGAGGCGCATCATGCCTATAAGCGCGTCGTGGTCGCCGGAGTTCCTGGCGAGGACCTGCTCATACATCTCGCGGGACTTGGCGCGGTCTTCCTCGCTCGCGTAGAGAGCCGCCATCATGTTGAGGATGGAGCTGCGACGGTCGGTCGGGATGAAGTCGATGGCCCGGCGTATCTGCGCAAGCGCCTCGCCCGGACGGCCCGAGCGCGCCCACGCGAAACCCAGCCGGATAAGGACCTCGGGCTTGCGAATGTATCCGTAATATGTTGAAAGAGACCACAGCCTGTAACGGCGGCCAGGATCGTCGACGATCGCCTTAAGCCGCTTCTCGTACGCGAACTTCCTTGCCGAAGCCTTGGGATGTTTCGCCTGCGCCATTTCGAAAGCGTTGAAAAGTGCGCAGATGTTGTCAGAGTCGATCATGTCTAGAACACGCTCGTACATTTCGAACGCCTCGTCGTCGCGTCCGTTGTCCTGCAGCCACACACCCATGTTGTTCGCGACGAAACCAAGGTGGCGCCTTAGCTCAAGACGGCGGCGTTCGACCGGATTCTTCACCTTGCGAAGATTGTAGCTTCCCCAGCCGGAGGGAACTTCCAGGTATGGCTC
>DGVK01000204.1:0-4146 GCA_002395905.1 Verrucomicrobia bacterium UBA4286 | reverse complement strand
GAGCCAGTCGGTCTTGCGCGCGGGGTCGGCGCCGAAGAACGCGAACTCAGGCACAGAAGGTATCCCTGCGGAATGCCACAGGTCCGGGGCACCGAACACTGCGACATCGGTGGCGACCGACGGATCGCACGAGAACCAGTCCTGCACGAACGGAAGGATTCCGAGCGAGAGCGAAAGCGTGAGGTCTTCATTGCGCTCACCGCCGATCTTGCGCTCCTTGACGAGAGCCGAAAGCCGTTCAAGATAGTTCTTGTCGAGATCCCTGCTGAGCGAAACGATGTCTACAGCCTTGCCCTGCCTTGCCGCCAGTATCTTGATATGATCGTCGAACACGCCGTCTGTCACGATCCAGTGGCGTCCGCCGAGATCGCTGATGATCCGCTCGGCGATGCGGTCGGCGAACTCGCCGCGGCTCGAATCGAAAGTGAAAAGGTTGAACAGCGCCGTGAACAGGTAGACGACCGCCAGCGCGCCACCGGCGACATAGGCGAAGAAACGTCCCTTGGTCGCGACGGGGGCGGAGTCCTGCGACTCGTTGACGCGGACGGATGAGAGCGCCACAAGCAGCCAGTAGGCGGCCAGATAACCGGCAACGAACGCGGCGAACACGCTCGCGGCGACCGGCGTCACCCCGGCGGAATCCATAAGCGACGAAGCCGACAGAGGAGTCGCGACGGCTATTACAGACGCGATTCCCATGGAAATGTGGAATATCCACTGTACCCATCCGCTCTCCTCGTTGAATGCCTTGTTGCTCGAAAACAGGGCGACAACGAAAGGAATGGTGGTGAAGAAGAGAATCATCATCCATCCGTCTGGCCGCGTGTAATCCTTGAAAGCGGTCCAGAGACTCTTCAGGGTCTCGGAAAGGTCTCCAGTCCCTGCCGTGGCCGCGACGAAGAACGCCACGATTCCGAAGACGAGAAGACAGGCCATCTCGGAATAAGGCTTGCGGCCCCTGCGAAGCGGCAGAACGGCGGCGACCACCAAAGCCAGCGGAAGCATAATTATGAACAGAGGCGTATCCGCCGCGCCCAGGCCCCACATTACTCCGAACACCACGGAATACAAGCGCCCCGTCCACTTCGACGCACGCGACCAGGGAAGAGCGACAAGCAGCGCAAGCAACGCCCACGCTGCGTCAAACATCCGCGGCTCGAGATGGGTCGCGGCCGATCTTACCGCCGGCGTGAGCATGAAGACAAGCGCAGCGACGACACCGGCGAGTCTGCTCGCCGGCACCGCAAAACGCGTCATGTGCTCGCCGTTGATTCTTAGCCTTACGAAGAAGACGGCCAGCACATAGACCGCCACCGTGGCAACCGTGCCGCACACGGGGGCGATCGCATTGCCCGAACCGAGAGCCTTGGCAAAGAAAGCAGCAAGCGGATACGGAGCGACGTTCGCGACGTCCAGCCCGCGCCACAGGGCGATCAGGCGGGCGCTTTCGCCCGGGTAGACATAATCCGCCATCGTGGCGAAATACAGCGCGGCCGACGCCAGCGCAAAAACCCCCGCGACAAGCCAATCAAGCTTGTCGAGCATCGAACTTGACTTTTTCTCCATTGCCATGGTCTCCTGTTGGATTGGCGGTATTTCAGGCTACTTGACCTTCGCGAGCGCCTGCTTGAGGTCGGCGATAAGGTCGTCTGGATCCTCCAGGCCGACGGAGAATCGTATGAGATCCGGCGGGATGCCGGCAGCGCGAAGCTGCTCGTCGGTAAGCTGCCTATGGGTGTGCGACGCCGGGTGGAGCACGCAGCTCCAGGCGTCAGCGACATGGGTCACTATGCCGATGAGCTTGAGTGAATCCATGAACTTGATGGACGCCTCGCGGCCTCCCTTTATCCCGAAAGTCATCACGCCGCACGGCGAAGGCCCGTCAAACTGCTTCTTCACAAGCTTGTTGTACTTCGAACCGGGAAGACCGGCGAAGTTCACCCACGCAACCTTCTTCTGGGTCTTGAGCCACTTTGCTATTTTAAGAGCGCTCTCAGCGTGGCGGCGGATTCTCAAATGCAGGCTCTCGAGACCGAGATTCACCAGAAAGGCGTTGAACGGCGAAGGTATAGACCCGAAGTCGCGCATGAGATGGGCCGTGCACTTCGTTATATAGGCGAGCTTTCCAAAAGCCTTTGTGTAGCTGAGGCCGTGATATGACGGATCTGGCTCCACCAGCCCCGGGAACTTGTCGGCGTGTTTCGCCCAGTCGAAGTTGCCGGAATCGACGATGCAACCGCCGACCTGCGAGGAGTGGCCGTCCATGTATTTTGTAGTCGCGTGGGTCACGATATCACATCCGAACTTGAACGGACGGCAGAGAATCGGCGTCGGGAAAGTGTTGTCTATGATAAGCGGCACGCCGTTGCGGTGGGCGACCTTCGCGAACTTCGCAATGTCCAGCACGCAGCCGGACGGGTTCGCAACAGTCTCGCCGAAGACGCACTTCGTGTTGGGACGGAACGCCTTCTGAATCTCCTTCTCGCTCGCGTCCGGGTCGACGAACGTGAAGTCTATACCAAGCTTCTTGAGAGAGACAGCGAAGAGATTGAAAGTCCCGCCGTATATCTGCGCGGACGACACGACATGGTCACCGGCGTTGCAGAGATTGAGCACGGCAAAAGTCGAAGCGGCCTGTCCAGAACTCGTGAGTATCGCCGCGACACCACCTTCCAGCGCGGCGATCTTCTTTGCAACTTCATCGTTCGTCGGATTGGCCAGACGCGTGTAGAAATAGCCCGCCGCCTTGAGGTCGAACAGATCGGCCATGTGCTGCGTCGTATCGTACTTGAACGTAGTCGACGAGTAGATCGGAACCTGCCGCGGTTCGCCGCACTTAGGCGACCATCCGCCCTGAACGCATAGAGTGTCTAGTTTCATGCGGAGTATTATATCAAAACTCCGCGAAACGCGCACGGCGCGCATGGCCTACGCGAAGAGCAGGACGCTCAACCCGGCAAAAATGCAGTAGGGTCCGAAGAGCCAGAAACGCCGTCCCTTCAAGACCTTTACGAGAATCTTAAGCGAGATGTATCCGACAACCGCGGCGAGCAGCGCGCCGTAGATTGTAAGCCCCCAGCCTATCTCGCCGCATCCGGCCGACGACCTAAGGGTCTTGAGAAGTTCCAGGACCGCGCCGCCAACTATGAGAGGCGCCGACATGAGAAATGAAAATTCTGCAGACTTCTCGGCATCGATCCTGCCGCCGCGCGCCATGGCGAGAGTCATGCCGCTCCTGGAAACGCCCGGCAGAAGCGCGAGCGCCTGCCCGAAACCCATGGCGAGCGCACGCAGCAGGCTTACATCCTTCGACCCGCGAGGCAGGTAGCGCGTGCCTACAAGCACCGCGCCGGTGAACATGAGCAGCGCGCCTACCATGCGGGCGTTCTCAAACATTCCGTCTATGAAGTCCTTGAAGAAAAAGTAGACTGCAACCGCAGGAACCGCGCTGACGACGATCTTAAGCACATACATCCACTCGCGGTTGCGGACAATCCGCCAGATTGTCGCCCAGTAGAATGTAAAGATGCTCAGAAGCGTGCCGACATGCAAGAAAAGATCGAGCCGCATCCCAGGCTGTTCAATGCCCAGAAGATGCTGCCCGATTACAAGGTGTCCGGAACTGGAAATCGGCAAAAACTCGGCGACGCCCTGCAGGATGGCCAGTATGGTGACCTCTAGCATCGGCGTCGCCTCGTTTTGCTTCAACCCTGCCTGTTACTCGGCGGATGCGCGGACCTTGCCCTCTTTGATGCGCTTCTGCACGACTTCCTCGGCGATCGCCTTCGGAACAGGCTCGTACTGCTTGAAGATCATCGTAAAGGTTCCGCGGCCCTGGGTGACCGTACGGATCGCATTAGAGTAGCCGAACATCTCGCCCAGCGGGACGGTTGCCTTGATGAGCTTGACGCCCGCGCGGTCCTCCATGCCTTCGACACGGCCGCGACGCTGGTTGATCGAGCCGTTCGCAGCACCCATGTACTGCTCAGGAACGGCGACCTCGACATCCATCATCGGCTCAAGAAGCTGTGGCTTCGCCTTGAGGAACGCCTGCTTGAAGCACTGCATCGCGCAGGTGATGAACGCGAATTCGTTCGAGTCGACCTCGTGGTAGCTGCCGAAGTAGACCGTCGCCTTGACGTCCAC
>DGVK01000048.1:11445-11677 GCA_002395905.1 Verrucomicrobia bacterium UBA4286 | reverse complement strand
GCGGGCCGTGGCTCGCGAGCTGCTACGTGTTCGAGAGCCTTCTCGTCGCGCTCACGCTCACGAGTCTTTTCACCTACACCGCCGCGTACGCGCCCTACCTTGAAAAGGCACTTGCGCGAAAGTGAGAATTATGCGATAATATCAACCGTCAACCAAACCACAGTAAGGAACAAACACAAAATGAACAAGCAGTCTAAAGGTTTCACACTCGTCGAGCTTCTCGTCGTCATCG
>DGVK01000048.1:0-11397 GCA_002395905.1 Verrucomicrobia bacterium UBA4286 | reverse complement strand
CTCGTCGTCATCGGCATTCTCGGCATTTTGATGGGCGCGCTCTTCCCGGCCATTTCGTCGGCCATGCTTTCGGCGCAGACCAACGCGCTCGCCATGCACGGCCGCAACCTCTTCATAGGCATCACCCAGGCCAACGTGGACCGCGAGAGCCACGGCCGCAGCTCGGTGTGGCCGAAGAACCAGAACAAGGAGGACGGCGAGGGCGAGGACATCGCGTTCAACGCCTACACCGGCAGCCAGGCCGACGACTACTTCGACGATCTGTTCGACATGCAGAACTACGGCACGCAGTCGTGGAGCCCGTATGTCGACGTCGACATCAAGTTCGTCTCGGGCGCCGGCGTTTCGGCCTACAAGGGGTCCAAGACCCTCAAGGGCTGCGTCGCGTGGAAAGTCGCCAGCGACATCACCGACGACATGCCCGACATCATCCCCGTACTCGTCTCTCGCAACATCAGCACGGACAACTTCGTGACCGAGAGCACCAAGGAGACGCTTTCCCAGACCAAGCAGGAGGCGACCGACACCGCCTACACGCAGCCCTTCGGCAACAAAGCCTCGGTCATCATCCACAAAGGCGGCGCCGCAGGTGTCTACAAAGGCCGCTACCAGTCGCTCGCCGACTTCTATGACAAGCAGACTGTCACGTTCGTCGAGGGTTCGCGCATCGAGTACCTCAAGCCGTCCAACAGGTAACCGGGCGTGATTGCAAGGGTCGCGATCGACCTTGCGCTCGACAGGCTCTTCGATTATGAAGTGCCCGGGGCGCTCAAAGAGAAGCTGGCCGTCGGCCAGCTTCTTTCAGTTCCTTTCGGCCACCGCGAAGCGCGCGGCTTTGTGCTGGAAGTTGCCGAAGGCGGATCTTCCTGCGGACGCCCCCTCAAGCCCGTCTCGTCCATTGCGGACGAGACGCCGTTTTTCTCCCCTGCGCTGCTTACGCTCGTGCGGCGCATCGCGGCCTACACCGCCGCGCCTCTCGAAAGCGTTCTGCGCGCCGCTCTGCCCGCGGCGGTCTTGAAGCGCAACGCCCGCGCGCGCGAACTGCTCTTCGTCGATCCGGCTAGAGGCGGCGTCGAATCTCTAACCAAGCGCCAGCGCTGGCTGTATGAACAGATAGTGCGGCTGGACGGCGGCTGGATGATGCAGCTCTGCGCGGAGCTAAAAACGACTCCAGGCTCGATCCGCACGCTGGCCGCGAAGGGACTGGTGAATATAGCGCCGCGCGCGAAGCGGCGCGACCCGCTCGCGGGCCGACGCGTCCTGCCGTCGAAGCCGCTCGCGCTCAATCCCGAACAGGCGTCGGCGCTCGAGGCGATTGGCAGATGCGCGGCGGGCGAAGGGCCGTCGACTCTTCTTCTTCACGGCGTAACCGGCTCCGGCAAGACGGAGGTGTATCTCCAGGCGATCGCCGCGCAGCTCGAAAGAGGGCGCGGCGCGATAGTGCTCGTGCCCGAGATCGCGCTCACGCCGCAGACGGTGCAGCGTTTCGCCTCGCGCTTCGGCGACATGGTGGCGGTCCTCCACTCCGCTCTTTCGGACGGCGAACGCTACGACGAGTGGCACCGCATCCGCCGTGGCGAGGCGCGTGTCGTCGTAGGGCCGAGAAGCGCGGTCTTCGCGCCGGTCGCGCGCCTCGGGCTTATCGTCGTGGACGAAGAGCACGAGCCGAGCTACAAGCAGGAGGACAACCCGCGCTACAACGCGCGCGACGCCGCCGTGCTGCGCGGCGTGATCGAGGGCGCGGCCGTCGTTCTCGGTTCGGCCACGCCGTCGCTAGAAAGCTGGCTTAACGCAAAGCGCGGCAGATACGCCTGCGCTGCGATGGCGAAACGCGCGGGAGCGGGGTCGATGCCGCTCGTGCGAGTGGTCAACATGTCGCTCGAGCCCGGCGCGTCGATATTCTCGGAAGAACTTCTCGAGGCGGTGAGGACGAGGCTGGACCGCGGCGAGCAGACGATACTCTTCCTCAACAGGCGGGGATGGTCGCGCTCGATGAACTGCGAAAAGTGCGGCCACGTCATGACATGCCCGTCGTGCGACCTCGCCTACACCTACCACCGCGTCGGCGACTGTCTGCGCTGCCATATATGCGGAGGGTGGATCCCCACGCCCGGGCGCTGCCCGGCGTGCGGCTCTGGCGACATGACCTTTCGAGGCGTCGGCACGCAGCGCGTGGAGACGGCACTCGCGAAGTGCTTCCCGCGCGCGTCGATACTGCGCATGGACGCCGACTCCACATCGCGCCGTCATTCCCACGACGACATTCTCGCCGCGTTCAGGCGCGGCGACGCGCAGATACTTCTCGGCACTCAGATGATAGCGAAGGGGCTCGACTTCCCGAACGTGACGCTCGTAGGAGTGCTCAACGCCGACAGCTCTCTGAACATGCCGGACTTCCGCGCGGGCGAGCGCACCTTCCAGCTTCTCGCGCAGGTCGCGGGCCGCGCGGGCCGCGCCGAACTGCCGGGCGAGGTCGTCGTGCAGAGCTTCGATCCGTCGGCGCCGGTCATCGCGGCCGCGGCGCGCGGCGACTACGAAGGCTTCGCCGCGCGCGAACTCAAGGACCGCGCCGAGGGGTTCTTCCCGCCCTACTGCCACCTCGCGGTCGCAGGCCTGCGCTCGCAGGACATGAAAACGGTTTCGCTGTGGAGCGATATGTACGCGCAGTCGCTCGCGGCCTTCGCACGGCGCAACGTCCGGCTCGGACTGCGCGTTTCGGAAGCCGTGCCGAGCGCGCTGGAGAAGGCGGACGGCTGGCACCGCTGGCAGATCGTCCTTCGCGCGCCTGCCGCGTCGTCCATCGCAGCCGCCTGGCGCTGGCTGGTGTCGTGCAGGCCCCCGCCGAAAAATCTTCGGGTGGCCATTGACATGGACGCACACAATTTAGTATAATTCCCCTGTCTCTGAAAAGAAAGAAAAGAGAGGTTGGTATGAAAGTTGCCCGAATCTGCTTGATGACCGCTGCAGCGTTCTTCGCTGCCGCCGCCTTGGCCGACGCCGCTAACGTCCTTGTTTCCTTTTCAACGACCGCCGACAAATATGCCGACGGCACGGATGTGAAGGACGGCGAGTGGTATGCTCTGTGCTGGTCTGCCGACGGGAAGTTCGACGGCCTCAACCTCGACTGCACTCCTGTCGACCCGGCGGAGAAGGTTCTGATTCTCGCGCCTCTCGCCAAAGGCGGTCGCTGCCCCTACGTGGTCTTCCAGGTCGATTCGGCCAAGGCTCCCGTCGGCGGCAACTA
Source organism: Verrucomicrobia bacterium UBA4286 (assembly GCA_002395905.1). Classification (GTDB taxonomy): domain Bacteria; phylum Verrucomicrobiota; class Kiritimatiellia; order RFP12; family UBA1067; genus UBA1067. The sequence goes on along the minus strand of DGVK01000048.1, from coordinate 8,153 downwards.
CTTCGTATATCTCCTTGATACGCGCGACGTGACCGAGGGCGCTGTTTCGGCGGAGACGGTCGCCGAGGACGGCCGCCGCGTTCCGGCGAATGTCGTGAACGGCTCCGCCGCGGCGCAGAGCTACACGGCTTCTGCGAGCGTGGGAGCGAATGTCGCGACCGCCGCCAGTTCGGGATCGGTCGCGGCCGACGGATGGAAGGCGGTTCAGCCCAAGATCACAGGCTTCGAGCTCGTGGGCGACGCGAAGGTGAAGATTACCGTCGCCGGTATGATGAACGGTCTTGACTACAAGGTGAAGATGGGGTCCGACCTCGGCAACATGACGACGACCGATGTCAAGTCACAGGCCGAAGACGGCAAGGCGGTCTTCTATGTCAACGACAAGGACGCCCGCTTCTTCACGGTCGTAGCCGAGTGACAAAGGGAAGGGAGAAAAGAACAATGAAGACAAAGACGGTTTTCGCGGCCTCGCTTCTTCTCGCCGGCGCTGCATTCGCAACGGCATACGAGTATACAACTGATGGCGTTATCGGCGTGATGCCGATAACTTCGGATCAGTCCGAAACAATTATTGCAGTGCCTTGGGTTGGCGGAGGTGCCAACGGTGAAGTTTCTGTTACCAACCTTGTTAAGACAGCGGGGCTAGGTGTTGGAGATGCCTTGATATGGTATGATACTACTTCTAAAAAGTATGTCAGTTGGCGTGTTGGCACTGCGCAGGACGGAGTTTCATATTGGGAAGCAGTTCCTTCGATAGTCGAGAGAGAATCAACCTCAACTAGCGCCGACTCTCCGGCTATCAAGCAGGGTCAGGCTGTTATCGTGAGGCGGGCAAAGCCCTCATCTGATACGAAGATTTATGTGATTGGAGAAGTTGGCTCTAACGGTTCACCCTCAATCACTATTAAGCACGGATACAACCTTATTGCACCTCCGTCGACAAGCGAGACGGATTTGAATAGCGGCTTTGAATGGAATGGTGTTGCTACAGGCGATATGATTTATGTCAATAAGCGTGTCTCAGATAAAGATGTTATAGTGGTTTATACTTATAAAAAGAACAATTGGGGTGAATCCACGTATTCAAAAGAGACGGCAATGTGGTCTCATTCTGACGATGCCAAAATTCCTGCTGGTCAAGGGTTTTACTACTACAGGGCGGGTAGCGACGATTTGACCATCAATTGGTCGAATGTGCCAGCCGTGACATCGAGTGCCCATTAAAGAGTTTAAACATAAGGAGATTGAACAAATGAAGAAGATTCTGTTGTCAAGTGCAATTGTTCTTTGCGCGATTGCAAGCCAGGCTAGTTATCTTGCATGGCAGGTAAATAGCGATGATGTAGCCGATAAATCATTGGTGTATAACAGGGCCAGTATATATGCCATTAACGGTAACGGGCGCACTCTTTTGGACTCCGTTGACTATCGTGGTGTCGATGTCGGCAATAGTATTGGAGCGCCAATGGATACTCCTATGTTTGCTGTCCTGGGGGATGATAAGATAGGAGATGGCTATTCTTATTATATAGAGTTGAGCAACTACACGGAGTCTGGCAAATCATCATTTGTTGCAGGTATGGCGACACCTACTCCATATAAGAATTTGAGCGGAAACATAACTTCAGAACTGCCCTCGTCTGGCAATATTGCTAATGTCACTGCATGGCATGGTGGTCCCTACACCGCCGCACCTGAGCCGACGAGCGCGATTCTGATGCTGTTTGGCGCGGCGATGCTTGGACTTAAGCGCAAGAACAGGAGTTTGAACTGATGGACAACCGGGCGATTGCGCAGAACGAGATCGCCGCAGAAATCGCCCAGACCGAAAAAATCGGGCTGGGCGATATTCTTATAGCGGCAGGTCTGGCGATAGCAACCTTCATCGGGCTTACAGTCTGGGCATATCCGTGCCTGCCGCCCGACCTTTGGCGCGAGACTGCTGTAGCGGCTGGAGTGCGCCCCGCCGAGCATGTAATGCCGGGCTTTTACACTTTTGCCGCCAGTCTCGTATACGCTGTCTTCGGCAAAGCCGAAGCGATGACGGTTTTAAGACTGCTTGGTCATGCGGCGCTCGCCGTTGCAGCGGCGCTCATATACGCGACGATCCATGAGATGCTCGTGTTCATCATGCGAGCGAGGCCTCAGCGCTCGCCGCGCCGCAGTCTCGTGATCAAGATCGCAAGCCTCGTGGGAACGGTGAGCTTCCTGTCCACCGATCCTGTGTGGACGGCCGGTCAGTCGCTGTCGGAGACGACCATCCTCATGGGACTCACACTCGGCGCGATCGAGTTCTTCTTCCTCTTCCTCAGGAAGGGGCTTATCCGCTATGCCTACATCTGCGCGCTTCTCCTGGGCCTTCTCTGCGCCGAGTCGCCGATGGGCTTTGTTTTTGCAGGCGCGTTCGTCGCGCTGAACTTCGCAGTGCTCAAGTTCCTGCCCATTCTCGAGTCGCCGTTCTACCGTCCGGAGGTGATCGCCGTCGGCAAGTGGCACATGACGTTCATCTTCATGGCGGCGTTCGTGCTCGGCGTGGGCTTGAACTGCTGGACATACGCGAGCCACGGCGGTCTTATGGCGGCGGGGCAGTCCGCCGGCTCGATACCGCTCGCCTATCTGCTCGGCTACTGGGGAAGGATCTCCGGCGCGGCCGATCTCACAGGCGCGATACTTCTCATAGGCGCGTGCGTGATACCGTTCGTCGTGACGATAGTGCGCTTCCCGACGGCGGCCGACGAAGAGGTGTTCCTCTCCTACTCGACGGGAATGGTGTTCTTCTTCTGCGGGGTCGTCGCGCTCATGCAGAGCTGCCCTATTCCAGAACTATGGTTCTGGACCTACAGCAGCCACGTCTCGCAATACCTGCTGTGCGTGGGGATTCTTCTGGCCGCGACGTCGCTCGCGGGCGGCGTGACGATTCTCGGCGTCGACTCGCTCTGCCGCAACCACCTGCGCCTCGCCGAGCAGCAGTTCGGCGCGGACGATGACGAGACGTCGCCGCAGGTGGACTCGCGCCTCTCGACGTTCATCCGACGCATCGGCGTCATCGTGATACCGCTCGTGCTTGTCGGCGTGATGGTGCCGGGCCGCGTGAAGAGCGCGACGCGCTCCATTCTCGCCCTCGTGCGCGAGGCGGTGCGCGAGATGGTGGAGGAGACGGGCGACGCGGAGTATCTCTTCACCGACGGCAACCTTGACATCGCCATAGAACTCGAAGGCGCCATGCAGGGCAGGAACATAAAGTGCCTTTCCATGATGGGCGGCTCGTCGCCATACAAGGTCTATCTGCGCACGCGCGGTCTTACAGGCGACAAGGAGGACAAGTTCTCGTTCACCTTCGACGCCGCGATGGGCCTGAGGAGCTGGATACGCGACAGGCCGGCGAAGCTCAAGAACTGCGCGATACAGCTCGGCCACGATCTGTGGAAACGCGACGGGAAGGCCATCCCGCCCGTCGGCGGCATCATCACGCGTCCGCTCGGCTGGGCCGACGATTCAGAGCGCGCCGCCAGCGTGGCCCGCGCCCGCGATCTCGCCGTGCGCGCCCTTGCGATATGCGCCGCCGGCATAAAGGACTGCACCGACAAGTCGACGCGTTCTGCCTTCTGGAACGTGCTGTGGCGCCTCTCCCGCGCCTGCACCTACCGCGCCGAGCGCGCAGATCTCGCGGGCGACGCCAAAACCGCGATAGCCGATTCGGATCTCGCCGCGAAGCTCAACAACGTGAACGAGACCTACAAGCAGATGCTGTCGTCCATACGCAGCCAGCAGGACCGGATGTCCTCCCAGCTCACGACGCGCGAGGGACTTCAGCTGGCTCTTGTGAGGGCCGATTTCGCGATGGGCAAGCTTTACGCCGAGACGGTGCTTTCGGCCGAGCCGGACAATGCCGACGCGAACTTCGCCATGGGCATGTACTACTTGAAGGAGCGCCAGCTGACGCGCGCCGAGGAGTATCTGCGGCGCTGCCTCATCCGCAAGCCCAACGAACCGGCCGTCTACAACAACCTCGCGATGCTCGAACTGGAACTGGGCAAACTGGACGCGGCCGAGATAAACGTGCAGAAGGCGCTAAGACTCATACCGGAGTCCGCCGCGATCCAGGATACCGCGAACGCGATACGAAAGGCTCGCGAAGCGCGCAACCGCGCCGCGGCCGGGAAGTGAGGCTCCATGGGAAACATGCCCGAATACAGGACAGGGCGCGTCGTCTTCGGCAGTGAAGCCGCGATAGCCGCCGCATACGAGAGTTTTCGCGTGCAGCCGATCGACGAGACGCGCCTCGCGGCGGACCGTTCGGCGGCGTTCCCCCCGAAGCGCCGCACGATAGCCGGCGAGGCGTCGGTCGCGGGCGTAGGGACGTTTCAAGGAAGCTCCAAGCAGACGCTCACGTTCGCGCCGAGCGAACGCAAGGGCTGGTGGATACGCCGCATGGATCTTCCCGAGCAGCTTGACACAAAAGTCGACATCTCGAACCTCTGGACGAGCGCGCAGAACCTCGTCATGCGGTCGGGTTCGCCCCACAACTACCTGCGCATGGTCGAGCATATCGTGGCGCTAAAGGCGGGGCTCGGCCTTGACGACGTTCTTCTCAAAGTCAAGAGCGGCGATCCGCCGCTTTTCGACCAGTCGTCGCTTCCCCTTGTGAAAGCCGTCGAGCACGCGAAGATCGTCGAGAAGGCCGACGACGCGACGTATGTCACCGTTAAAGAGCCCGTCGCCTTCGGCGGGAAGCGCGGCGATTTTCTTCTGTTCCTTCCGGCGGAGGACGGCGAGCGCAACCTGCGCATCGACTGCGCCATATCGTGGAACACGGTAATCGGCAGCCAGCGCGTGCTTTTCGACGCGACCGGCGATACGTTTCGCTACGCCGCGCTCGCGCGCACCAACGCGACGCGCCGCCAGTACATCCTCGCCAAGACGGTAGGCAGGCTTTTCGCGGCGACGCGCAACTGGGGCTACAACGACCGCAACATCCTCATCCACGGCAGGCGCTACTACACCGAGCCGCGCTTCCCGGTCGGCGGAAAGTTCCTGGAGCCCGTGTGGCACCGCGCGACGCTCGATCTCATGGCGGCGCTGTCGCTCACCGGCTCGCACCGCTTTGCAGGCACGGTCGTAAGCTACCGCGCCGGTCACACGCTGGACTGCGATGCGGTCCGCGCCCTATACAGAAACGATCTTCTATGCTATCTCTGAAACTCGACAGACCTCTCGTTGTATTCGACATCGAATCCACCGGCACCTCCCCGCGCAAGGACCGCATCATCGAACTCGCGGCCATAAAGGTCGCGCCGGACGGCTCGGAGGAGCGCCGCTGCTGGCTGCTCAACCCGGGGGTTCCGATCCCCCCCGAGACGACGGCGATTCACGGCATAACCGACGAGATCGTGAAGGACTGCCCCTCGTTCGCCGACAAGGCGGCCGAGATATTCGAGTTCTTCAAAGGAGCCGATCTTTCGGGCTTCAACGCCGACCGCTTCGACATACCCTGCCTTGAAGAGGAGTTCGCGCGCGTGGGGCTGAACCTCGCCGCGACTGCCCGCCGCCATGTTGACGTGCAGAGGATATATCACAAGATGGAGCCGCGCGATCTCACGGCGGCGGTGAAGTTCTATCTGGGCCGTCCGCACGAAGGAGCGCACGGGGCCGAGGCCGACGCGGCGGCGACGCTCGAGGTGCTCCAGGCGCAGATGGAAAGATATCCCGATCTGCCCAGGACGTCCGCAGAGATGGACGAATACCTCGTGCCGCACGATCCGCTCAACGCCGATCGCAACGGAATGCTGCGCTGGAAGAACGGCGAGCTTACGGTGAACTTCGGCAAGAAGAAGGGCGAGTCGCTCACAAAACTTCTCCTCAACGAGCCCAACTACCTGCGGTGGCTCATGAAGGGCGATTTCGACAGTGAAGTGAGGATGATCGTTAAGGATCTCCTCGAGAACGGGCGTCTGCCGCCCGCGCCGAAGTCATGAAAGCCAACAGAGAGATACGCATCGAGGCGCTCAAGCGCGTCCTGAACGGCAGGTGGTTCGGGCGCATGCTTATCGTCATGGTGATCGTCTCCGCCGCGAGCAACCTCGCCAACGGTGTCGTCGATGCGTTCTACAAGACGGCGGGGATCCAGACGTGGATGGACTACATGGCGGCCAAGGCTCAGGCGATGCGGTCGGGCCTTGAATACGCGGTGCCGTCGGCGGCGGTCGCGCGCCAGATGTGCGGCTCGACGGCGTTCCAGATGTTTATCGGCTTCATATTCGGCGGTATAGCGGTTTATGGCATGACGTGCGTCGTTCTTAAAGCGGCGAAGGAGGACGAGCGCGGCTGGTGCCGCGATTCAATGGGCGGCTTTGCACGTCCGCTCGGCGTGGCGTGGCTGGGTTTCGTGCTTTTCGTGCGCATCTTCCTGTGGTCGCTTCTGCTTTTCGTGCCTGGCGTCGTCGCTTCATACCGCTACAGCCAGTGCTGGAACCTCAAGGTCGAGCATCCGGAGTGGGGCGCGTCGCAGTGCCTCGCCGAGAGCGGACGCATGATGGCGGGGCGCAAGATGCAGCGCTTCAGGCTCGACCTGTATTTTCTTGTGATCGCCGTCGCCTTGATACTGGCCATATTGCCTGTAGAACTTCTTGCGGTTTCCGTCGGCGGACTGTTCGGCGGTCTGCTCGATATGGTTTCGCGGCTCTTGTCCATGGCGGCGATAGTCTTGATGGTTCTTTGGATGTCGGTGGCGAGGGCGGTGTTCTACCGTGCGCTTAAACATGACAGGGAGGTTGGAAATGTCGAAGTTCGGCACGATTGAAGAGGCTCGGGCGTATTTCGCTGGCGACAGGTTCGCCACAGAGAGCGGAATGACGATCGACGAGCTTGATGAAGAGCATGCTGTTACGAGCGTGGAGCTGGGCGCGCGCCACAAAAACGCGTTCGGCGGGGTTATGGGCGGCGCGATATTCACGCTTGCCGACTTCGCCTTCGCGGCGCTTACCAACGACCGCGACAGGGTTACGGTAGCCCAGCAGGTGAGCGTGAACTTTCTGGCCCAGCCCAAAGGCGGCCGCATGACCGCGACGGCGAGGTTCAAGAAGGACGGGCGCACGTCGTGCGTGGTGAATGTGGATATCGCCGACGACGCCGGCCGCCCGATAGCCCAGTTCATAGGAACCGGTTTCAAGTTAAAATAGAGAGAAAGGCCTTAAAACATGATTATCCTTATTAAAAAGGGCGCTGATGAGGCTCAGGTCGAGAATCTGAAGTCGCTCTTGAGGTCGCGCAATATCGAGCCTCATGTGTCGAAGGGTTCGCTGCAGACGCTCATCGGCTGCGTCGGCGACGTGGCACATCTCGATCCTTCGCTTATCGAGGCGCTTGATGTCGTCGAGTCGGTGCAGCGCATACAGGAGCCTTACAAGGCCGCGAACCGCAAGTTCCATCCGGACGACACCGTCATCGACTGCAGCGGCGTGAAGATCGGCGCTGGGCATTTCGGCGTGATCGCCGGCCCTTGCAGCGTCGAGAGCGAAGAGCAGGTCGTTGGGATCGCAAAGAGCGTGAAAGCCGCCGGCGCGTCGATGCTGCGCGGCGGCGCGTTCAAGCCGCGTACCTCCCCCTATGCGTTCCAGGGTCTCGGCGCGGATGGACTCCGGATGCTGTCGGTCGCCAAGCGGGAGACGGGGCTGCCGATAGTGACGGAGCTAATGGATTTCAAGGATATAGAACTCTTCAACGACGTAGATGTGATCCAGATCGGCGCGAGGAACATGCAGAACTTCAATCTGCTCAAGGAGGTGGGGTCGTATACGAAAAAGCCCGTTCTCCTGAAGCGCGGCATGTCGGCGACAATCCAGGAACTCCTGATGAGCGCGGAGTATGTGATGGCGTCGGGGAACCCGAACGTTATTCTCTGCGAGCGCGGAATAAGGACGTTCGAAACGTCCCTGAGGAACACGCTCGACCTTGGAGTGGTTCCGCTTCTGCACAGGTTGTCGCATCTGCCCGTCGTGGTCGATCCGTCCCATGCGACGGGCTACGCGTACATGGTCGATCCTGTGGCGGTGGCCGCCGCCGCGATCGGCGCCGACGGCCTCATAATCGAGGTTCACAACGACCCGCCGCACGCCCGTTGCGACGGTGTGCAGAGCCAGACGCCCGAGATGTTC
>DGVK01000004.1 GCA_002395905.1 Verrucomicrobia bacterium UBA4286 | reverse complement strand
TGTGCATATGCTGGGCATAGTAGTCCATGTCATGGAAATGGATTATGCCTTCCTTGTGGGCCTGCACGATGTCGGCCGGAAGCAGAAGCCGCGCGGCGACATCCTTCGAGACCTCGCCGGCCATGTAGTCGCGCTGCACGGCGTTGATCGTCGGGTTCTTGTTGGAGTTCTCCTGCTTGACGTCCTCGTTGTTGCACTCGATGAGCGACATGATCTGCTCGTCGGTAGTGTTGGCCTTGCGCTTCAACTCCTGCTTGTAGCGGTAGACGATATACTTCTTGGCGATCTCCGTCGCGTTGAACTCCATGATCTTGGTCTCGACGACGTCCTGAATCTCCTCGACCGTCATCGCACGGTCGCGAGCCTCGCAGACGCCCGCCACCTCTTCGGCGATAAGCTTGATGCGGCCTTCGCTCAAGGCGTTCTTGTAGTCCACGGCCTGACTGGCCTTGCGGATCGCATTCTCGATCTTCGTGATGTCAAACGGAACTTCCTGACCGCTCCGCTTGATGATCTTCATGGCTTTCATGTCGTTCTACTCTCTTTTTTGTTGTTAAGGTGTAAATCGTTCCTATTGTGGTTTGCGGGGTATATGATACACTAAATCTTGTATGTGCGCAAGGGGGGAAATGTAAAAAGTTTTCAACAGGTTGTATACAACGGTCCGTTGAACTACAATCGGTAGTATCAAAAGCCCCTATTTAAGGGCTTTTTAACCAGTGCGCTCCCCGCGAACACCAGCATTGTATACAGCTCAAGCCTGCCTGCAAGCATCGCAAAGGCATACCACCACTTGAGCGCGCACGGCAGTGCGCCATAGTTCGCGGCCGGTCCCATGGCACCGAACGCAGGCCCGATATTGCCTACCATGCTGAGCGCCGCCGAGACTGCCTCCTCCAGTCCCAGACCGGCGACAGCTCCCGCAAAGGCCGTTGCAAGAACCAGCAGAAAATAGACGAACACGAACGCCGCGACGGACGGCACGAACGTCTCGCGCCCGGGGACACCGTTCAACCTGATTGTCACCACCTCGTGCGGATGCAGCAAACGGCGAAACTCATTGCGCAACTGTTTGGCAAGAATCGTCCAGCGCACGACCTTGACGCCGCCGGCCGTGGAGCCGCTGCAGCCGCCGACAAAGAACAACGCAAAGAGAACTACCTGTGCCGCAGGCCGCCAGACCGCATAGTCCGCCGTCATAAAGCCTGTCGTGGAGATCACCGACGCAACCTGGAACGCAACATATCTAAACGCCACCTGTACAGAACCGAAATCTCCCGCCTCCACACATGTCGCGACTGCGACGGACACCGCGACGATGCACACGAACGCGCGCAGTTCCGAATCGTGAAGAAACTCCCTCGCGCGCCCCGTGAGCAGCCTGTAGTAAAGCGCGAAGTTTACCGACGCGACAAGCATGAAAACCACGCATATCCATTCGACAGGAGCGCTCGCGAAAGCGCCGACGCTTGCATTGCGCGTTGAGAAGCCTCCCGTTCCGAGCGTCGAGAAAGCATGACACACCGCGTCGAACCAGCCCATGCCGGCGACGCGCAAAAGCACAGTCTGCAACGCCGTAAGCCCGAAATATATGAGCAAAAGGGCTTTTGCAGTATCGGCGATCCGCGAGGTGACCTTTCCTTTCTCAGGTCCGGACGTCTCGGCCTTTATGAGCCTGAAGCCGCCGATCCCGAGAATCGGCATGAGAGCGACTGCGAGCGCGACAACCCCTATGCCGCCCAGCCAGTGAGTCTCGCACCGCCAGAGGTTCACACACCTTGGGAGCGATTCCACATCGCCTATGACCGACGCGCCCGTGGTAGTGAAGCCGCTCACGCTCTCAAAAACTGCGTCGGTGAACGACGGGTACGCGCCAGACATCCAAAGCGGCAGCGCCCCCAAAAGGCCCGTAGCGACCCACGCGCCGCCGACCACCGCAAAGGCGCCGCCCGCATCAAGCGTCCGTCCGCCGCCGCGCACCATCATCCTGCACGCAAGCGCGGCGGCCCAGCTTGCCGTAACCGGCACTGCGAAAGGAACCGCGCAGCCACGCTCGCCGTATGCAAGCGCCGCCGCAAGAGGCGGCAGAAGCGCCGCCCCTACTATGGCGAGCAGATACGAAAAGACGCGCAACATGGGAATCGACATATGCCATCCTCCGTCACGCCCCGCCTCCGAACAGGCGGACGATCTCTGCATCGCCGGCGCGCAGCACGAGAACAACATGGTCGCCGGCGCTTATGATCGTGTCGCCGTTAGGCATCGCGAGGTCTTTCCCGCCCGCGGAGCGCAGCAGAAGTAGATACTCCCCGCGTCGCGAGATGTCTTTAAGCGCCCTCCCAACGACTTTCGAATCCTGCGCGACATCGCACTCCACAACCTCGAAACGTCCGTTGCAGACGGTGTGGACAGCCGTTACACCGCCTCCGCGCAGATGGCTCATGACCGAATCCACGACGGTCCCCCGCATCGGCACTGCGACATCAACGCCGAGTTTGCGCGCCACATCATCGAACTCCGCGCTCTCGGTAAGCGCGATCGTCTTCGCCACGCCGCGCGACTTGAGATACGACGCAATGACGAGATTCCTCTCATAGCTGCCGGACGCCGCCACCATCAGGTCATAGGTATCAAGCCCTTCGTCGCGGATGAAGTCGGTATCTGTTATCTCGCCGCACAGCACACGCACCCCGCTGAACCTCTGCGACGCCGCGCGGCACAGGCCCTCGTCGCCGTCCACCAGCGTGATCTCACGCCCCTTGGCGCCGCCGCCGAACAGCGCGCCGAAGAAGGACGTCTGACGTCCGGCGAGAAGCCTTTCCACGACCAGCGACCCTATGCGTCCCGCGCCGAACACCGCCACTCGACGCGGAGTCGCATCGACAGAACCGTCGACGAGCTTCATCAGGGCCGGCATATCTGCGTATGACGCCAGAACGCCCGCCCTGTCGCCAGGCGAAAGCACAGTGTCACCGCCCGGCAGGAACGCCTCTTTCCCGGATTCCACATAAGCGACAAGATAGCGCCATCCGGGCAGCGAAGCGAGAGTCCATAGCGGAACACCCGCAAGCGCACCGCATTCGACGACAGGGACGGACGCTATGCCGAAGCCGCCTCCGATCGGGACTACGTTCCCTACGGCGCCGTGGTTCATCGCGCGGCATATCGCAGCAGCCGCCTCGACATCTGGATGGATCATGCTGTCCACGCCCGTCATCGCGCCTGAGTAACAGGCGTCGTTCCTGACGCGCGCGATCTTGAGCACGTCCGGGTATGACGGCGCGACAAGCGCGCAAATCACCATGTTCACTTCGTCGTCCTCGGTAAGGGCGACTACAGCGTCGGCGGACGGCAGGCCTGCATCCTCCAGCGTCTTCAGACTGTTGCCTTCCGCCTGGACAACCGTGCAGTCGAGTTTGTTGCGCGCGTTGCGAACGCGTCCGTCGTCTTTGTCTATGAGCGCGACGTCATTGCCTTCGGCGACGAGCGCACGCGCAAGCTGAACGCCTGTGAAACCCGCCCCGATGATTATGACCTTCATGCGCCGCACTCCTTCTAGCGCCCTACAGGGCCGTACTCCTGCGCATCCTTGTACCGATCGTCGTCGCCAAGCTCGGCGCGCAGCTCTTCAAGCCGTTTCTTCAGCGCCTCGATACGGCCGGCATACAAGGGGTTGCCGTATTCGTTGCGCCATTCCTCGGGATCCTTCTCAAGGTCGAAATACTCCCATTCGCCGCGCTTGTAGTAGAATACAAGCTTGTCGGTTCGCGTGCGCACGCCGTACCACGCGGCCGTGGCGTGTTCGCCGCCCTCCACGTAGTAGCGCAGATAGCAGTCCTTGCGCCGGGACGCCGGTTTGTCGCCTTCGAGACTCCCGAGGAAGCTCTCGCCCTGCATCTGCGCCGGCTTCGGGGCGTCGGCCACGGCGAGGAACGTAGGCGCGAAGTCGATGTTGGTTATCATGTCGTCGTTCACCGAACCTGGCTTGATCAGGCTCGGACAGCTTACGATGAACGGCATCTTTATAACCTCCTCCATCATGAAGCGCTTGTCGTAAAGACCGTGGTCGCCGAGGAAGAAGCCCTGGTCTGACGTATAGACAACAAGCGTGTTGTCAAGAACGCCCTTCTCCTTCAAGTACGCGCGCATGTCGCCGACCGAATCATCGACCGACTGCACGCACGCGAGATAGTCCTGCATGTACCTAAGGTACGAAAGAGCCGTCTTCGCGCGCGCATCCATGCCTTCGGGCCACTCGTCCACGAACTCGCCGGCGGCGTTGCGGCGGCCTTCGTACGTCCTGCCCTCGAACTCGAACCTGCCGCCGCCGGAAAAATATTCGGCGAGTTTCAGATCCTCCTTGAGCCGCATATGCTTGAGAAGCGTCATGGCGGTTGTACGGATCGGCGAGGCGCGCCCCTTCCAGTCGTCGAAGAGCGTCTCGGGAATCGGGATGTCCTTGAGCGTCATGGCGCGGAACTTCGCGCGGTATCTGTCGGACGGCAGCCAGTTGCGGTGGGGCGCCTTGTGGTGCATCATGACGAAGAACGGTCTGCCTGCCGCAAGCGCATCGTCGATAACGCCTTCGGTGACGCGCGTTATGTTTTCGGTCGCGTATTCGCCTTTGTAGACGGTGCGCACCACCCTGCCGTCCTTCTTCTCGAAGAACCACGGATCGAAATACACGCCCTGGTTGGCGTAGATCATCCAGCGGTCCCAGTCCTCGTCGCGCATGGTGTCCGGCCCGCCGAGGTGCCACTTGCCGACGAACGCCGAATAGTATCCCGCGTCGCGCATGTACCCGCCGACCGTCTTCTTGTCGCGCGAGATGTCGTTGAACACAGGCACGCCGTTGCGGTGGCTGTATTCGCCGGTGAGGATGCCGCCGCGGCTCGGAGTGCAGATCGGGTTCGTGCAAAAACAGTTCGAGAACAGCATGCCGCTCCTCGCCATGGCGTCCAAGTGCGGCGTTTTGTTGATGCGCGAACCATACGCGCCTATCGCGTGCGCCGCATGGTCGTCGGTCATGATGTACAGGATGTTAAGCCGTCTGGCCCTGGCCGCGGCGAGCAGTCCGCCGCCGCGCATGGATGCGAGGGCCGCCGCGGCAGCGCCTGCGATGAAGTCTCTTCTTGATGCTTTCATGGCGCCATTATACCATATTTTACGGACGCGCGGGGCGGCAAACGTAAAATTTCATCTAAAGCCGCTAGAAGTTCTATACGCCAGACCTCGCCCCCCTACCGCCCCTCTCACCGCCCCCCTGCGGGGGCGCGCTACAAAATACCTAATACTTTTG
>DGVK01000142.1:17588-20854 GCA_002395905.1 Verrucomicrobia bacterium UBA4286 | reverse complement strand
TTGCATTTGCTTCTGGACTTCACAGAGTAGCGCGGCCCGAAAGATTTTTGAAATACCCCATTGACTGTCCGAACAGGAATTTGATATACTACACGCCACTTGCATCGGTGGGATACTCAAGCGGTCAACGAGGGCAGACTGTAAATCTGCTGGCTTACGCCTTCCAAGGTTCGAATCCTTGCCCCACCACCAGTTTTAGAACCTCAAAACAAGGGACGTGCGGTAAAAATGAAAAGATTCACACGGGCGGTTCTACCGGCGTTCATGCTGGCGGTTTCAGTTGGTCAGATATATGCGTTCACCAATTTCTCGACTGAGATTGCCGGCTACATAGGAAGCACTCAGAAGGAGGTGCAGTTCGCTTTCTCGCTCGGCATATTCTTCCTCGGGATGGGCGCGGCCTTTTTCGGCAAGATAGTCGAGCGCAACATACGCCTGTCGACAATCATCGGGACGACATTCTTCATCTCGGGCCTTTGCGTGACGGCGCTCGGCATAACGGCCAGGTCGCTCGCGCTCATCTATCTGGGCTACGGCTTTCTGGTAGGAACAGGCACAGGTATAATCTACATATCGCCCGTGAAGACCATGATGCTCTGGTTCCCCGAGAACAAGGCCATCGCCGCCGCGCTCCCGATCATCTCGTTCGGTCTAGGCTCCACGCTTTCGACCCTTGTCTACAAAGGCTTTGGTTTCGGCGGCGCGGAATCGCTGTTCACGATGCGCTTTCTGGGGCTGTATGATTATTTCGGCGTCGCCCGTGGCGGTTTGGGCATAGCGAAGGTGTTTTATGCGTTCGCAGTGTTCTACGCGGTGCCTATGGTCGCGGCGTCTATGCTGCTCAAGAAGCCGCGTGTCGAGGTGCAGAGCTTTGGCCATGGAATACCCGGTCTTGAGTTCAAGTACGGTCAGCTGGCGAGGGACTCCTTCTTCCTCAGGGCGTGGCTGTTCATGTTTCTCAACATTTCGGCGGGGCTCTGCCTCATTCCTCTGGCGAAGCAGATGATGAAGTCGCCCGCCGTGGGCTATTCCGAAGGCGTGATAACGGCGGTGATCGCTCTTTGCGGTCTTATGAACGGCGGCGGGCGGTTCCTGTTCGCATGGTGGTCCGACAGGCTGCGGCGCAGAATCGACATACTTCTGTTCATCCTGTCGATCTCCGCCGGTATAATGACGCTCAGCTTCTGGCCGCCTATGATCGGTCTGGCGCTTCTTGTGATCAATGCGTGCTACGGCGCGGGGTTTTCGGTCATTCCGGCGATTCTTGCCGACCATTACGGCATGACCAACATATCGAAGATCCACGGCGCGGTTCTCTCGGCCTGGGGCTTCGCGGGGCTCGCAGGCAATCAGGCCGCGATGTTTGTCAAGGGGCGTTTCGGCGGTGATGCGGCTGTTGTCGCGATGCTGGTGCTGGTCTATTTGCTCAACCTGGTGAACGTTCTCACGCTGCGTGCGTCGAAGACGCGCTGAGGTGGATGCAGCCGCATGGGGGAGAGCAAGTGTTGAATCCTGTTTTTGCCGCGATAGAGCATTGGGAGTTCTGGGATATCTTCGCCAGCAAGTGGTTCTGGTGCGGGCTGGGAGGTTGGATTGTGGCGTCGCTCATAAAGATGGTGATCGCCGCGTTCAAAACGCATGAGTTCGACTTCGTATATCTTGTCTCGACCGGCGGCATGCCTTCCAGCCACTCCGCGACGGTCGCCGGCATAGCCTTCGGAATCGGCTACACCGAAGGATTCGACACGCCTCTCGCGACGCTTGCCGTGGCGTTCGCTGTGATAACCATGCTCGACGCCGCGACGGTGCGCCGCGCCGCGGGCGAGCATGCAAAGGTGCTCAACGCGATCGTCCACGACATAAAGGAACTCAAGTTCAAGCCGAAGGAGCGCTTCCGCGAACTTCTTGGACACACGCGCAAAGAGGTGCTCTGGGGGATGGTCGTCGGCATTGCATGGGCGACGCTCGTGTGCCATTTATGGTAAAATATGCGGGCGATGGGTTTCGAGGTCATAAAGACTGATTCGCGCACAAAGGCGCGGCTTGGACGGCTTTCAACGGCGCACGGTGTCGTTGAAACGCCTGTATTCATGGATGTCGGCACGCAGGGAACGGTGAAGGCGCTTGAGCCTCGCGACCTTGTCGAGAACGGTGCGCAGGTGGTGCTGGGGAATACATACCACCTCATGCTGCGGCCTGGCGCCGAAGTGATCGCGGCCGCCGGCGGACTTCACAAGTTCATGCGGTGGGACGGTCCGATACTCACCGACTCGGGAGGGTTCCAGGTCTTTTCGCTCGCCAAGATGCGCCGCATCACCGAGGAGGGATGCCGCTTCAATTCACATATCGACGGTCATGAATTCTTCCTCGGACCGAAAGAGTCGATGGCGATGCAGCGCGTCCTGGGAAGCGACATTGCGATGGTCTTCGACGAGTGCCTGCCGTATCCGTGCGAGAGGGACCGCGCCGTGAAATCGGTCGAGCAGACGCTGCGCTGGGCCAAAGCCTCGAAAGAGCAGCCCCACGCCGAGGGACAGCTTGTGTTCGGCATTGTGCAGGGCGGCGTATACGACGACATCCGCCGCCGCTGCGCGGAGGAACTTGTGAAGATCGGGTTCGACGGTTATGCCATCGGGGGCGTATCGGTGGGCGAACCCGAAGAGTTCATGTACAAGGCCGTGGATGCGAGCGAACCGTATCTGCCCAAGGACAGGCCGCGCTATGTGATGGGGCTCGGCGTCATGCACCAGATGGCGGAGTGCGTCGCGCGAGGTGTGGATATGTTCGACTGCGTGATTCCGACGCGGGTCGCGCGCCATGGGACGGCCATCACGCGAAAGGGCAACGTCGCCATAAAGGCGGCGAAATGGATTTTCGACCAGGGCCCTGTAGAGGAGGGGTGCGAATGCTACTGCTGCCGCAATTTTACGCGCAGCTATGTGAGGCACCTGCTCAACGCCGGCGAGATACTCGGTCTGCGGCTTCTGACGATCCACAACGTCTTCGCCCTCAACAGATTTATGAAGGATATGCGCGCGGCGATCGCCGACGGATCCTTCGCCGAATGGAAAGAACAAGTAAGAAAGGATACATGCCATGAATGAAACAACGTCAACCGAAGTCCAGCCAGCGGCCGCTCCCGAAGGCGGCGCCGCTCCTGCCCAGCAGCCCGGCGGAATGGGCATGCTGGTCCCGATGCTGCTCATACTCGCGATCTTCTACTTCATGATGATCCGTCCTCAGCAGCGCAAGGAGAAGGAGCGCCG
>DGVK01000142.1:17153-17540 GCA_002395905.1 Verrucomicrobia bacterium UBA4286 | reverse complement strand
GAAGGAGCGCCGCAAGATGATCGACAACCTCCGCGCAGGCGCAAAGATCGTCTTCGCCGGAGGCCTTATGGGAACAATTGTCGAAGCTGCGGAGAAGACCTTCAAGGTGGAGATCGCCCCCGGGACTGTAATAGAGATTGCGCGCGAATCCGTTTCGGGCGTCGTCCCGGAGGCTGCGCCTGCGAAGTAGCGGATGTCCTTCGCGAAGGGAAAGTTCGGCGTAGAGTATAATACGGCCAGACGCGACGATGATTCGACGGGTCTGCTGCCGAAGGCGCTTGTCGTCGTCTTTTTCGTCGCGCTGGTGTCGCTTGCTGTGACGATAGTCACGCGCCGCAGAACTGTCGAGACTGTGCTTCCTTCGCCGGAGCCTGCCGTCCAGCCGTC
>DGVK01000142.1:0-17057 GCA_002395905.1 Verrucomicrobia bacterium UBA4286 | reverse complement strand
CCCGCAGCCGGATGTTTCATCGTCGGCTGAGGCGCGGCCCGCCGCCGTCGCGCCCGAAGTTCCGCCTCCAGAGAAGATACTTCCGTCCGGCGACGCGAAGCGTCCGGCAAAAGTGCGCAATCTTCTCATGAGGCTGGACGAGGCCGAGCGCCGCAAAGATGTCGCAATGGCTATTTCCACGATCGAGCAGCTTCGTGCGCTTCCCGGCGACCCTGCCGCCGATCTGGACGACGCCCTTGCGAGGCGGCTTGGAGCGTTGAACATGCGCTCTATGTTCGGTTCGGACAGGTCGCCATGGGTCGTCGAGGTCGAGATACGGCGCGGTGACAACGCCTCGCGAATCGCCCACGAGCACGGTTCTACGCTGGCCTCTCTCAAGAAGCTGAACGGCGGCGATGTCGACAGGCTGATTGCGGGAAAGAAACTGCGCGTTCTTGACCACCCGCGCTTCAGCCTCGTGGTCCACCGCCGCACCAGGACGGCCGATCTCTCGCTCAACGGAAAGTTCTTCAAGCGCTATTACCTTACGGGTGATGTGAAGGGGAATGTCGGCGCATACGAAGTGCCCGAAAGAACGCGCCAGATATGGCAGGAGAAGGGCATTCCCCTCAAGCCCGGCGACCGTGCCGAGCTTGAGATGCTTCTTGCGCGCGGGGCGTCCGTTATCATAGCCGAGCTGTAGACGCGGCGACCTTTCTCAACCAAACGCAAGCTGAAACTATTGCGTCAGTCGTCGGACTCTTCCCGCCGGAGACGCCTGTATTCCCTCATCGAAATCCCGGTCGCCTTCCTGAACAGAACGGCAAGGTGGCTTTCGCGGGCGAACGAGCACCGTTCGGAGATTTCCCCTATGGAAAGGTTGCTCTGTTCAAGCAGGGCTTTCACGCGCTCAAGACGCGTCTGTATTATGGCGTCATGTATCGAAATGCCGAGGTGCCTGCGGAAGTGCACCTCCGCATATCGGCGCGAGCATCCTGCGGCCGCGACCGCGTCGGCGACGCCTATGCGGTGCTCCGCCGCGTTGGCGTGGATGAATTTAAGCGCACGGGCCAGCACGGGATCGCGCATCGCGTCATAGCCTGTCGATTCGCGTGTTACAACCGAGAGCGGCCCAATGGAGAGAGTCCTCTGCCTTATGGGGCGCGAACACATAAGATCGTCAAGCATCGAGGCGGCCATCTGCCCCCGCCTGAAGCCTCCTGTGCGGATGCTGGAAAGCGTCGGCACCGAAGACTCGCAGATGATCGGGTCGTTGTCCACGCCGAGGACTGCGATTTCTTCGGGGACGGATATCCCGGCCTCTGCGCAGGCGTCGAGCACCAGACGCGCCCGATTGTCCATCGCCGCGAATATGGCGGTAGGCTTTTCAAGACCTTTGAGGAAACGCATCATCCTAGGTCGCTCCGCCGCCCAGCTGCGACGCTCCCTTGCGGAAAAGGTGTCGTAGACAATACAGCCGAAGCCGCGTTTGGCGAGCGTATCGACGAATCCCGCACGCCTGTCCGCAGACCAATACAGGCCGAGCGTTTCGCCCACATACACAAACGACTTGTATCCGCGGTCGAGGTAGTATTCGGCCGCCAGCGCGCCGACGTCGTATGAGTTCATCTTCACGTATGGCGCGTCAGCCAGCGGATTTCCGCGCGCCAGCTGCTGCGGCCACGGCTCTATGAGGACGACCGGCACGTTCGCGGCCGCGACGGCTTTCGCCTCGTCGCGAGAAAGATTGTGCGCTATTATCCCGTCGAAGCCCAGAAGCCCGGGCTGGATCGCCTGCTCGCTGTCGCGGCCCTCCAGCAGCATGCACCGCCACGGCCCGTGCCTGTGCGCGTAGTCCAGTATTCCGCGAACGCTGGTGCGCCCGCCCTTCAGGTTGATCGATGCGAATATCGCTATCTTCGGGTGTCGGTTCTCCACATGCTCCATGCCGGTATTATACCATAAACGCGCTCCTTGGGGGAAGGGCGTTCGTGCGCAAATAGGAAAATAATTATACGGAAACTGCGATAGTCATGGGCAGAGGAGTATTGTATAATATATGGCAACATCTTAACCCAAGGAGGGAACCCGTGAAAAGACTACTCGTAATCGGTGTGGCGGCTATGGCTGCCGCTGTGGCGTTGGCTGATGGCGAAACGTGGCAGTCGCGTGCGCCGATCCAGGACACTTTCGTGAACTACGCTACTCGCGACACGGCTTATGGCGACAATGCTGGTATCATCGTCGGCAACAGTCGTGAGGGCTGTATGATGTTCGACGTATCTGGCCTCGCGAATGTCACCGCCGCCAAGATCAAGTTATACATTTCGCAGTGCGGCACGACGGATGGCGTGAAGTGGCCTGTCTATTTCCGCGTCATGCGAAACGACACATGGAACGAGGCGACACTTACGTGGAATTTGCTTCCCGACGAGTTCCGCGTCGCGCCATCGCCGATTCTTGCGACGAATGACGTGACGCTCGCAGGGTATGCCGAGATTCCCGCTGGATCACAGGGCAGTTGGCTTGAGGTCGATGTCACGGAGGGCGTCAGGACTGCCGCGTCTCGCGGTCGCCTTGCGCTGCACATCTATACCTATCAGGATAACAATAGCGGCGACTCGACACCGCTTATATTCCTGTCTTCCAATAACGCGGATGCTTCGCTGCATCCAGTGCTTGAGTTTCAGGGCGAGGAAACTGCTTTGAAATTGATCGAGGACGCTTTCATTGAGCGTGCCAATCCCAACTCCAATTTCGGAACCGTGGCGAACGGCGGAGAGCGCAGCGGAGCCATTGTTGTAGAGAGAGGTAGGCGAGAGGGGTTGATGAAGTTTGACCTTTCCACAATCAACGCGCAATCCGTAGCTTCGGCAAAACTTCGCGTCAGAACCAATGACCAGACGGCGACCGGCAACACCATCCAGCTCCAGATTGTAAGCGACGATTGGTCTGAAGGCGCGGTCACTTGGAACAATCCGCCGCCAGGAGTGACACCGGGGGCGGCATGGGCCGAAACGACGCCGTCAAACGCAATGCGAGTGCCGACGCCTGGGGCGGATGCGTTCTATGACATTGAACTTGCGCCGCTTGTGAACCAAGCTCTTGCCGCCGGAAAGACGACGATGTCGCTGCACATCACGGTTCAGAACTCAAGCCCGCGCTTTTTCATCTGCTACTCGAAGGATTATGCCGATGCCATTGCGTTCCATCCTTACATTCTTCAGAAGCCGTTTGATGAAATTACGTATGCCACCCGTACCTCAGTGCAGGAGACGCACCTTTCTGGGTATGATGACACCGAAAAGGACACGGCGTTCTTCTCCAACAGCACTTATGCCGACCACTTCCTGATTGGCTGCAACAACCAAAGCAAGGTTGTCTATGCCACGATGCTCTTTGACCCTTCGGGACTGGAGGATGCCGAGTTTGTGCGTCTCCGCGTGGCGTCGTATGGCAATGTCGCTGCTGGAGCCGGCACCTTGCGCGTCTCCGCATGGACTACTGACTATTGGAGCGCGACGAATCTCACTTGGAACACCGCAACCCCTTGGTTCCCGCAGCCCGCCTCCGTTTCGGAGGCGAATCCGCCGAACGGGCTTGTCGCCGACATCTACACCACACAGTTAAAGAGAGCAGGGACGTACTTTGAAGTGGACGTAACGGCTTCTGCACGTGCCGCCGCCGCCGCTGGGCGAATGCTCTCCATCGGGTTGTTTAGCAACTACGGCTACAACAATCCTGGCAGATTCTGGCCGCAGTTCTACAAGAGCGCGAGTGCCTATCCGCCCGTTCTCATCTTTCCCGACCCAGATACGAAGTTTGCGAACAAGGTTACGTGTTCTCTCGACATGAGCGGCGCGACGCCCGCCCTTCGTCTCGCGTGGACGGCGCTTCCTTCGGGCCAGGGCGAATATACGGTCGAACGCCAGAAGAGCGACGGCTCCTGGAAGACGGTCGCATCGGGTCTTTCGGAGGCGACCTGCCTCGACGGAACCGCCGAGCCGGGGATATCGCACACCTACCGCATCACCGGCTACGACGCCGCCGACGGCTCCTCCGCCGCTGTCGAAGCTACCGTTGCGTTTGATGCGAAAAAGACGGTCTTCGCCTGCGCCGATACATACGTGCAGAACGGCGGCAGAGCCAACACATCGTTTGGCACCGCGGCCACACTCGTCCACAAATACGATGGCCTTGAAAACAGCGGTGGCGTCCGCGAAGCGCTTTACCGCTTCAGCCTCGCGGAGATGCCGGAGAACTTTACGTCGGCGACGCTGAAGCTGTATCCCACGGGCAACGCCGCTAACGTCAGTGATAACGCGCATTTCGACCTCCTCAAATATCCAGACTTCGAGTGGTCGGACGCGAGCGCCCCGGCCTGGAATGATGTGTTCGGCAACGGCTGGGCGACGCCGCAGGCATACGGCAACCATCCCGACGGAAAGCGCCCGCTGGAAACGGAACTCGGATCCCACATCGTCGCCGAATCCGGTGACATCACGGCGAACGTGCCTGTGGAGTTCGACGTGGCCGACGCAATCCGCACGGCGCGCGCGGCGGGCGACACGCACGTCACGCTCCACACCGCAGCCTACAGCAGCGGCCAGTGGAACTTCGGCATAATCTCCCGCGAGCGTTCGCAGGGTGTTTCATGCGCACCGCAGATCGTGTTTGTGCTCAAGAACTGGGTAAAGCGCGGCCTTGTAATAATCATCAAATAGAGTGGTTCCGGAGGAGAAATGAGAGGCAATGTGCTTTTGTCGATATGCGTTTTTGCGGTGGCGGCGTCCGCCGTCGGCGCTTCGCGCGACGAGGCTTACTGGGCGCGTGTCAACGCGGCCGCCCGCGAACAGGCCAGCGAGCCTGTCCGTGCGGGCGTTCCGGGGGAGCGTCCGTTCTGGAACGCTCACTCCAAGGCGTTCATCCATCCGCCGGCGTTCGACTTCAAAGAGGTCGATGGTTTCAAAGAATACCGATTTTCGCTGACTACGAACAAGGAAAAGGTTGCGACGTGGACGTCGGCGAAGCCGTGGTCGCCTGTTCCCGCCGCTGTGTGGGACGCGCTCGCGCCGGGCTATTATTCCCTGCAGGTGGACGGTTGCGGCGGGCGCGCTTTCTACCGCGCAGCCGTGTTTCACGGCCCATACCCCGCAGGTGCGCCGGACTGCCGCGCCTCAGCGCGTCGGGTTTACGCGGCCGTTTACAGAATGCCGCATGTGCAGATGTGGAAGACGAGCGACGGTCCGCCGCAGGGTTACGACCTGTACTGCTATCCGGCGAAGATCTTAAGCTCGATGATCCGCGCGCTCTGCCGCCACGCGAAATATGCGCCGGAAGATGCGGAAGGCGCGTTGGCCGTCGCCCGCAAGATGGCCGACTGGCTTCTGGCGCACAGCCAGGGCGCGCAGGCGCCGCTCGCGTTCTTTCCGCCGACATACTGGGGCGACCGTCGCGACGTCGCCGTGAAATACTCCGGCCAGAACATGCTCGGCTATCCCGCGCACGCCGCGAACGCATACTTCGATCTTGCGGAGGCGACCGGCGATGTGAAGTACCGTGAAGCCGCGCTCGCCATCATGCGCACATACGCGAGGCTTCAAGGCGAGGACGGCACATGGCCGCTCAAGGTGCGCGAGAGCGACGGCGCGCCGGTGCGCTCGAACAGACTTGTGCCGGACCGCTATCTGCTCGGAGCGTTCGACCGCGCGTTCGCCGCGACAGGCGACGGTTCGTTCGCCGCCGCGCGCGACAGGGCTTTCGCATATGTGCAGAACGGGCCGCTGAAGACGTGGAACTGGGACGGACAGTTCGAAGACATGGACCCGGCGCCTCCTTACAAGAACCTGCAAAAAGGCGTCGCCGTCGACACGGCGCTCAGGCTTTTCGAGCTGGGGCGCACAGCCGAGGCGAAAGAGATCGTGGACTGGTGCGAAGACCAGTTCGTGGTGTGGAGCGATCCAGTGCACGTAATGGACTGGAAGAACTGGAAGACGCCCACGGCGCTCGAACAGTATGACTACTATACTCCGATCGATGCGTCCATGGGAGATATGATCGGCGCGTTCGCCGCGACATACCGCGCGACTGGCGACGAGCTCTATCTCGAGAAAGCCAGGGCGCTCGCGGACAGTCTTACGCGCCGGCAGCGCGACGACGGAACGATTCCGACATATTTCGATTCGCGTCGCGGCAGCGACTGGGTCAACTGCATGGTCTATGTTGCCGACCGGCTGGAATTCCTCGCTGTCGCCGACAGGTGCCGCTCGTCGTGCGCGACCTCTCGTCCCAAGCCTGCCCGCCCCGAACGGTCACGAGCCGGGGGTTGCCCCTAAGCGTGTAAAAATGATATAATGAAAACCGTCGTGAGAGGTGCAATAAGGAGAATCCGGGAAATGAATAAATCAATTGTTGGCGCAACGGCTCTTTTGACCGTCGTGCTCAATGCGACTTGCGGTTTCGCGGGAATAACACCTCTTGAAACACCGTTCGCCCGGACGGACTTTCGTATTCGTGATCCGTTCATTCTTGCAGAGCGTGGCGTGTATTACCTGTACGAATCCGGATCGCTGAATGGCGTACAAGGCGTTTGTGTTCGTCGAAGCGCTGATCTTGAGCATTGGACAGGAAAGACTCAGGTAATGCGCGTCGCGGGTGATACGCCCGTGGCGATGGTGTGGGCTCCCGAAGTGCACAAGCACAACGGTGTCTACTATCTTTTTGTGACATTGACGCTCGGACAGGGCGCGTATGAACCCGCCTTGCTTGTTGCTGGCAGGGAGAAATTTCTCGCTCCGCGCGGAGTATGGGTGTACAAGGCAGAAAGTCCAACAGGGCCTTTCACTCCGGTCAAGAACGGCCCTGTTCCGCCGCGAGACTGGATGACTCTCGACGGCTCGCTCTATGTCGAGGATGGTCGGCCTTATATGGTCTTCTGTCATGAATGGTGTCAGATGAAAGACGGTTTGATGTGTTATGCGCCGCTTGCTCCAGATTTCGCCTCGTTCACTGCTGCACCGACGGTGCTGTTCAGTGCGTCTGAAGCTATGGTCGGCGCGGGGTGTGTAACGGACGGCCCGTTCCTTTGGCGCTCAGAGAAAAGCGGCGCACTCTATATGATATGGTCGAACGCGATGAAGCGCACTGACAAGGAAGGGTCGGATTACTGCATTTTTGCGCGTACATCACCTGGCGGCAGGATTGCCGGGCCATGGTCTAAGGACGAACTTCTTTTCAGAAAGGACGGTGGACACGGCATGATATTCAAAGCATTCGACGGACGTCTGATGTTGACGCTCCACCAGCCCAATGTCACGCCTGCCGAACGTATGGCGCTTTTTGAGATTGAGGACACAGGCGCAGCGCTGCGCATTAATCCGTAATATGGCGGCGTGCAGCATGAATAAAAAGCGTAAAAACCGGGGGGAAGAAGTCGGAGAGTGGAAATCCGAGACGACGCGGTATAGAGACGAACCCGGAGAACGGGTTCTTGATCTGCGCAGCGAAGGCGTGCCGTTTGCAGAAGTTCTGTCGCGACGCGAATGTCGTGTTTTTTCATGCGGGCCGCTTTTTCACATACATGCTGGATGCGTCGAAATCGCCTACTGCGTCAAAGGGAGATTGGCATTTCGCACACCAAGCAGGGAATTCCCTTTTGTTCCTGGAGACGTTTTCGTTTCTCGCGCTGACGAACCTCATTGCTTGACGTCAAACCCAAAAGGCCTTTTTGTCTACCGCATTCTTGTGCACCTGCCTGGAGCGGGCAGATGCATGGCAGGGTTGACGCTTGAAGAGACACGATGGATATGCTCGGCCCTCATGTTGTTGCCCAGACGTTTTCAAACCTCCGGGAAAACGCTGCGGGATACGTTCGAACGCTGCTTCGAGATATACGACCGCCGTGAATGGTCGCCCGTGCGCCGCAAGGCGGCGCTTCGGCTTTCATGCCAGGAATTGATTTTTGCCGTTGTTGAGGCGGCGGAATCCAGCGTCCGGCAGCACATTCTTCCGGGCGTCGCCGAATGGATGCACCGCATGGAGACTGATCCGACCGCTGATTATTCGCTGGACGCGATGAGCCGCAGCGTCGGCCTTTCCCCCAATATGTTTTCCCGGCAGTTCAAGTGCGTTGCGGGACTGCCTCCGCATGCCCATCTGATGGCCTGCCGCGTCCGCAAGGCGGAAGCGCTGCTGCGAGAGGGCAGAATGAGCATCGAAGCAATTGCCCACACCCTTAGATTCGCGAGTTCTCAGTATTTCTCCACCGCATTCAAGTCCATAACCGGGCGCACACCGTCCTCCTTCCGCAGCGCATAGCGACCTCCTGCGGAGAGCTGTTCAATAAAAAAATATTCCACCGATTGGACAAGATCGGCGCGATAACATGCTACAATACCAGCATCCTTGCGCGATGCGCATGAACATCCACGAAAACAAAGGAGCGAAAAAATGAAGTCTGTAAGAGAAAAAGTGAGTGTTGTTGCGGCGGTTTTTGCTCTCGGAGCTGTTGCGGGCGAGATTGACGTCGGAGGGGGTTCGTCTGCGAACACCTACAACAACACGACTGCATATGCCGCAGCCTCGAAGGTTGTAAAGACCGGCAAAGGCGTGACAACGCTCGACCTGGGCGACATGACCGGCTCCTTCACTGGCGAAATCGAAATCCGCGAGGGTGAGCTTAAGGTCAAGACAACTCCCAACAGCTTCGGTGCGCCGACGAAGATCACGGTTCGCTCTGGCGCGACGCTGGACCTTTCATGGAGCGAGGATTCCGTCGGCAAGATACCGCAGACCGAAATCGTAATCGCCGGCACGGGCGCAAGCGACAATCGCGGCGCCATACGGCGAAACGGTTCACTTAAAACACTCAACACCCTATTCGGAAAAATAACTCTTGCGGCAGACGCCCGCATTGTCCTCGGCACGCAGACGGGTTTCGATTCAAACTCCGGGCAGCTTAATCTCAACGGCTTCACGCTCACGAAAGCCTCCACCGGCATCCTCTACTGTAACAACACTTTTGCATACGGTGCGGACGGCACTACGGCGAACCCCGGCAATATAGTCATCGAGGGAGGAACGCTCTTTCTGCACAACGGCAATGCGCTTAAGGGAGGCGGCAGCTCAAACAAGATCACTCTCAAGAACGGTACAACATTGATACTGCGGCATTCCGGCCCGCTCGCCTGGTCCGTGGTGGCCGTAGGCAACGCGACCGTGGTTTCGGACGACTCAAACACGGCGGACCCGCCGCGCAACCGGCTTGCCGGGCCAGTAACCGCCGCAGGCGCACTCACAGTGAATGCTTCCGATTCCAACGCTGTCATGTCGTTCGCCAACGGTCCGGTCACTTTGGGCGGCGCACTTACGGTCAACGGCAAAGGCAGCGTATCGTTCGTCGAGGCGGTCGTTACGAATACCGCAACCGCCCGCGTTACCGTCGAAAACGAGACCGGCGCGTTTGTGGGGATTTCCGGTGCCTCTGAACTGGTCGGGAAACTGTCTGCCGCTGGTTATGGGCAGACCCGCTTTTATGTCGGCGAAACTGCTGGCACTTACGGCGCGGTTTCCGTCGAGGACGGTTCAATTGTGACAAACTACGCATTGCGCGTCGGCGGAGAAGGCACGGGCGCCATCTACCAGCGCGGCGGCGCGTCGCACTGGTGCACTGGTGATGCCGCGCTCGATCGCATGGCCAGCGCTGTCGGGAGCTACGGCTACGTCGGTCAGAGCGGAGGAAGTCTTTCACTGACGGCGCTGGCGGACGGATCGAAGAAAACCACCCTCCTCGGCGTAAACGGCAAGGCGGCGTTTTCGCTCTCCGGCGGCACGGCGGCATTCAACAACTCGGACAACATCGCTTTCGCCTACCGCGCAGGACCGCTCGCGTGGTTCCAGAACGGCGGAGCCGTGGTAGATGTAGACGAAGGCTTCGATTTCGGCGACAGCGCGAGCCGCAATTACGCCGGACGCGGCGAAGTGACTGTTGCAGGCAGAGGCTCGCTTATGAAAGTCGGCACGTGGCTGCGCTTTCTGTGGACGAATGCAGTCGCATCGGCATTCGTCAATCTCAATGACGGCGGAACGCTTGAGGCAAGTCGCCTGTATCGAGTTTCCAGCAATTACAACTGGTATTTCAATCTCAACGGCGGCGTAATCAAGCCACGCCTTAGCCAAGCGCATTTCTCCAACGGCTCCGACGAATTTCGCAGGCCGACACAATCCACGGTTTACGAAGGCGGGTTTGCCGTCGATACTTCTTCCGTGTCTGGCGACGGCGCTGTCTGGATGCACATATCATTCACCTCTCCGGCTGAAACGGGCAGGCGTGTCGCGGCGATTGCGATGCCAGATCTCTCATCCGAGAAGAGGCTCGCAGGCTCTCCGCTTGTGACGATCACCGGCGATGGCGTGGGCGCGAGCGCGTTCGCGCTTTTCGACGACAATACGCGCACAGTGACGAACATCGTCGTAACCAGTCCGGGCTGGGGTTACACATCTGCGTCGGCTGAGCTTTCCGGCGGCGGTCTTTCGCAGGACTACACCGCGACGGTAACGCTTGAAGATCAGCCGTCGAGCGGATGGAAAGGTTTCACTAAACGCGGCGCCCGGCGTCTCAACATGTATGGCGCGAACACGTTTAAGGGCGATGTCACTGTCGAGGAGGGCATACTCGGCTTTCATAATGCGACCGCGCCGCAGTGCGGGATGCCGATGGGTGCAGGCGTGACGATTGCCAATGGCGCGACACTTACTTTCGAGGAGATGCATACAGCGGTCACTGTGCCGTTCATCGCGGGCGCAGGCGCGACGTCATACGGAGACTTCACGGTCACCGACCGCATCGAATGCACCGCCGCCGACATCTTCGAAGGACGGCACCTGACCGTTGATCAAAACATCACGCTTGTCAACGGCGTTAAGATCGTCGTGACCGATCCTGAGAACCTGGCGCAATACCGCAACGGAAACGGCGCGACGCTGCTCGAATGCAAAAAGACGCTTGCACTTCTTGGCAATATTGAACTCGCCTTCCCCGAAGGTTCTACGGAAAATGTCGAACGGTGGCGTGTCGTGACGAAGGGCAACTCAATCTTGCTCAAGCCTGTCAACGGACTGATGATCGTCATACGATAGAACGATTATTGGAAAAGAGAAAGGCCAGAATGATGCTCTTTGCTGCGATATGCTTGCTTACGGCTGCCATGACACCGGTTGCGAGAGACGGCGAAATCTTGTGGACGCGTGTGATTGCGCGTGAAGAAGGCAGGCAGTGCTCGTGGCCGTCTGTCGCGAAATGCGCCGACGGCGCGCTGGTCGTTGTCTTCTCCGGCGACCGCGAGGCACACATCTGTCCATGGGGCAAAGTCCAGATGGTCAAGTCCTCCGATGGCGGCGAGACGTGGTCTATCCCTCGCACAATCGGCAAAACAAAGTTGGACGACCGCGATGCGGGCATTGTTGCACTTCCCGACGGAAGGCTCTTTGTCACATGGTTCAACTCCGTGGCCTACCGAACCTATTTCGACATGGACGCGACCAACTACCCGCCGATATCGGCAAAGGCGAAGTGGCAGGAGTTCGACCGTTCAATGACAGACGCCGAGAAGCGCGCCAACTGGGGCTACTACGGCATATGGTCGGCCGACGGCGGCGAGACGTGGACGAAGCCGGAAAAACTCGTCACGCTGCGTTCGCAGACTCCGCACGGTCCGATTCTGCTCAAGGACGGCTCGCTGATGCAGTTCGGGCGACGCTTCGATGACAATCTCAAGAAGATGTTCACGCCGAAATACTGGGAGCACACCACCATAACGGTGGAGCGCTCCACCGACGGCGGCCACACCTGGCGGACGCTATGCGACGGCATAGCCGACTCCACAGGCGAAAACGACCGCCGCAAGCACTATTTCCACGAGCCGCATGTCGCCGAACTGCCGAACGGCGAACTATACGCTCTCATACGCGCCGACTACGCGAAGGACGTCATGATGCGCCAGACGCGATCCAAAGACGGCGGCCGCACGTGGGAGCCGATCACTCCCACTGGTTTGTCTGGTCTGCCGCCTCACTTGACAGTCCTCGGCGACGGACGGCTTGTTGCCACCTATGGGCGGAGAACAAATGATCGGGGCGGATTTGGAGAATATGCTTCCGTGTCCTCCGATGGCGGCCGGACGTGGAACTTCGAGATCAAACTTTCGGGGGCGCGGAACAACGACCTTGGATACCCCGCCACAATCCAGCTTGACGACGGATGCCTGCTTACTGTTTACTACCAGCAGCCGCCGGGCGGAGGAAAACCTTGCATCATGGCGACGAAATGGAGATTGAATTGAAGAATTCTGCCATATTTGTTTCGTGTGCGGTTGCATCCCTGTTCGGCGCGGTGTCGTGCGTGGCGCAGATTGTCGTCCCGTCGCAGGTTTTTGACGCTGGTGGATGGAGTCTTGATTCGCAATTCATGTATGAGACAGGATCTCCGTATCTGATTGCCCATGGCCTTGGCGTGCCTGTCGCAGACGCGGCAGCGACCGTGCGGGTGGAAGAACCTGGCGAATATCGCGTGTGGGTGCGGGCGCGCAACTGGGCGTCGAGCGCACCAGGCCGCTTCATGGTTTCCGTGAACGGCAGTTTGCTCGACAAGAAGTTTGGCGCCGGTTCGCGTGAATGGTCGTGGGAGGATGGTGGCGTCGTTCGGCTGGAACGCGGAGCATCCAGGCTCTCCCTGCGCGATTTGACGGGTTTCGACGGACGCTGCGCGGGCGTCGTTCTCTCTAAAGATGGCATGCCGCCGACCGCCGAAGCGCTGTCGCCGGAATCAATAGAGGTGGAAGAGACCGTGGCGGTCGATCTAGTCGTGGTCGGCGGCGGAGTGCCAGGCGCGTGTGCAGCTGTGGCGGCGGCAAGGCGCGGAATGAAAGTCGCGCTTCTGCATGACCGGCCGGTATTGGGAGGCAACGCTTCCTCCGAGATTCGCGTGTGGTGTGCCGGTGAAGCGCGCCATCCGATCGTGCGCGAGCTTCGTGGCGTATTCATGAACCGCGCATCTGCGAGCGAGCGTTCGGATGCGATGCGTATGGCAGTCGTGGGAAGAGAAACCAATATTGTTTTGAGGCTTTCCACGCGCGCTTTCGGCGTGGAAAAGAACGGCGATGGCTCTATCGCGGCCGTGAAAGCGCTAGACTTGAAACGCAACAGGGTTGTGTCGTTTGTTGCGCCCCTTTTCGTCGATGCGACAGGCGATGGATGGATCGGTTTCTGGGCAGGTGCGGATTTCAGGACGGGGCGGGAGTCAAAGGACGAATATGCGGAGCCGTCCGCCCCCGATTCGTCTGATGCCGACACACTCGGCGCGTCAATAATGTGGGAAAGCTCCGAAGCCAACGCCCCCGTCCCGTTTACCGCACCGTGGGCGGAGAGTTATGCGCAAGGAGTGGTTGCACTGAATGGCGAATGGAACTGGGAATATGGTATCCATCGTGACATGACAGGTGATGGAGAGGCCATCCGAGACAGACTGCTGCTTGCTATATACGGCGCGTTTTCACTTGCAAAGAGGAAGCATGAAAACGCAAATCGGGTGCTTTCGTTCTGCCCGTTTCTCATAGGCAAGCGAGAGTCGCGACGGCTTCTCGGCGACTTGGTCTTGAGCGAGACGGACATCATCGGGCGGCGTCAGTTCGAGGATGCCATCGCCACAGGATCGTGGAGTGTCGACCTGCATTACGAAGACGATTCGTCCGAGGCGGACTTTCTGACCAAGTGCGTTCAGCCTCATTATGGACGATACTGGATTCCCTATCGATGCATCTATTCGCGAAACGTGCCGAATCTCTTCATGTCCGGCAGATGCTTTAGCGCAACGCATGCCGGACTCGGCAGCGCGCGCGTCATCTGCACGCTTGCCCAGCTGGGCGTGGCGGCTGGCGAAGCCGCCGCCTTGTGCCGTGAATTGCATGTATCGCCGAGGGAGGTGTATTCGCGCGGTCACATCCGGATGCTTCAAGACCGCATTGGCGGGGATTGGCCTGACCGTTGCGCACCGGAGCGAGCACGCTGGCATATCGTGGACGACGAATCTCCGAACGTAGCGTTCGGAAAAGGTTGGATGAAGAGCTGGTGCCCGAACGGCGGACAGGAGGGTGATGCCGCGCATTTCCCGGGAGTTGTCGGCGAAGGCAGCGGGGCTGTTCCTGTCATTGACCTCGCCGCTGCATCGCCTGTGGTCTATCCTCTGCCTGTATACGAAGACGGCCTTTATGCGATTCGGTTCAAGGCTCCGTATCTGTGGTGGGCGAAAAGCGGTTCTCGCACGGTTCTGGAGATCGTTTCAGGCGGGGATGTTTCGGAAATCTGCATCGACCAGGGGCTGGCGACAGGGTTGTGGCATGAAATGGGCGAATTTCGTCTTGCCAAAGGTGCCCAGCTGCGGTTGATTCCGGCAAAATCCCAAGGAACGGTGGTTGCGGACGCCTTTGCAGTGGAACGATTAATCGAAGCGGAGAAGGGGAGGAAGAATCGATGAAAGTCACAAGACGCGATTTCATTTTAGGAGCAACGTCATTGCCTGTGGCGATGCCTGCGGAACAAGGCGTCGACGAGATGCGCGGGCGGGACGCCGCAAACGGCGGCGCAGAGGAGATGTCCGGCGTATTTACTGCGTTGTTCACGCCGTTCAAACAGGATTACAGTCTCAATGAGGAGATGCTTGAAAGACTTGTGGAATTTGGAATAGCAAACGGCGTGAAGGGCTTCTATCTGACCGGCGGAACGGGAGAGGGCCTTCTGATGTCCGTCGAGGAGCGTGCGAAGGTCTACAAACGCGTTGTTCGTACTGCGCACGGACGCGCCAAGAGCATTGCACATGTCGGATGCATCAGGACTTCCGATGCCGTATCGCTTGCACGTGCCGCCGCAGACGCCGGTTGCGACTGGGTCTCGTCGATGCCGCCCGTCTATTACGGCGTCAAGCCATCCGATGTTTTCAACCATTACCGCATGATAAGCGAGGCGACAGACCTGCCGTTCATGATATACGCCAACAACGGTGTAGTGGATCTTGAATGGGATGCGCGGACGTTCGACCTGAAGAATGTGATGGGCATGAAGTACACCGGAACGGACTTCTATTCCGTCCAGCGTCTTGCGGGAAGGCTGTCGAAGAAGGCGGTTTTCTTTTCGGGAAGCGATCAGCACATGATTGCCGCGCTTTCCTTCGGTGATCTCTTTTGCGGTGCAATCGGCACGATACAGAATGTCGTTCCCGCAAAGTTCGTGCGGCTTTATTCGCTTATGCGCGAAAATAATGTAAGTAGCGCGGCAAAGATGCAGCAGAATATCAACAGGATTGTTGAAACCGTCTGTCATACCTATCCAAAGCACAGCCTTAGAAAGGCGGTGATGCGCTACATCGGCATGGATTGTGGACAGTTCCGTCCGCCGCACGAACCATACACGGAGGATGAATACCGTTCTTTCTCCATTGCATTGGCAAAATGCAGCCTGATGTAGCTTTGCTTCTCCATGTGATTTCACGCGACGGCCGTCCTGCCGTCTTGCCCACGCTTTGTTAAAGTCTTGCCCACGCTTTGGCGAAGTCTTGCCCACGCTTTGCCCAAGTCTTGCCCAGACTTTGGTGAAGTCTTGCCCACGCTTTGGCGAAGTCCTGCCCACACTTTGCCAAAGTCCTGCCCGCGCCTTTGATTAGTTTTGGCTAACAAGTTGCCATGCCGCGGTGGTTTATGGTATAATACGTCCATCATCAACCAAAGACTAGGGAGAAAACTCGTGAGCGAACAACTCGAAACGATGACGCCTGAACTAAAGGCGTTCGTCTCCGACTGGAAATCCAAGCCGGGAAACCTCATCATGGTGCTGCACCAGGTTCAGCAGACGTACGGATACATTCCCCGCAACATAGCGATCGAGATATCGCAGATGCTTGATGTGCCGCTCGCCAAGATATACGGCGTGGTCACTTTCTACAACTTCTTCAAGCTGCAGAAGGCCGGCAAGTACATCGTCCAGGTGTGTCTCGGCACGGCGTGCTACCTGCGCGGCGGCGACGATCTCGTCAAGGAGTTCGAGAAGCAGCTCGGCGTCGGTCTCAACGCGACGACGGCCGACGGGATGTTCACGGTCGAGGCTGTCCGCTGCCTCGGGTGCTGCGGCCTTGCGCCTGTGGCCGTCGTCAACGGCGAGGTCCACGGCAAGCTCGAGACGAAGGACGTCTCGAAGATCATCGAGCAGTACCGCGCGCGCGGCTGAGCGATTGGACAATCTTAAACACCAAGGAGAAGTAAAATGGCAAAGCTTACACTGGACGACCTGCGCAAGATGCGCGGCGACAAGCAGAAGGCGATGGAAATGCGCGACAACTCCAACAAGGACGTGCAGGTCATCGTCGGCATGGGCACGTGCGGCATAGCCGCCGGCGCCAAGGAGACGTTCACAACCCTCATCGACACGCTTACCGAGAAGGGCATCACCAACGTGCTGATCCGCCAGACGGGCTGCATGGGTCTGTGCCACTCCGAGCCGACGGTCGAGGTCGTCGTTCCCGGGATGCCCGCGGTCATCTACGGCCACGTCGACGCCGCGACCGCGAAGGACATCGTCGAGAAGCACATCGTCGGCCACCAGCTGATCGATTCGAAGATCTGCGACCGTCCGTCGATCGACATCATAAAGAACGGCTGACGCCGCAGACATTCTCAAGGAGACAAAATGGCTTATCAATCTTACGTTCTGATCTGCGGCGGCACCGCCTGCTTCTCTGGCGGCGGCGACAAGATCGTCGAAGCGTTCCACAACGAGCTCAAGGCCCAGAACCTCGACACCTCCGTCCAGGTCGTCACCACGGGCTGCCTCGGTTTCTGCGAGCAGGGCCCGATCGTCAAGATCCTGCCCCAGGGCACTTTCTACGTCCAGGTCAAGCCCGAGGACGTCAAGGAGATCGTCGCCGAGCACCTCGTCAAGGGGCGCGTCGTGCAGCGTCTCTGCTACGACCCCGAGCAGGCCAAGAAGCTCGTCGCCGAGGCGAACATCCCGTTCTACCAGAAGCAGTACCGCATCGT
>DGVK01000103.1 GCA_002395905.1 Verrucomicrobia bacterium UBA4286 | reverse complement strand
GGGGCTATGAGGTGCACGGCATCATACGGCGTTCCAGCTCGTTCAACACGGGCCGGATAGATCATCTTTACCAGGATCCGCACGTGAACGGCGTCAAGCTGTTCCTTCACTACGGCGACCTCGGCGACAGTTCCAACCTTATGCGAATCGTCCACGAGATAGCGCCGGACGAAGTCTACAACCTTGCCGCGCAGAGTCATGTGAGGGTGTCGTTCGATTCGCCCGAGTTCACCGGCGACGTCGACGCGCTCGGGACGATGAGGCTTCTTGAGGCGATAAGGCTCACTGGTGTCAAGACGCGCTTCTACCAGGCGTCGACGAGCGAGCTTTTCGGAAAGGTCCAGGAGGTGCCGCAGAAGGAGACGACGCCGTTCTATCCGCGCTCGCCGTATGGCGTCGCGAAGCTCTACTCCTTCTGGGCGGTCAGGAACTACCGTGAGGCGTACGGCCTTCACGCCTCGAACGGAATCCTGTTCAACCACGAGTCGCCGCGCCGCGGCGAGACGTTCGTCACGCGCAAGATCACCCGCGCCGCGAGCAGGATAAAGCTGGGGCTTCAGAACGAGCTGTTCATGGGCAACGTGAACTCTCTGCGTGACTGGGGCTTTGCGGGCGACTATGTGGAGGGCATGTGGCGCATGCTCCAGCAGGATTCGCCAGACGATTATGTCCTCGCCACCGGCGAGATGCATTCCGTGAAGGAGTTTCTTGCCGAGGCGTTCGGCTATGTGGGGCTGGACTGGGAGAAATACACCCGTCACGACAGCCGCTACGAGCGCCCGAGCGAAGTCGACCAGCTGCTTGGCGACGCGTCGAAGGCGAAAAAGGTCCTCGGCTGGGAGCCGAAGGTGACCTTCAAGGGTCTCGTGCGCATGATGATGGACGCCGACCTCGAGCTCGCGCGCAAGGAGCTCGCCATGAAAGAAGCGTAGGAGTCGCGCGATGGATTTCGCAAAAGCCTTTGAAGGCAGAAAGGTGTATGTCGCCGGTCATCGCGGGATGGTCGGTTCGGCGGTGTGCCGTGCGCTTGCGGCGGCCGGCTGCCAGAATGTTGTCACGCGCGCCCACGCCGAGCTCGATCTGCTTGATCCTCGCGCGGTAAAGGCCTTCTACGAGGCGGAGCGCCCCGATGTAGCGGTTATAGCCGCCGCGCGCGTCGGCGGCATCGGCGCGAACTCCGCCGCGAACGCGCTCTTCCTTTACGAGAACGAGATGATCGCGCTCAACACGGTATGGGCCGCGGCGGAGGCGGGTGTCAAGAGGCTTCTCTTCCTCGGCTCGACCTGCATATATCCTCGGATGGCTCCGCAGCCGATACCCGAAAGCGCGCTTCTCACGAGCGAGCTGGAGAAGACAAACGAGGGATATGCGCTGGCGAAGATATCCGGCCTTAAGCTGTGCGAGTTCCTCCGCAGGGACAGAGGTCTTCTTTACCATTCGCTCATGCCGACCAATCTGTACGGTCCCGGCGACAACTATGACATCGTCCACGGTCACGTCCTGCCGACGATGATACGCAAGTTCGAGACGGCGCGCGAGAATGGCGACGCGACGGTTCCGCTTTGGGGCAGCGGCTCGCCTCTGAGAGAGTTTCTGCATGTGGATGACCTCGCCTCGGCGTGCCTCTTCGCGCTTTCGCTGGAAAATCCGCCGGACCTCATGAACATCGGGTCGGGCGAAGAGGTGACGATAAAACGCCTCGCCGAGACGATCAAGGCGGCGACAGGCTGCAAGGCCGAGATCGTGTGGGATCCGTCCAGGCCCGACGGCACCCCCCGCAAACTCTGCGACACGTCGCTCATCCGATCGCTCGGCTGGAAGAGCGAAATATCGCTCGAAGAAGGCGTGCGCCGCACCGTCGAGGACTACCGCCGCGAACTTGCCGCAGGGACGATCCGCCTGTGAAGAGACAAGTTCGTCGTCCTCCATCTCGCGAAGCTGCTGTATGAGCATCTTCGCCGTGGCCTGCGGGATCGCCCGCAAGGTAAGTATTGCACAAAATAGTGCCTACTTCCCTTGTGGGCATGTATTATAGTATAATTCACTTCATTCCGCAACGGCAGGGAGCAGGGAGAGTCTTCCTGTGCGAGACGGATGGTTAAAACACGAAAGGATATCGAAAAATGGCAAAGAAAGATCTGGGTGCAGTCCCGGCAGTCTATCCAATGCCCGTTCTCATTGTCGCCGCGTACGACAAGGACGGCAAAGTGAATGCGATGAACGCGGCGTGGGGCATGATCTGCGACATGGACAAGATCGCGCTCTTCATCGACGAAGGGCACAAGACGACGAAGAACATCCTCGAATCAAAGGCGTTCACCGTCGCCATCGCAGACAAGGCGCACATGGACGTCGCGGACTACTTCGGCATCGCGTCGGGCAACAAGACGCCCGACAAGTTCGAGCGCACTGGCTACACGGCCACGAAGTCGCAGCACGTCAACGCGCCGGTTATCGACGAGTTCCCCGTCACGATGGAATGCAGTCTTGCGGAGGTCGTATCGACCGAGACGATGTACTGCATCGTCGGGAAGATTGCCAATGTCGTCGCGGACGAGGCCGTGCTGTCCGACAACGGCAAGGTCGATCCGGCGAAGC
>DGVK01000085.1:3864-5855 GCA_002395905.1 Verrucomicrobia bacterium UBA4286 | reverse complement strand
CGCAGGCGATCACAGGCGAGAGGCGCGACGACATTTTGATGGCGCTGAGATGCGGCTTGAGAGCAGGGTCGGTCTTGATGAGCCGCGCGACGAAGTCCGCGAACTGCTTTACGAACGGCAGGAAGAAGAGCGCGGTGATTACATTGAACAGCGTGTGTATAGCCGCCATCGGCGCCGCCATGTGAGGGTATGTCGTCACGCCGTTCGCAACGACCGCCTCGGCATAGCGCGGAAAGAACGACACAGCCAGCGGAATGATGCATGGGATAAAGAACGGGATTATGAGAATCGTCCCGGTCACGTTGAAAAGAGTGTGGGCGAGAGCCGTCTGGCGCGCTTCGGCGGAGCCGTTGAGCGCCGCAAGCCACGCGGTCATCGTCGTGCCGATATTCATGCCGAAGACCGTGGCGGCCGCGGCTTCAAAGCTTATGAGCCCCTGCTGCGCGAGAGTCATCGCTATCGCCGTAGTCGCCGCGGAAGACTGAACCACCGCGGTGAACACGAGCGAGGCGAAAACGCATTTCGCAAGGCCCGCGCCGGAAGTCGCGTCCAGCGATCTGAACGCTTCCATCACCATCGGCATCGTTCTCACCGGCTCCACCCCTTCCTTCATCCAGTAGAGGCCCATGAAGACGCAGCCAAGCCCCATGAGCGCGAGTCCGGCATTGTGCAGACGCTCACGGGACTGGAAGAAGTACAGCGCCGCGCCGGCGAGGATCACGGCGAGGCCGAGCATCTTGACGTCCGGCGCGAACGCTATAAGCCAGGCTGTCGCCGTCGTTCCTATGTTCGAGCCGATTATAACATTCACGGCCTGGGCGAGATTCATCAGGCCGGACGACACAAAGCCGACCACCATAACCGTTATGATCGAGGACTACTGCACGATCATCGTCGAGACCGCGCCCGTGCCTATTCCTGCGAGGCGATGGGTCGTTGCAATGGACATGAACTTCCTCAGGCCGGAGCCGCTCAGCGCCTGCAGACCTTCCGATAGATGCTTCATCCCCAGAAGAAACGTACCGAGTCCTCCGCCCACAATCACCAGAACAGCAATAAGCTGCGTCATCATATTCCCTACATGTTTCCTGTCTTGAACGAAACCACCGCAAGCTCGCGCAGAATCGAGGCGAACGACCCCAGACCGAGTTTCGAGCCCGGCACGTCGAACCATGATTTCAACGGAAGCTCGATCACATGCGAACGCAACCTGTCGCAACCGAGCCGCGCGAGAATCTCCACGTCGAAAAGCCACCGGGTGCGGAAGGCCCTGGCAAACACCTCCGCGGCGACCTCCCGTGCGAAAACCTTGGCGCCGCACTGCGTATCCCAGACCGGCACCTTTAGAACGCGACGAATGAGCATGCGCACGGCCGCGCTCGCCAGCCCCCTGTGCGACGAGCGCTTAATATCAGCTCCGAGATGCGGCCACCGCGACCCGATCACCGCCGAAAGCCCCTTCTGCGCCTCGAACGGCTCGACGAACCGCGGTATTTCGGCAAGCGGCGTAGCCAGGTCGGCATCCCAGAAGCCTATGAGATCCGCATGCGAATGTTCACACAGGTGGCGGATTCCGGCGCGCACCGCGCCGGCCTTGCCCACCCTCTTGGGAAGATTTATCGCGTGCATGGAGGGCGATGCGTTGGAAAGCCACTCCAGGCGCTCGGCCGTGGCGTCCGTAGAGCCGTCGTCCACGAAGCAGAACGACAGCCACGGCCATCGCTCCACAGCCTCCAGAAACTCGCCCGCGCGCATCCTGCGGAATTCGTTCCTGCACGGCACTACGAGAGAAAGCGTCTTCATCGCGGCGCACCCTCCCCCCACGGCCCGTGGTAGAACTCGTATGCAAAGTGGCACTTGCTTGCGCGCTTCGGCGCGTTCTTCCCGAGCATCTTGTCGGTGAACAGAAGCGTGGACACAAGCATCGCGACCGTCACCGCCGACGCAATGGCGGCGGCGGCCGGCACAGCGCGCCACAGCCGGAGGCGCAA
>DGVK01000085.1:0-3813 GCA_002395905.1 Verrucomicrobia bacterium UBA4286 | reverse complement strand
CGCAACGTCGCCGACGGCGACGAGGCGAGCCACGCGGCGAAAAGCGGCACGACCGGCAGAAGATATGCGAGCGGGACGCGGCTTGTCATGCACCAAAACGCGGTAACAGCCACCGCCGAAACCAGGAAGAAGTCGCGCCTGTCGAATGCGCTCCACCGCCTCTTCACGACATCACACAAGGGGAACAAAGCCCAGGGCAGCGTAACGACCAGCGCCCACACGACAGACACTCCGTGGAACGCCTCGCGTCCGGCCCCGTACCGGTCGCCGTAGTCGTGCCGCAGAAACCGCAACAGGTTTTCGTTGAGGAAGAAATAACGCAGGAAATCCGGGTGCTCGCGCTGCATGAGGACGAACCATGGCGCGGACACGGCGAGAAACACGGCGACGCTCCACAGCCATTTCGCGGAGAACACGAGCCGCCAGTTGCGGTTTACAACGCCGTCGACAAGGACCGGCAATCCAAACAGGACCAGAGCGACGGGACCTTTCACCAGCATCCCGCAGCCAAGAAGCAGCCCTGCAAGAACGGCATCGCGCATGCGCGGGCTTTGCCTGCTGCGCGCATATACAAGCAACGCTCCAGAAGAACAGCACGTCAACGGCACGTCGGTCATGCAAACGCCCGATGCCGCGTAAAGAGCGATTGATGTGGCGCATATCCCGACGGCGAGCCATGCAGAAGAAGCGTTCTTCAGCGATTTTACGGACTGAAACAGGATGCACAGCAAGAGCGCGAACGATAGAAAAGGCGTGAGACGCACGGCGAATTCACTCACTCCGGCGAGCCTGCACAGCGCCCCGCCGCACTGGAAAACGAGCGGCGGCTTGCCCTTGAAAGCCTGGTATTCACCGCGATAGGTGAAACTCGGCGACAGATAGTCGCCGGTGCGCGCCATATTCGCCGAGATTGCGGCGTAACGGGCCTCGCTCGGTTCAAACACGGGCATTGCAGCCATCATAACGAGACGGACTGCGAACGCCAGCGCGAGCGTGATTATGAGGACTCTGAATCGACTTGTCATGCCCACTATTGTATCATACCGACGTGAGCGCAACATTGCCGCATCATTGCCATTTGGCAATGTTCGGCTGTTCCCGCCGGAGGACTACGCGGAATACCGTCGGTCCGCCTGATGCGGAGGTGCACGACACCGTGCCGCCGAAAGACTCGGCGATCGCCTTCACGAGAGCCAGCCCGAGTCCGTTCCCCTGCAGCGAACGGCTCGAATCGGCACGCCAGAAGCGCTTGAAGACGTGGGGAATGTCTTCGGGGGCTATGCCGGGACCGGTGTTTTCCACCTCGATCGCCACCGGGTCTGCAAAAAGCCGCACGGTCACCTTCCCGCCATCCGGCGTGAACTTCACCGCGTTGTCGAGAAGGTTCCCCGTCATCTGCTGCAGACGGCCCCTGTGTCCGCGAAAGACAACGGCGGTTCCTGGCGTTTCGGCACGAAGGGACAGGTGCCTGTCCTCGGCGATTGCGGAGTAGAGGTCTGTCATGCCCCTGATGAACGAAACAAGCTCCACATCCTCCTTTGCGACACAGGAGCCGCCGCATTCCGTCTGGGCGATTTCAAGCATCGTGTTTATCATGCCGAGCATGGAATCCGTCTCCTCCATGACGGTTACGGGGAACTTCGCCGACCCGTCCATGCCCATCGCCTGAAGCTCGGCCGCGGCACGAAGCCGCGTCAACGGCGTCCGCAGGTCGTGGGCCATGTTCTCGGTAAGGACGCGCAGCTCTGAAAGCGTCTTTTCCACGTCGCCGCTCATCTTGCCGAAGGCGTTTTCAAGTTCGTCCGTCTCGATGCTTTCGGAAGTGGCGCGGATTCTGAACGAATAGTCGCCGCGCCCTATCCGCCGGGCCGCATCCACCATGAGGCGCAGCGGCGCGGTGAAGCGGCGCGCAAGCACGACTCCCAGAACTCCGCCGGCCAGTATCACAAGGACGAGCATCGCAAGAAGCACGCACAAAACCTGCCGCGCGTACCGCTCGCCCTCCGTCACGTCGAAGCCGACATAAAGCGTCGCGCCGCCCGGCAGCGCCGTCTTCATCACTCTTACCGCCGCGCCGCCCCTCCTGCCAGAACCGCCGTCCACGGCGATTCTGCGGACGACGCCCGGCGCGACCTGTTCGGAAAGCATCTTCACGGTCGCTTCATGGCGCGAGGACTCTTCCAGAAGGATGTTGTCTTCACCGTCCGCGACCAGAAGGAAAACATTGTCGCGCCCGTACTGTTCGACGGTTTCACGAAAGTCTCTGGCCATCTTGGACATGTCGCCCCGGCCTTCATCATACTCAAGCAGAAGGTCGGAGGATATCAATTTGAGCGTTTCGCGGTATTCGGAAACGTGATGCTTAAGGATGGAGGCTGTCACAAACGCCGCCGTGACGAGATGGAGAAAACCGAACGCGACCCAGTATCCCCAGGCGATGCGCAGCCACATGGGCTTCCGCCGGGCGGCGTCAGTCAAGGACATAACCGAATCCCCGGACGGTTTTTATAAGCTTGTGGCCGGACGACCTGTTGATCTTCTCGCGAAGACGCGATATCCGCGATTCGACGACGTTCGTGTGCGGATCGAAACTGTAACCCCACACGCGCTCCAGAATCATGTTCCTCGACAGAATTCGCCCCCGGTTGCGCATAAGATACTCGAGGAGCTGGTATTCAAGCGGCTGGAGGTCGATACTCTCGCCTGCGCGCGAAACCTTGTGGGTCGAAAGTTCCATTACCAGATCCTCGTAGCGAAGTTCAAGAGGCTGGTCGACCCTCCCCGCGCGCCTGATGAGCGCCTGTATTCTGGCTGTCAGCTCGACAATGGAAAAAGGCTTCGCAAGGTAGTCGTCGGCGCCGGCCTCAAGACCGCCGACCTTCGCATCGACATTCCCGCGGGCGGAAAGGATTATCACGGGAAGGTCGCGCCCTGCCGCCCGCGCCGCACGTATGACAGAAATACCATCGAGCTTCGGAAGCATCAAGTCGACGACCGCGGCGTCGAATCCATTCTGGAGCAGAGCGGCAAGCCCCTCCTCGCCGTCGCGGCACAGCGTTACCGCGAACCCGCTCTGCCGCAACGCCCCGGCCACAAACGTCGCGGTCTTCTCATCGTCCTCTATGATCAGTATATGCATATCGGGCTCAGGGCTTGTGCCGCTCTTCAGCGCTTGCCGCCGGCGAGCGTCTCGGCCATGTTGAGATAGTAGGCGCGAATCCTCTCGTAAGCGTTGATTATATCAAGCTCGCCGAGGACGCGTATGGCGGAGCCCGGATCCTCCGGCCCGACGCGCCCGAGCTGGGCGCGGCGGCACTCGCGGATGAACTCGTGGAGCGCGGCCGACCGAGCCTGCAGCGCCGCGACGTCTATCGGCGGACGCGGCGAGCGGATGAGCGGCGTCACCTCGGCCGCGAATCCGGCCACACGGTCGTGCACATCGACCAACAGCGCCACCGACGACGCCGACATCTTTTCGTTCTGTCCGCGAAGGCGCTTGACCACCTTCAAGACAGTCGCGCACTCGTCCGAAACCGACTCCAGCTCGTCCGTAAGCCTCAAGAGTCGCTGCGCGCGCTCGGCCACGTCGCGCGAAAGGCGCTTGGACATTATCGAGCCGAGGAATTCCGTCACCTCGCGCTGGACGTTGTCGAGGATGTCTTCGCGGTGGACGATATGCTTCTCGGGGCCTTCGTCGTTCACGGTCGCGCCGGTTATAACCTTTCGGGCGCAGTCGAGAAGCTCCAGGTTGGACTGCTTCATGAAATCCACCTCCATGAGAGCCTGGTCGCAGGCGATCACAGGCGAGAGGCG
>DGVK01000034.1:1897-5401 GCA_002395905.1 Verrucomicrobia bacterium UBA4286 | reverse complement strand
GCGCGAGGAGGGCGAACCCGCCCTTATCCCTCGCGCCTCTCTTGCGCCATCAACCCGTGCTGCGCTTTACCGGACGATGATCATCAAGCCCTGGGGCTCGTACGTCACTTCGGCGGTGACTTCCTTGCCCTCGATCTGTTCACCGTTCTTGGTAAAGACAGGCGTCACGCCATAGACGACCGGGCCATCCTTCGGTCTCGTCCAGGAAACCGTCAGTTTATCCCCGGTCTCGCCATCGACGACCTCGCCGTTTCTCGTCCACTTGTAGCTCGTGGCGCCAGGGGCATAGGCGGAGAGCGTCTTCTCTCCGTTCGGGCTTACTGCGCAATTCCCCGGCACAATGACAAGGTCGGTCTTCTTTCCGGCGAACTTGCCGTAGCCGAGCCCGCCACCGTAGGTGAAGGCGTTGCTTCCCGAAACGGTGCTTGTGACCACATCGCCCGTAACCGTGTCGTATAGTCCAACCGTATCGCCGTTCTTGTAGGGCAGATACTCATGGACGAGCACCCCCGACTCGTAGATGCGGAAGGCGTATAGCTTCATCGCCGTGCGGTTCGCGTAGGATCCTGTCGCGTCAGTTCCATTGGCGAAGAGCCACGTAGGAATGGCAACCGTCTTCGTGCAGACAGTCGCTCCGGTGAACGCAAACATCTTGTAGCCGGAATATCCGCACTCGTGATTAGCAATGTCGAGGACGGCGACATGACGATTCAAATCAGCCGCGACACCGGTTGTCTGCGCCGTCCATGAGTCGCCCGCGCCGAATGCTACGTTGCCATTCCCCTGAACATAGATTTCGGAACTGGGAGCACCGGTCGCCGCCGCGCCGAACGGACGTTTTTGACTGCCAATTTTCGTAAACTGGTAGTCAATCTCGTAACGCGTGTTCGGCGTCGTGTGATAGCCAAGGTTGATGGCCTGCGTGCCGTCCGACTCGATGTACGCATCCTCGGCGCGCATAGCCGCCACAAAGAACGCGTCGTTCAAATCGTTGTTCACGGTGTAGCCTGTGAATTCCTTAGAACTCGCCTTGACAAGAACCTTGCCCTGCACCTTGTCGAGAAGCGCGTAGGTGCCGCCCTGGCAGATCGGCACATAGTCGCGCACAAGAACCCCCTCTTCGTAAATCTTGAAACCGTAGAGACGCGACTTGCAGCTGTTGGCGTTCATTGTGGAATTGCAAAGCAGCTTCAGCGTGTTGTTTGACTTCTCAGGCACCTTGCCGTTAACAGCAATATTCGCTTCTCGAATAGTCTTTCCACTTGTCTCTACTTTCGCCTTCAGGTTGTATGCATCCAGAGTCAACGTACGTCTAACATGCGGAGAATAAGGC
This sequence comes from Verrucomicrobia bacterium UBA4286, assembly GCA_002395905.1. Taxonomy (GTDB): domain Bacteria; phylum Verrucomicrobiota; class Kiritimatiellia; order RFP12; family UBA1067; genus UBA1067. The sequence continues at coordinate 4,068 of DGVK01000034.1, read as the reverse complement.
ACATTAAGTGTTTTAAACTGATCGAGACCGCATGCGTAAGCGACATCCCCCTGGCCCTTGTCGCCGTTACCATACATGCGCATATACATTTTCCCGTCGTTCTTGGCTGTCTGATCAGTGCCAGCCTCGAACGGAAACTGCTGCGGAGAAGCTTGTTGCATAAGAAGCATAAAGTCACAGACGATGCAAGTGTTGCTCGTCACATAGTATCCTGTATCGAAGTAGCGCCCGCCGGTCGGACTCTCGACATAGGGGTCCTCTTCGAGCGTTTCGACGGCGCCGCCGGCGATGAGCCCGTCGCCGGAGTAGAAATTGCCGTCGCCGTCCTTGAAGCCTGCCACGCCGCCTTTGACCGCCGGGGTGAGCGTCAGCACGGGTGAACCGTTCTCGTAGAACTTCACGCCGTAGATGCGCGCCTTCGCGCGCTGCTGGTTGTGTCCGTATGCGTCCGTCGCAAAACCGAAGAGCAGCACCGGCCAGTTGGCCTGGGCCGTGTTGAGCGTCCAATCCTCATAGAAATCGGCTTCACCTTCTACGGTTCCATCGTGCGCGGAAAGCGAAAGGTGTCGCCCGGGACCGTCGATTACAGCCGTGTGGCGCGCGAGGTCGAGCGGGACGGTAGGCGAGAACAGGTTGTTGGCCGTCCCGGCGTGACTCCCGTCGTGCATCTCGAGCACGAAGTTCGATGTGCCGTTGCACCAGAGAATCGTTGAGATGCCGGCGTCCGCGCCGTAACCGCCGAGGACGCCTGCTTTGGAAACGATGGAGGCTAGCGCATAATCGATTTCGATTTTCGTGCTTGGCTTGACGAAATAGTAGGTGTTGACGACGGAGTAGAACGAACCGTCGGACTCGATGAACGCATCGCCTTCTTTAGAGGCTCCCGAGAGTTCCGTCGGGGCGTTCGCGCTGGCCGTGAGACCGTCGCAGGTGTAGAAGCGACCAGTCGTAAGATCCTCGAAACCGGCAGTGCCGTCGATGCAACGCGGCGCGAGGTCGCGCACCAAAGTTCCGCCCGCCCAGATTTTGAGGCCATAGACCTTCATCTTCGTGCACTGCTTGAACGCGGAACCATCATCCGCGTTCGTGTTACCGAAGAGGGCGAGCGGACGCGTCGCGCATGTAGTGCAATCGGCTTTCGTTGCGCCGTAGCCATACCAGTTCGTCGTCACGCCTGTCATGTAAGCGTTGCGGAGGGCGACATTGTCGATGACAACCGTATGACGCGCCGTGTTCGTGGCAATGCCGGTTGATGCACTGTTGAAAGCCGTATCCGTGCCACCGGCGAGTGAAATGTTCCCACTGTTGTTGATGTAAACCGAAAAACGAGGCGAGCTATCCTTCGTATCCTGTCCGAAGAGCCGGTCCTGCAACGCGTTCCCCTCCAGAAGCGCGTAGTCAAGCGCAATCTTAAGTTTAGGCGAGGCGCTGACGCCGAGGTTGATCGCGCTTGTGCCGTCCGATTCGACGTAGGGATCGTCGTCGATCGTCGGTATTTCGCCACCCGTTGTGAACTCATTATATTTAGGATAGCGTGTGTCGTAAATGAACATCCCAGTCTTTGAATCGACAAGTCCTGCTATTCCGGCTTTGATTGCGGGCGTGTAGTCATAGATAAGTTCACCCGCCTCATATATCTTGAACGCATACAACTTCATCTTGGCTGCATTGGAAGACATGCCGGCGCTGGAGAATATCTTGATAGTGGAAATAGCATGCATCGACTCAGCGGAATCGCTGGAGAAATCGAACGACCTCGATATATCGCCGTATTCCAGCGTGGTACGTCTGTTGGCAGCATCCACCATCATCTTGTACCGCGTTCCGGGATTCATTTTAATACCGGTAGACTGCCACTGCGTATTAACGACCGAAGGATTTTCCTCCGTGAAAGACCATCCAAGGTTACCGCTGCCGTTGATATAGATTCGTGCGCGCGCATTACCATTGCCGTTCGCTTCGAAGACGAACTGCTGGTCTTTACCGTTGACTTCCAAAAACTCGAAGTCGGCGTAAACCGCAGTTTGAGGACCAGGAACATAGCCTGTGTCGATTGAATACACCTTTCCATCAGTGGCGGACGCGATATACGCGTCATCGGCGAATGCGCCGAGAGAGGCGCTAAGCGCGGCTATTGTGGAGATAAGTGCGCAAATCCGCCCCCCCCCCCT
>DGVK01000034.1:0-1831 GCA_002395905.1 Verrucomicrobia bacterium UBA4286 | reverse complement strand
CCCCCCCTGATTCCGACAAGTTTCAGCATTTTCATGGTTTCTAATCCTTGTTGTTTCGCTTGTTTTACTGTCTTTGACTCCGCGACCTGCTCGTCAAGCCGCATCGTCAAAATGAAGTATACCACAAAACCGCTTTGCCTGGCAAGAGGGAACGCGATTTTTGGAGTTGTAAAGTTCAACAGCCGAAGTTGTAAAATCTGTCGTCGTGTCCAAGAGTAAACGCGTGTTCTGAAAGTAACCGCACGAAATTCAACTCCGATCGTTTTGGCTCTCGCTACCGCTCCGCAGCTTCGCACCTCACAACGACTGTATATGTGCCTGCGGGAGTGTTTTGGGATGCGACTGCGTCGCATAAATCGGCCGAAGGCCGCTATATACACTATGAATGGAGTCACTTGACCGTGGTTGAAAAGCGCGGAGCAGTGAAGCGGTAGCGAGAACCCCAACCGTCGGAGTTTTTCCAAAACCGCGCAGAGGGTCGCAAAGGTTCGGCAGCCCAAAGTAAAATTGGGGAACCTCCAATCAAGCGCCGCCGTGCGGCGGCACACTGAATGTGGTATAATACTCTCTGATGAAATCGCCCTCTGTTCTCGTCATGATGGAACCCGTAAGCCTCCCGAGGCTTGAGGGCATCGCCCGTTTCGCCCACGAGCACCATTGGAATCTGATGCTCGACGACAGACTCTCGGGCAGGATCTCCGAATGGCGCGGCGACGGCGTGATAGCCACGATACGCAGGCGCTCGACAAGGCTCGGCGCGATCCGCCAGCTGAGACGGGCGGGCATCCCGGTGGTGGACCTCACCATCGAATGCAAGAGGCTCAAACTGCCGCGCGTCATCTCGGACCATACGGCCATCGGCCGTCTCGGCGGCGCACATTTCAAAGAGCGCGGTTTCGACAATGTCGCCTGGTTCTCCTGCGGCTGGTCGGAGGTGCACCTGCGCCGCTACAACGGCTTCTCCGCAATGTTCAAGAGGAAGGTGCCGAAATTCGGTCTGCGCAACCTGCGCCGCCGCCTCGCGGAGTGCGAAAAACCGATCGGCATTTTCGCCTATAACGACACCGACGCGGCGCAGGTCATATACGTCGCGCGCGAACTCGGCCTGGACGTTCCGCACGATGTAGCGGTTCTCGGCATAGGAGACGACCCGTTCCTCTGCGAAAACCAGTCCACGCCAATTTCAAGCGTCCGCCAGGACCTCGTACGCAACGCATACGAAGGAGCGCGTCTTCTGCAGCGTCTCATGGACGGCGGTCCGGCGCCCGCCGCGCCGGTGCTCATAGAGCCGACGGGCCTTACGGCGCGCAAGTCGACGGACACCCTGTCTCATCCCGATTCGCTGGTGAGGGCGGCGCTCGTGTATATCGAAAACAATCTCGACAGATCATTCGGCGCGCCGGAGATCGCCAAGGCGACAGGCATCCCGCGGCACAGGCTCGACTATCTTTTTGCGAAGAAGATCGGCCGTTCGGTCGGTGCGGAGATATACGCGCGCCGCATCGCAAAGGCCCAGCGGCTGCTGGGCGACCCGTCGCTCGCCGTGAAGACTGTCGCGAAAGAATGCGGCTTTTGCAACATCGCCTATCTCTCGAACGTCTTCCGCCGGGAGACGGGTCTTTCACCGCGTGCATGGCGCGCCGCGGCCAGGAAGAACGGCAAACCGGCATAGTCCCGCCACCGGCCGGGCGGCGCCGGGAAAACCGGGACTGTTCCTGCCGTTCCAAAGGGGCGCTTGCGCGCGACCACGAAAACCGGCGGGCGGCGGGTCGCCTTGCGGCGACCTCAAGGAAGGCGCGCCGCCTCACGGCTTGAGGCTTCGCCTCGCCGT
>DGVK01000035.1 GCA_002395905.1 Verrucomicrobia bacterium UBA4286 | reverse complement strand
GCATTCCCGCTCCGCAGAATGACGGTTGCTTCGCGCCTCTCATTCGCGTCTCGCTGAACAACGCATGTCGTCTTTGATCTGGAGGAAGCATCCTCCAGACCTCCTCTGCCATGCCAACCAGGAGTCACACCGCATTCCGACACTGCGGGGAAGCGAAATTTGATATACTGTTGCCGGCATGAAACTAACAGACGATCCCAAAGCATATGCCATCATGGGCTGCGCCATGCGGGTTCACAACACCCCTGTCGTGTGAACTCCGACGGTTGGGGTTCTCGCGCGGGGCCTTGCGGCTACTTCGTAGTTCGCGCTTTGCGCTCACCCGACCCGACGCCTTCGGCGCGGGCGCATTCCCGCTTCACTGCTCCGCGCTTTTCAACCACGGTCAAGTGACTCCATTCATAGTGTATATAGCGGCCTTCGGCCGATTTATGCGACGCAGTCGCATCCCAAAACACTCCCGCCGGCACATATACAGTCGTTGTGAGGTGCGAAGCTGCGGAGCGGGAATGCACCGAAGCGCAGCGGAGGGAAGATTCGGCGTAGCCGAACCCGCAGGGCGCGCAAGCGTCTGCGCGAGAGCCCAAACGATCGGAGTTGAATTTCGTGCGGTTACTTTCAGAACACGCGTTTACTCTTGGACATGACGCTGTATTTACCGATTGTGAAATTGCGCCGGGCGACAGGCAACGGCTACAACAGGCACCGGCTATAGGATTATGTTGAGGAACTCCGCGACGAAACGTCCGCTGGCGTGGAGCGATTCGACCGACAGCTTGTCGACAGTGTCCTCTTTCGTGTGCCACCAGTCGTTGCGCCCCGGAACACTGCCGTAGTCGAAGTCGATAAAGTCGATTGCGCGCCATCCCTTACTCATGAAGGCAAGGTGGTCGTCCTTGACCTCTTCAGGTATGCTCGTGATGAAGCCGTCGCCAAGGCCTGCCCGCCGCGCGGCATGCACAGAAATCCGCGCAAGGGTGCTATCACTGTTGTCTGGCACCGTCACTTTGAGATCACGGTCGCCCAGCATGTCCAGGCATATCGCCGCGCGGACGCGCCGCCCCCTGCGCTCCAACTCGTCGGCAGCGCGGCGCGACCCCCAGAAGCCGTCGTTCTCCGAATAGCCGCGTATGCACTCCTCGCCGTCGGTCCAGAGAATCATCAGATTGCCTTTCGGCACTCCGCCGCGATCTGCTATCGATCTCGCAAGCGCCATCAGGAGCCCTGTTGTGGAAGCGCCGTCGTTCGCGCCGGGACAGGCCGTCCCGGGCTTGGTGTCATAGTGAGACATCACAACCACCCACTCGGCCGACGGCTCACGCACGAACTCGCAATACAGGTTGGTGAAAGTGCGCTCGCCGTAAGGGGTCGTCGCGCGGAACACGTCGCGGCGGATGTCAAGTCCGGCGGCAGAAGCCGTGTCGAGAATCCAGTTGGCGGCGATCCTGCCTCGAACCGTCCCCGCGTCACGCGGCGTGCAGTTCGCCACAAGGTTGCTCGCGCATTCGAAAGCGAAGTGCGCGTCCGAGGCCGTGAAGGCGATCGACGCAGAAAGAATCAATGAAGCGATCATTTCAATCGACCTGAAGCCCCAGCATTGATATCACACGGTCCAGGTCGTCGTTATCGAAGAAGTCAATCTCCAGCACCCCCTTGGTATGCCGACCGTTGGCATGGGTCATGCCGCTTGTAAGGCGCACCGCGCATCCGAGATGCTTCTTAAGCTTGTCAACGAGACTGCGCACATATCCATCGGGAATGTCGGGCGTGCCGCGAGATTTTTCGACCACCGGCGCGTGCAGCCGCGCGACGCGCTTTTCAAGCGCGCGAACCGTAAGCTGGCTGTTTACACAGTCGCGCGCAAGGAGGATGCGCTCCTTCTCGCCGTCAACAGAAAGAAGAACCTTTGCATGCCCGGCCGAAAGAAGCCCGGTCTGCAGAAGCGACCGCACTTCGTCGGGAAGCTCCAGAAGCCGCAGGGCGTTCGCGACCGTCGCGCGTCCTTTGCCGACCTTTTCGGCGACTTCCTGCTGGGTGAGGCCGAAGCCGTCCTGCAGAGTCTTGTAGCTTGTCGCCTCCTCGATGGGATTGAGGTCTTCACGCTGGAGGTTTTCGGTCGTCGTCATCACGGCCGCGGTCTGATCGTCGGCCGCGACGAAGGTAACGCGAATCTTCTCCCATCCGGCGAGCTGGGCCGCCCTGAGACGGCGCTCGCCAGAAATAAGCTCGTAACGCCCGGCGGAGTTCTTCCTCACCGTCGGCGGCTGGACGAGTCCGTTGTTTTTGAGCGACTCTGCGAGACCCGCCAGCTCCTCTTCGCCGAAGTCGCGGCGGGGCTGATAGGGGCTGCGCTCTATATCGGATATGCGCAGCTCAAGCGGCGCGCCCGCAGGCGTCTCTTGCGGCTTCGGAGCCGCGACTGGCGACGGCGCATTGGAGAATGCGCCGGATGTGGAAGCGACTGCGGCCTTGGCCGAGGAGGGTATGAGCGAATCAAGACCCCTTCCAAGGCCGTGGCGTTTGCGCCCGCCGGAGGAGGCGGCCTGGCTGGTCGCCTTCTTCAGGAACGGGCTATGCTGCTTCTTGACCGACACAGCCCGGTTATCAGAAGTATCCGTTGACGATCGGCAGGACCTTGAGCTTGTTGCTCATGATCACGTTGATAAGACCGATCTGGAAGCCCCACTCGCACTCGTCGGCGAAGTTGATGAGCGCGATCTGGCAGCCATGAAGGAGGGTCGCGTGGTTGAACACGATCGCCGTCTGGCAGCCGTAGGCCTTCTCCGCGATGTTCGCGCCGAGCGCGGCCGTCCAGCCGTAGCTCATCTCGCGGGCGAAGTTGACGACAAGGCTGGCCTCGACACCATAGAGCTCGTCGTAGATGCTGCCGAGAAGCTCGAGGTCGACACCGCGCATGATGTGGTGGTAGCTGAACGCGCCGAGGTCGGCGCCGTAGACGGTGCCGCGGCAGATGTTGGCGCCGAGCGTGGCACGAAGGCCGTAGACATCGGCGCTGGCGTAGTTGAAGAGACCTCCGACGCCGAGACCGATAAGATCGTCGCGCGTGGTGAGGCCGAGACCTCCGACGCCGACGCCATACATCTTAGGCGCATCGGTGTAGAAGAGGTTTACATCCAGACCGAACACATCCCAGCGCTCGATCCCCCAGGGAAGCTGCACGGGCGTGGCGAGGCCGATTGCGAGCGGCGTCCAGCCGACAACGCCCTCTTCCTCGACGTCATCCGCGAAAGCAGGTGTTATGGCGGCGATTGCGAGCGCCGCGATTCCGGTCTTCATCAAACGATTCATATGTTGCTCCTTGCTTTGGTTAGAAAAACTGATGACATATTTTACGCTTTCTCGGCTCGCAAGTCAACCGCCCTCGCGAATGCGGTCGAGATGTGGTATAATATCCGCAACGTATGAGCAGGAAGAAGTTTCCGATTCGCATACCGCGTTTTGCGGCAGGAATCCGCGCGCAGGAGCCGCGCGGCGGCGGCAGATGCTGGTGGGCCGTGCGCTGGCGGCAGATCATGGAGCGCATGGGTCTGGGCGCGCGTCTCGGGCGCGGAAGGAACTATGCGGCCTCCGGACAGGTGATCTCGCTCGCGATCGAAGGCCCGCACGTATCCGCAAGCGTCGTCGGCACGCGCCCCGATCCTTATTCGGTGACGATCGACTTCCGCCGGCCCGAAGGTTTCGCCCGCGCGGCGATTGTCGCCGCGCTGCGCGCCGAGCCGATGATTGTCGCGCGCCTGCTGGCGGACGATCTGCCGACCGAGGTCGAACAGCTCTTCCGCTCGCGCGGGTTCGATCTGTTCCCCGGCGGGAAACTCGGCGAGGGGCGCTACGACATGACGACGCGCTGCAGCTGCCCCGACTACGCGAATCCGTGCAAGCACTCAAGCGCCGTCCTTTTTCTCCTGGGAGAGGAGTTGTCCCGACACCCGGCGACCCTTCTCGAACTGCGGGGCATAACGCTCGACGAACTCTGCGACGACCCGCCGCCGCGCGAAGATATGGTATAATAGTCGCCATGAAACGATTCGTCGAAACCGCTCTCGTGCTCGCAACATCGCCCGCATGGCTCGCGCTCTCCGCCGCGGTCGCGGCGGCCGTCGCGCTCTTCGACGGGCGGCCGGTCACGTTCACGCAAGAGCGCGCGGGGCTGGGAGGAAGAGTCTTCCGCATGATGAAGTTTCGCACCATGCGGGACGTCGACGCGCCAGACGTGGAGCGCATAACGCGGCTCGGCAGAATCCTCAGGGCGACGTCGCTGGATGAACTGCCGCAGCTTTTCCACGTGCTCTCGGGCAGGATGTCGCTCGTCGGCCCGCGCCCCCTTCCCGCGCGATACCTGCCGCGCTACTCGCCCCGGCAGGCGCGCCGCCACGAGGTGCGCCCCGGCATAACGGGCTGGGCTCAGGTCAACGGGCGCAACGCGCTTTCGTGGGACGAGAAGTTCCGGCTGGACGTGTGGTATGTCGACAACCGATCTTTCGCGCTGGACGTGAAGATACTCTTCATGACCGCCGCGAAGGTGTTCCGCCGCGACGGGATCGACAGCTCCGCGACGGAGACGATGGGCGAGTTCACCTGCGCTTCTTGAGAAGCTTTATCTGGTCGCGCAGATACGCCGCGCGCTCGAACTCCAGATTGTCCGCCGCCTCCAGCATCTCGCGCGTGAGCTCTTCCAGTACCTGCTCGCGCGAAGACTCCGCCTGCGGTTCGACCTTCTGCGACGTATCGGCCTTGAGCGCCTTGAAAACGTAGGCCGACTCGTTCACCGCGCGCTTGACGGACTTCGGCGTTATGCCGTGCTCCTTGTTGTAGGCGATCTGCCTGTCGCGGTGGGATCTGGTGATCCTCACCAGATCGCGTATCGCGTCGGTCTTGTGGTCGCAGTAGAGTATGACGCGCCCATTCACATGGCGCGCAGCGCGTCCTGCGGTCTGCACGAGCGAGGTCGTCGATCGCAGGAAGCCCTCTTTGTCGGCATCAAGTATCGCCACAAGCGCAACCTCGGGAACATCCAGCCCCTCACGCAGAAGGTTTATGCCTACGAGCACGTCGAACTCGCCCTTGCGCAGACGATGCAGAATCTCCACACGCTCTATCGCGTCTATATCGGAATGAAGATACTCAACCCTCATGCCCGCCTCGTGCAGGTAGTGGGTGAGATCCTCGGCGGACCTCTTGGTAAGCGTCGTCACGAAAGTGCGGTCGCCCGCCTTCGTGACCTTGCCGATTTCCGCTATCAGGTCGTCTATCTGGTTCTTGAGAGGACGAAGCTCTATCACGGGGTCGAGGAGACCCGTCGGGCGTATCACCTGTTCGGCGACGGTTCTGGACTCCCCGTACTCATAGTCGCCCGGCGTCGCCGAACAGTACACGATCTGCTTGACCTTGCCGTTGAATTCATCGAATGTGAGCGGGCGGTTGTCTTTCGCGCTCGGCAGGCGGAAGCCGTAGTCCACGAGCTTCGACTTGCGCGCCTGGTCGCCGTTGTACATCGCGCGTATCTGCGGGACGGACACGTGGCTTTCATCGATGATGGTGAGAAAATCGTCGGGGAAATAGTCCAGAAGGCACTCAGGCGGAGATCCCGGCGCGCGGCCTGAGAGCGGACGCGAGTAGTTCTCGATTCCGTTGCAGTAGCCGAGCTCGCGCATCATCTCGATGTCGTACTCCGTGCGCTCCCTTATCCGCTGCGCCTCAAGGAGCTTGCCCTTCGACTCGAAGTATCTGAGCCTCTCCGCCAGCTCCTCCTCTATGCGGGCGAACGCGGCCTCCATCTTGTCCTTGCCCATCACGAACTGCTTCGCCGGGGTTATGACGGCCGAGGGCATGGAGACGCCGCACTTCCCCGTCACGGGGTCGAGCTCCCTTATGGAGTCCACCTCGTCGCCGAAGAACTCCACGCG
>DGVK01000036.1:2107-5182 GCA_002395905.1 Verrucomicrobia bacterium UBA4286 | reverse complement strand
GGCAAGGCAATGCTAGCAGCGAAAATCCGGGATAAGGGTGGGAGAAACTGGCTATTGACGGCAGGGACGGTTTTTTGGTATCATATGCGCCTGTTGACCCCCAAGGGGGTTCGAGGCGAGATAGCTCAGTTGGTAGAGCGCAGGACTCATAAGCCTAAGGTCAAGGGTTCGATCCCCTTTCTCGCCACCATCTTCAATCAATGCTTTCGCGCGGAAGCGCCCGGTATGCCTAGCCTGTCGCGGTATTTCGCGACCGTGCGGCGCGCGACGGGGAAGCCCGCCTCTTTGAGTGCGGCCGCGATCTTTTCGTCCGAAAGCGGCGCGGACGGACTCTCCGCCGCGACTGTCTCGCGCAGTTTCTCCATCACGGCGTCCTGCGAAAGAACCTCGCCGCCGGACGTCTTCACGCCCGTCACGAAGAAGCGGCGCAGCTCCACCACGCCGAACGGCGTCTCGGCGTATTTGTCGCGCACGGTGCGCGAAACGGTCGTCCCGTGGACGCCGACGATCTCCGCGACTTCAAGTTCGGTAAGAGGCTTCAGCGCGCCGAAGCCGTGCTCGAAGAAGTCCTGCTGGCGGTCAAAGATCGTCTGCGCGATGGATTGAACCGTCCGCTGGCGGTGGGCCACCGCCTCGCGGAACGCTTCCGCCGCGGCGATGCGCTCGCGCACGTACGCCTTGGTCTCCGCCGACTGGCCCGGGTCTTCGAGGATTCGTCTGAACGCCGAGGAAAGGCGTATCTCGGGAAGCGACCGCTCGTCGGTCTCGGCCATCCACCGCCCTTCGCGCTTCACGGCGTGGACCTCGGGGTTCACGTATTCGACGCGCTCGCGCTCGCTCATATACTGCCGCCCCGGGCGGCCGTCGAGCGTGCGAAGCTCCTTGAGCGCGGCGGCGAGCTGCGCGTGGGTTAGGCCGAGTTCCTTTTCTATGACGCCGATACGCCCCGCCTGCAGATCTTCAAGGTGGCGGTCGACTATCGCGCGGACCTCGTCCTCGTAGGGCGAGTCGTCCAGCGCGTCCATCTGCGCCAGCAGACATTCGCGAACCGTCCGCGCGCCGCATCCCGGCGGGTCGAACTCCATTATCTTCGCGAGGAGCGCGACGACCTGGTCCCCGGTGCGGCCGAAAGCCATCTCGGCGTCGGCCAGCGACCCTTTGTAGTAGCCGCTCGCGTCGAGGTCGCCGACGAGCGTGGCGACGAGCGGCCAGTCGTCGCGCGGGATGTCCGAAAGAGGCAGCTGCGAAAGAAGGTGCTCCTGAAGGGTCTCGGTCTTGACCTGATTGTCGAAAAAGCTCTGGCGGCGCTCCGCCGCATCCTCGTCCACGTTGCGGCCCGGCTCGAAATCGTCCTCGGGGTAGTCCGGCTCGGGCGAAGACTCGTCGCTGCGGCGCTCGGCCTCCGAGAGGGAGGTTTCAAGCGGATGGTCCACATCCTCTATCGCCGGGTTGCGGCTCATCTCCTCGGCGATCTCCGCGCGCAGTTCGGGGAGAGACTTCGCGAGAAGCCGCAGGCTCTGCATCATGCGCGGCGCGAGCGTCTGCGTCTGGCGCAGCTCGCCCGCAACGCGCGGCGCGATCGTCATATGTCCAGCCGCCGCCATGCCGTCAGAACCGGAAGTCCAGCTGCCAGCGCAGGAACCACGCCGGCTTGTCGGTCGCGAAATAGTCGCCGGGGTTCATCAGTTCGGCGAGGACGTGGCCGAAGACCTCCACCGACCTGCCTTCGCATACGGACATCTTCCACAGCGGGAAATCGTACCGAACCTGGCTGAGCATCCCTTTGAACGAACCGTCGTCGCCGCCCATGCCGTCCTCGCGCGCCGCGAACATCGGGCCGGTCGTGAGGTAGAGGCGGTGGCGCGGGCCGAAATCCACGCCGCCCGCGAGCTTGAGGAAGATCATGTTGCTCCACCACGCCGCGCCGTAGTGCGTGCCGTAGAGCATGAGTTCCGAATCGTTCACACCGCGCGACCACATGGGATCCCACGCATGATGGCCGCCGTCTTCTTCGGCAGCGTGCTTGTCACCGCTCATCACGTGCAGGCCGAGGCTCGCGAAAGGCTTCCAGCCGCTCTCGGCGGCCTTCTTCCAGTTGACCCCCGTGTATGTGCTCCAGCCGCTCAGCCAGTCGTCGTCGCCGTTGCGGCCGATCTGCCCCATCGCCTCAAGCTGGAGCGACAGTTCGTCGGTGAGCTGCGGCATGAGCTTCACGCCTACGAGCTCGCGCCGCGTGTACGGATGGCGCACGTGGTTGCGGGTGAAGCGCTCGGTTATCTTCTGCATCGCAAAGACCTGGTAGGGCAGCCAGTCGGCGGCTTTGCCGGACCACACGCCGCCCCAGCCCCAGTCGTCCATCTCGACCTCTGCGCCGCCGCCGAGACCCGAAAGCGAACGGTGGCGGCCGCGCTCGGTTCCCCAGCGGAGAGGGTTGTCGTCGTAGTTGTGGAGGAAGAACAGGTCGAGGCGTTCGTCTTCGGAGAACTTGAGCGCGAAGCGCGCCATGTCGGTATAGACGGTCCGGGAGCCGTCGCCCGGCGTGCCGTCGACGAAGATGTGGTCAAGACCGTACAGGTTGTAAAGGTCCTGGCGGCCGATCGTGAAGTCGAGGAAGCCGTCAAAAAGATCCTTCGCCTCTATGAAGAGGTTGTCGATGATCGCTTCGTCGGGGAATGTCGTCTTGTTGGTGTAGGGGCGCGCATTCCAGCGGAACTCGTCGGTGACGCGCAGATACACGCGCCACTGCTCGTTCTTGATCTCGCCCCAGACGCGCGGACGGAAGCGTATGTGGTTGCGATAGCCGCTCCTCGGCGCGCGGAGGAGAAGCCCGCCGCCGGGAAGACCGGGGACGTTGTCCATCAACTCCTGGCGGACTCTGAAGTCCGCACCGAAGTCGATAACCGTTGATGACGCGTCATCCTGCGCGCCATGCGCGCCAGTGCACAAAGCGCACACCGCAAGGGAGACGCCCGCCGTGATAGTCGCCACTGTGTTGTTCATGGGCATACATTATACCAAATTTCCCGGCACGCAGACTAGAGGAAGCCGAGTCCACCCTTATCCCGGATTTTCGCT
>DGVK01000036.1:0-2009 GCA_002395905.1 Verrucomicrobia bacterium UBA4286 | reverse complement strand
GGCTTGTTTCGCCGCAACCTCGCTTTACTCGTCGGGCAACCTGATCGCTCCGCGACAGGCGCATTCCCGCTCCGCAGAATGACGGTTGCTTCGCGCCTCTCATTCGCGTCTCGCTGAACAACGCATGTCGTCTTTGATCTGGAGGAAGCATCCTCCAGACCTCCTCTACGGCGCCGACATGGCCACCAACAGACAAACGGCTCTTCGGAGTATTTAGTGGAAGAGCATTAGTAAAAACTCCGATGGTTAGGGTTCTCGCGCAGACGCTTGCGCGCCCTGCGGGTTCGGCTACGCCGAATCTTCCCTCCGCTGCGCTTCGGTGCATTCCCGCTTCACAGCTTCGCGCTTTTCAACCACGATCAGTAGAAGCTGTTGTGCAGTGATTAGAGCGGCCTTCGGCCGATTTATGCGACGCAGTCGCATCCCCAAATACTTCTATCGACATATGCAAAGTCGTTGAGTGGCGCGAAGCTGCGGAGCGGTAGCGGGAGCCCCAACGCTCGGAGTTGAATTTCGTGCGGTTACTTTCAGAACACGCGTTTACTCTTGGACATGACGGGGCTCGTCGATGCAAACACGGACGTTTGCACATTCGTTCAATATGCCGCTGACGGTATGCTCCTTGTCGTGACTCTTGACAAAAATGGCATTGTTGGCGCTTTGCGGTGCGTCTGGCGGCAAACGGACATTCCGAAAAGTCACTCCGCGAACGTGTCCCGCACTTTCGTGCTGTTGCCACTCGTCGCGAATGATCAGAGTCCGAACGGATGCAAGTCTGTCATCCGCCTTGACCGTGTCAAAGCGAAGTCCATCAAAGACAAAATCCTCAAAGATTGCGTCATTTGACGCCTGAATGTTGACTGCGTTCTGCCACTGCCGTTTGTTGGAAACAGCCTGATGCAGTATGTCCACGTTGCGGACGCGGAGTCCGGCGAAACGGCAAGGCGGCCCGTGGCATTCATAGCCAATGCGAAAGATGTTCGCAACGTCCGCCCAGAGTGAACAGTTCTCGACTTTCAATCCCTCGCAGCAGTATTTCACGGCTATGCAGTCATCCTGCGAGCGTATGAAACAGTCGCATATCGTCACATCGCGCGAATGGCAGATGTCGATGCCGTCATCATTGAGGACATGACCATTCAGTATGTTCAGTCCCTTGATGCGAGCCCTGGACATCCGATCCAGCACGACCGTCCAGTGATAGCTGCCAATCACGGTAAAGTCGCGGAGCGTCAAATCCGCACCCTCGAAACGCAACATGTGCTGGGCGGGACCTCCTCGCCACGGCCAACACAATCCGGAGAGGACGCCATGCCCGCAGACCGTGATGTTCGTCCCCATTCCTCGCACCGCCGCCTCGACAAATGCACCAGTTGCAAGATACAGCGTCTCGCAAGAACGCAACTCTATTGGCTTGTCGAAATGGTGGCGGCCTGGGCCAAGCCATATTACGCCCTTGTCGCCCTGCTTCGGCGGGTCAGGGTCAGGCGATCTTGCCGACAAGATCAACGCCTCATGTCGCGACGTGGGCTCCACCGACAAAGTGAACGGCGGTTTTGCCCTGAATGTCAGCGCACGGGCGCCGTCCAGTTGCGGAACGATGCCACGTGACAATGGCAGAATCCGCGTGTTTGACAAATCCGCATCGCTCTCGACACGCACGGTGACCGTGCCCTCGGCGTCGAAAATCGCTGCACTATACGGACGAGCCGCATCATCCGGCAACTGATGGTCGTGCATGGACGGTGCCGGTATTTCCAGCACCTCTACGCGCCGCCCGTCAACCCACGCCCGGTAGCCCGCGCCGGACACCACAGACATGTCCACACCATGCGCTGCAGCCGCGATATACGACAGGCAAGCCATTGCAACAAGTAAAAACCTGACTCCGGATAGGGAGACGCCCGCCGTGATAGTCGCCACTGTGTTGTTCATGGGCATACATTATACCAAATTCCCCGGCGCGCAGGCTAGAGGAAGCCGAGTTGGAGGTTCCCCAATTTTACTTT